>JBDGSU010000084.1:0-43600 GCA_042217395.1 Halosimplex sp.
GGACTCGCCGTGGGGCGAGGGCCGGCCGGGCTGGCACATCGAGTGCTCGGCGATGTCGACGACCCACCTCGGGGACACCTTCGACATCCACGTCGCCGGGTCGGATCTGGTCTTCCCGCACAACGAGAACGAGATCGCCCAGAGCGAGTGCGCCACCGGTCAGCCGTTCGCGAACTACTGGCTCCACACCGGGATGGTGCAGGTCGCCGACGAGAAGATGTCCTCGAGCCTCCGGAACTTCACGACCGCCCGGGCGGCCATCGAGGAGTTCGGCGTCGACGTCCTCCGGACGTTCTTCGTCTCCACCGTCTACTCGGCGGATCCGACCTTCTCCGAGGAGACGCTCGCGGAGGCCGAGGAGCGCTGGGAGCGCCTGGAGCGGGGGTACGAGCGGGCCGTCGAGGCCGCCGACAGCGTCGACGCCTACTCGAAGGCGGTCGACCCGGACCTCCGGGAGGCGGTCGACGCCGCCCGCGCGGACTTCGAGGCGTCGATGAACGACGACCTGAACACGCGGGAGGCGATGGCCGCGCTGCTCGAACTGGCCTCGGCGGTCAACGCGCACGTCGACGCGCACGAGCGATACGACTACCCGGGGCTCGAGCGCGCCATCGACGCCTTCGAGGACCTGGGCGGGGACGTCTTCGGGCTCTCGCTCGGCGCGCCCGACGGCGGCGAGGTGCGGGTCGCCGAGGACCTGGCCGAACTCGTGCTCGACGTCCGCGAGCGCGAGCGCGAGGCCGGCAACTACGAACGCGCCGACGAGTTGCGCGACGCGCTCGACGAGATCGGCGTCGACGTCGAGGACGGCGACGACGGCCCGACCTACCGCTTCGAGTAGCCCGGTCGCGGTCTCGCCGGCCCGCTCGCCCGGCGCCTTTATCCCGCGTCGGAATCAGTAGCACCGTATGACGCGAGCACGGGAGGTCGGCGCCGCGCTCGCGCTCGTCGCGCTGCTGGCGAGCGCGGGCTGTCTCGGTTTCCTGACGGGGAGCAAACCGCTGGACGTGTCGGCGAACGCGACCGAGGTGAGCGACTCGGCGCTGCAGGAGACGGGGTACCGGCTGGCCGACAGCGGCTCGCCCAACAGCACGCTGAACGTCTCCGTCGCCGGGCAGAACCGGACGATCGAGGCCTCGAGCGAGATCCGTCAGTACAACCGGACGGTCTCGCTCGGGCCCGTCGAGGGCGACTTCGCGCGCTTCTCGGTGTACACGACGCCGACGGTCTCGATCGCCGGGCAGACGATCAACCCGCTCGCCGACCTGTCGAACGAGCGCCTCGTCCGGCGGTTCGTCGCCTCGACTTCCGGGCTCTCGGACGTGCGCTTCGAGTCCAACAGGACCGTGCGCTCGCTCGGCGCCGAGCGGAACGTCTCGGTCTACGGCGCCACCCAGACCATGGAGGGCGTCGAGGCGAACGTCACGATCGACGTCGCGACGTTCGAGCACGACGGGGATTTCGTGGTCGCGATCGCCGTCCACCCCGAGCGGATCGACGAACGCCCGCGGGTGAACGCCCTCTTCGAGGGACTGCGTCACCCGGCGGACTGAGACGGATTCGAACCAAGCGTGTACCGGGTCGACCGCACGCAGTCGTGCGGTCGATCCCGGACCGTCTTGCAAGAATCCGTACGACGGAGCGAGGCCGCGGCCGGACTACCCGCCGCCGCCGGCGACCCCGCTGCCGATCGCCGCGCCGCAACTGGCGCAGCCGACGACGTAGAACCGCTTGGAGGACCGAAAGAGGCCGGCCATCTTCGCGTCCATGTCGACGAACTCGACGTCCTCTTTCGCGGCGAGTTCGGTCTCGCATTCAGGGCAGTGTACCATGTTCGGCTCCACCGCGGGGTCCGGTAAGTGTCTTGTCCCGCCCGCGTCGCCGACCGCCGAATCGCCCGGCGACGGCGGGCCGCCGTCGGTCGACGCGTCCGAAGGCGCCTACGTTTTTCACGCTCCCGCACGTCGCCGGGGCTATGAACGCGCAGTACGCCCTCGGCGTGGCGCTGACGGCCGTGGGGGTCGCCGGATACGCCGTCGGCGTCACGACGGCCTACACCGGGCGGTCGCTCTCCGTGCCCGCAGTCATGGTCGGGCTCACGCTCGCGGCCATCGGCCGGTCGGCGCCCGCGGAGGGGTCGCCGTGACGACGGCGCTGGTCTATCGGACCGACGAAGTCACCGAGTACGACGACCTGGCCGCCGCGAAGGCCGCAAACGGGACGACCTGGGTCCACTCCGCCGGCGCCGACCGCGAGGAGATGGAGCGGGTCGCCGACGCGTTCGGGCTGCACCCGCTCACCGTCGAGGACGTCTGGAACGACGTCCGCCCGAAGACCGAGGAGTACGGCGCCTACACGTTCGTCGTCGTCAAACTCGCCACGCTCCGGCGCGGCGAGACGACCTTCGACGAGGAGATCCGCGACGAGCCCGTCGGCGTCTACGTCGGTCCCGACTGGGTCGTCTCGATCACCGCCGCGCCCGCGGAACAGCTAGAGCGCGTCCGCAGGGCCGTTCTCTCGGGCGACGAGCGCCTGCTCCAGCGGGGTCCCGACTTCACCGCCTACCGCATCCTCGACGTCGTCGTCGACGAGTACTTCGAACTGCTCGACGCCATCGAAGACGACATCGAGGCCGTCGAGGACGACGTGACCACCTCGACGGAGCTCGATACGCTCGAGGAGATAAACAGCGTCCGCCGCGAACTGCTCTCGTTCCGGAAACTCGCCTGGCCGACCCGCGAGGCAGTCGGCGTGCTCGCCCGCGGTGACCCCGACCAGGTGCGCGAGGAGACCGAGAAGTACTACCGCGACCTCTACGACAACCTCGTCCAACTGGTCGACCTCACCGAGACCTACCGCGACCTGGCCTCCGGGGCGCGGGACATCTACCTCAACACCCTCTCGCAGTCGACCAACGAGGTGATGAAGGTGCTCACCGTCGTCGCGACCATCTTCATCCCGCTGACGTTCGTCGTCGGCGTCTACGGCATGAACTTCGGCGACAGCGCCTACAACATGCCCGAACTCGGCTGGACGTACGCCTACCCCTCGGTCATGGTCGGGATGCTCGTCGTCGCGCTGGTCATGATGGGCTATTTCCGCCGACAGGGATACATCTGAAACACTGCGGAGCGGTACGTGGCGCGCGCTGTCGCGGGGTTCATCCCGTGCAGACCGCGCGAGCGGGTCGAGGGCGGTCGTCGCACGCGGCCACCGCAAACACAGCCTACAAACCGAAGATCAGCGGTACCAGCAACACGCCCATCAGCGACGCCCGACGCGAACCAACGCGCACGGGAATCAGCCCGACGACGGTCGAGGCGGCGAAGACGCCGACGCCGAGCGGGCCGGTCAACACCGCGACCACGACCACGACCAGACCGAGCACGCCGACGGACAGTCGCGCGTACTCCGCTTGCCCGACGAGCCGCAGATAGCGGTCACCGACGGTCACCACGAGCACGAACCCGACCGCGGCGGCGGCGAGCACGCTCCCGAGCAGCAGGGGCAGGTCCAGCGGCACGCCGGCGTCGTCCATCGCGACCATCACGCCGGTCCGGGGCGTCCCGAGCGAGACCAGCGCCAGCAGGGCGAACATCGTGTTCGCCGTGTTCACGCCGCTCGTCGTGACGACGAACGCGCGCGGCCCGTCGCCCGGGACCGCGAGCAGCGCCGCGGTCGCCGCGACGGCGCTCGACACTCCCGGAATATAGCCGACCACCGCGCCCGAGAGGGTTCCGACGAGCGCGAACCCCGCCACCGCTCGCCGGGGAATCGTCACCCGGGCGTCGTCCTGCGGGGGGACGCCCTCGCCGGTCAGCGCGTCCAGCAGCACCGGCGCGCCGAACAGCCCGGCGAAGACGGGCGCCAGCATCCCGCCCGCGTCGACGAGTCCGCCCGCGGGCAGGTCCAGCGCCACCGCGCCGAGCGCGCCGCTCGCGGCGAGCGACAGGACCGCACCCAGTCGTCTCCGGTTCGTCGTCTCCGTCGCGACGAGCAGGACGACGACTCCGCCGAGGACCAGCGGGAGGTGCGCCCGGAGCGTCGGGTAGGCGGCGGTCATCAGTCGGGTCACCGGGACGGACAGCGGGACCGCCAGCGCCACCGCGCCGGCGCTGCCCAGCGCGGAGAGCCGGAGCGCCTCCCGCCCGCGCCCGGCCAGTACCAGTCGATGTCCGGGCAGGGCCGAGCTCGCCATCGCGGGGTCGGGGACCCCGAGCGCCAGCGCGGGGACGATGTCGAGGAACGTGTGGACGGTCCCCGCGGCGAGCATCGCGGCGCCGACGTAGCGGACCGGTCCGGGGACCGACGGCGCGACCCCCGCCAGCAGGAGCGCGAACGTGTTCGCGTGGACCCCGGGAGTCAGCCCGCTGACGGTCCCCAGCGCCACCCCGCCGGCGAGGAATCCGCAGACCAGCAGCGTCGCGCCGGGCTCGACGGCCGGGCCACCGACGAACGGGTCCATCGCGACGGAGTGGTCCCCCGATGGGGGATAAACCCTCGGCGCCGGGAGCGCGAAACCGATACCTACCACTCCGCCTTAGCTGCTCGCCTGGTATCTAGGTCCGCTCCAGGCCGTCGGCCCGCTGGACTTCGTCGGTGCCACGTCGGTCGATACCGTCCGGACCGCGGCCTACGCCGGACTCGCGGTCGGCTGCCTCGTCGCGGTCGTCGCCGGCCGCCGTCGACCGTGACCTCGGAGTCCCGTCGCCCGACCGGCCGCGGGGCTACTCGGCCGGAATAAATCGAAGGAAGGTGTGACCGAAATCAGCCGAACAGCTCGCCGAGGCCCTCGCCGCTGGCCTCGTCGTCGCCGTCGTCCTCGTCGTCGTCGCCGCCCTCGTCGGCTTCGGCCGCTTCTTCCTCGTCGTCGCCCTCGTCGGCCGACTCCTCGGCGCCGCCGGCACCGCCCGCGGCCCCGCCGGTCGCGGCGGGGACGGCGGCGGCCTGCTCGACGGCCTCGTCGATGTCGACGTCCTCGAGCGCGGCGACGAGCGCTTTGACGCGGGACTCCTCCACGTCGACGCCCGCGGCCTCGAGCACGTCGGTCAGGTTCGCTTCGTTGATCTCTGCGTCCGTTTCGTTCAGGATGAGTGCTGCGTAAACGTATTCCATTGTTGTTAGAACATGGCTCCCAGGGCGTCGCCGGCGTCACCGTCGTCGTCCTCATCGTCGGCCTCGGCCTCCTCGGCCTCGGCGTCGTCGCTCTCGTCGGCGTCGTCCTCGGTGTCGGTCTGGTCGTCGGTCGATTCCTCGGCTGCGGGCGCGTCGACGTCCTGCAGGTCCTCGGGGAGGGCCTCGGGGTCGTCGACCTGCGCCGCGAGCGCGCGCACCTGCGCGTCGGCCTTCGAGACGAGGTCGTCCATGACCCCGGGGCTCTCGATGGCGCCCCGCAGGGCGAGGCTCTTGGCGTCGCCGCGGCCCTTCTGGAGGAGGGTCGCGGCCGTGCGGTCGGTCGGGAACACCGCGTTGACCGAGAGGTTGCGACCGCGAGCGGCCGCCGCCTCGATGTCGGCGCGGTACTCCTCGACGTCGAGCTCGAGCTCTTCGGGCTCGAAGAGCACGCCGTCCGCGTAGACGGCGCGCAGGTCCAGCCCGACCTCCTTGGGCTCGATGCCCAGTTCGTTGAGGACGTTGGCGAGGTCGGTCGAGACCTCCCCGCCGGTCTCGAGGACCGTCGAGTCCTCGAGGACCTGGATCGACCCGTCCTGGATGCGGGCGTTCGCGCCGACCTGCTGGAGGTCGCCGACGAACGGTCCGGGGTCGATGCCCGTGTCGCCCTCCGGGATGACGATGTCGTTGGGGGCGACCTCGCCGGCGTTGATGGGCGCCGGCGTCTTCGAGGCCTCCAGTTGCTGGAAGAGGCCGAAGGGGTTCTCGTTGGTCCCGATGAGGCCGACCTGTCCCGAGACGTACTCGGTCAGGACTTCGAGGCCGTCGTCGACCTCCTCGAGTGCGCGCTCGACGAGCGTGTTGCGCGAGACGCGCAGTTCGGCGGTCCCGTACAGGTCCCGGCGCATGTCCTGGAGCTGCCGGGACGGGATGCCCGTGATGTCGACGATGCCGACGCTGTCGTACGATTCGATCATCTCGACGACGTCGGCGACCTCCTCTTGCTTCCACTGCGGGATGGTCTCGGTCTTGCGCTCTGCGCTCATCTCAGGCGACCTCCACTGCCGGCCCCATCGTCGTCTTCACGTAGATGGAGTCGATGTTGAGCGGGCCCTTCTCGAGGTCCGCGTGGAGGCGCCGGAGGATGACGTCGATGTTGTCGCCGATCTCCTCGGCGGACATGTCCTCGGCGCCGACGCGGGTGTGGAACGTGCGCCGGTCGCGGCTCCGCACGGTCACGGAGTTCTTGAGGCGCTCGACCATCTCCACCACGTCGTCGTCCGGCGCGATGGGGTCGGGCATCTTCCCCCGCGGACCGAGCACGGTCCCCAGGTATCGACCGATGTCCTGCATCATCGATTCTTCCGCGAGGAAGAAGTCGGTCTCGTCGGCCAGGTCCTTGGCCTCGTTGTCGTTGTCGCCCAGGTCGGCCAGATCGTCGCTGCTGAGGACCTCTTCGGCGACGTCCTCGGCGCGCAGGGCGGTCTCGCCCTCCGCGAACACGACGATCTGCGTGTCCTGTCCGGTGCCGGACGGGAGCACCACGTCCTGGTCGACGCGGTTCGACGGGTCGTCAAGATCGATATCGCGCAGATTGATGGCGAGGTCGACCGTCTCCCGGAAGTTCCGGGGCGGTGCGTCCTCGAGTGCACGAGTTACTGCGTTCTCTATTTCCTGATCTGCCATTGTTCACCTCCGTAGTACGCCAGCGGCTCCTACGGGTCAGTGAAACAGGCGAAGCCTGTCTCACCTGGGCGAACGCCGATGTGACACTTAAAGTCGTCGGACCGGCCCCAGAGCGGCACGCGTTGCCACTCCGCGGCGTCGGCATCGATGCTACGGTTCCGGCCTCGCTACCCGGAGGCGACGGTCAGCCGCGTCGCTGCCGAGGCGGATCGAATCCCGAAACGCGGGAGAGTGTGTGTCGCAGAACGCCCGCCGTCTACGCGGCCGCTTCGTCAGCGAACACACCGCAAAACTCGCTTCACTCGTTTTGCGAGCCTCCGCGCCCTCGCCCGCGGGTTGCGCCGCGGCTTCGAGCCTTCGGCTCGAAGCCGCTCACGCGGCGGCTTCGTCGGCGAAGACACCGAAAATCGAGCACCGCGAGATTTTCGGGCGTTCGCAGCGTCGCCTCGCTACGCTTCGGCTTCCGCTGCGAACACGTCGTCGTACTCGCCCTCGTCGATGCGCTCTTTGAACTCGCGGGGGTCGTTGCCCTCGATGGTGACGCCCAGCGAGGTGCAGGTGCCGACGACTTCCTTCGCGGCGTTCTTCAGGTCGTAGGCGAGCAGGTCCGGGTGTTTCTGCTCGGCGATCTGCTTGACCTGGTCGACCGAGAGGTCGGCGACGAACTCCTCCTGGGGTTCGCCGCTGCCCGTCTCGAAGCCGGCCTCGTCCTTGATGAGCTCCGCCGTCGGCGGGACGCCGACCTCGATCGAGAACGACCCGTCGTCCTCGTACTCGATGGTGACCGGCACTTCCGTCCCGTCGAAGGCTTCGGTCTGGTCGTTGATCTCCTGCACGACTGCCTGCACGTCGACCGGCGTCGGGCCGAGCTCCGGCCCCAGCGGCGGGCCCGGATTGGCCTGCCCGCCGGGGACGAGCACTTCGATAGTTCCAGCCATACACGAGGGAACCGGCGGGCCGGGTTTAAGAATTGCTTTTCCCGCTCGACGCGTGCCAGACCACCACACGTTGGGTACGACACCCATGAGCGATGCCGGCCTACGTGCGCTCGTGACACGGTCACCGGTCGACCGGCCGCGGTCGAGCCAGAGGGCGGTCCACGCGGCCCGCGAGTCGCTACACACATCGTTACTACTGCTGTAACAACGCAACAATACTTATTTCAGTACTCGCCTCGTAGTGGCTACCGCCGAAGGACGGTCCGGCGGCGACCGTCGCCGGGCGGAAACGCACCCACCATGACAAGCACCAATCAGCGAGTCTCGGGCCGCGACGTCCAGACATCCGAACGCGCCCCCGAGGAGGTCGGCGAGGGCGAACGAGCGGACGCCGAGCGCGAGCGAACCGAGTGTCCGGAGTGCGGTGCGGCCGGGGTCACCGACGAGAAACACGGCGAGACCGTCTGCTCGGAGTGCGGGCTCGTCGTGGCGGAGGACGAGATCGACCGCGGCCCCGAGTGGCGATCGTTCGACTCCCGGGACAGGGCGAAAAAGAGTCGGGTCGGCTCGCCGACCACCGAGATGCTCCACGACAAGGGGCTCTCGTCGGTCATCGACTGGCAGAACGAGGACGCCCACGGCCAGACGCTGTCGGCGAAGAAGCGCGAGCAGATGTCGCGGTTGCGCACCTGGGACGAGCGCTTTCGCTCCCGGAGCGCGCAGGATCGCAACCTCAAGCAGGCGCTGGGCGAGATCGACCGGATGGCCTCGGCGCTGGGCCTCCCGAAGGACGCCCGCGAGACCGCCTCGGTCATCTACCGGCGCGCGCTCGACGAGGAGCTGATCCCCGGCCGCTCCATCGAGGCGATGGCGACCGGGTCGCTGTACGCCGGCGCGCGACGGGCCGGCGTCCCCCGCACGCTCGACGAGTTCGAGACGGTCTGTCGCGTCGAGCGCAAGGAGTTCGCGCGCGCCTACCGGTACATCGCCCGCGAACTTGGCCTCGCGATGGAGCCGACCGACCCGGTCCAGTACGTCCCGCGGCTGGTGTCGGACCTCGGCCTGCCCGACGAGACCGAGCAGCGCGCGGTCGAACTGCTCGAGGCGGGCAAGCGCGAGGCGGTCCACTCGGGCAAGAACCCCGTCGGACTCGCCGCCGCCGCCATCTACGCGGCGGGTCGCCTGACCGACGTCGACGTGACCCAGCACGAGGTCGCCGACGCCGCCGACGTCTCGGCGGTGACCATCCGGGACCGCTACACGGAGCTGCTTGACGCCGACGACCAGCCGGTCTGAGGTGACGACCGTGTCGACAGCGACCGCGAGTACCGCTCGCCCGCGTCCGGCCGCCGCGAACGGTCACCGTTATGTCCCCGACCGCGCAACGTCCTCTGAGCCACCCACTCACATGTCGAACGACGAGTCCGCCGCCGGCCCCGACGGAGACGACGTCGTCGCCGAGACCACGTCGCTACTGGAGACGTTCGGGCTGACGACCTACGAGGCCAAGTGCTTCGTTGCGCTGACGCGCATCGACCACGGTACCGCCCGCGAGATCGCGGAGGTCGCCGACGTCCCCCGCCCCCGCGTCTACGACAGCGTCGAGGCCCTGCAGGAGCGCGGACTCGCGGACGTACAGGACTCCCAGCCGCGCCGGTTCCGTGCCCCCGACCCGCGCGACGCCGTCGAGACCATCCGCCGGGCGTACGGCGAGCGCCTCGACCGACTGGAGGGGCTGCTCCCGCGCCTCCGGTCGTCCGACCCGCGCGAGGAGCGGGCGGGCGTCTGGGTCGTCGAGGGAACCGACGCAGTCAGCGACCGACTGGCGAGCCTCGCGGGCGACGCGACCGACGAACTCCTGGTCGTCGTCGCCGTCGAGAGCCTGCTCACCGACGACCTGCGGACCGCGCTCGCCGCCGCGGCCGACCGCGGCGTCGCGATCACGCTCGGTTCGCCCAGTCCCGAAATCCGCGACGCGGTGGCCGATGTCGCCCCCGACGCGGCGGTCGTCGAGACCTGGACCTGGTGGGAGACCCACCCCATCCGACCCGGCGAGATCAGCGCGATCCTCATGGCCGACGGCGGCGAACTGCTCGTCAGCTCCGAACTCGAGGGCGACCTGCCCGGAGTCGACCGCCACAGCGCCGTCTGGACCGACGACGACCGCGCGCCGCTCGTCGGCGTGATGCGCCCGCTGCTCGCGAACGCTATCCGATCGGGAACGTCTCCGTAAGTCGGTCTCGCGGCGAGCACTCGACCCGGGACCGAGCGCTACCGCGTCGGTTCAGGCCACCGAGATACCGTTACGCGTCAGAAACTCGCTGGCTCCTTTGATCTCGACCGGACTCCCGATGATCCGGAGCCAGCACTCCTCCTGTCGGATCGTCACCGTGAACCGGCGCTCGAGGTCGTCGCGCACCCCCTCGAGCGCGTCGGCCGGCAGCCGGATCTCCGTGCTGTCACGGAGTCGCGCCGGGTCTGTCATGCTCGTCTCTGTCGGCGCTCCTCGTATTAGTGTGTCGAAACGAGATTCGTTCATATAGGAATACATAATACGTTCACAATTCGGGGTCGGCGACGGTCCGACGACCGACCCGGAAGAACACCTTTTTCGGTACCGGTAGCCGACAGCAACCTGATGGGGCTCGAAGAGGAGATCCGCGAGATCGAGGAGGAGATCGCCGAGACGCCCTACAACAAGTCCACGGAGGAACACATCGGCCGGCTGAAGGCGAAGCTCGCGGAGAAAAAGGAGAAACTCGAGAACCAGTCCTCGGCCGGCGGCGGCGGGGGCTACGCGGTCGAGAAGACCGGCGACGCCACCGTCGCGCTCGTCGGCTTCCCCAGCGTCGGCAAGTCGACCCTCCTGAACGCCCTCACCAACGCCGAGAGCGAGGTGGGATCCTACGAGTTCACCACGCTCGACGTCAACCCCGGGATGCTCAAGTACAACGGCGCGAACATCCAGATCCTCGACGTGCCCGGGCTGATCGAGGGCGCCGCGGAGGGCCGCGGCGGCGGACAGGCCGTCCTCTCGGTCGTTCGGACCGCCGATCTGGTCGTCTTCGTCCTCTCCGTGTTCGAGATCGACCAGTACGAACGGCTCTACGACGAGCTATACGACAACAAGGTCCGCCTCGACACCGAGCCCCCGCGGGTCACCATCCGGAAGAAGCACAAGGACGGCCTGCACATCACGTCCAGCGCCGACCTCGACCTCGACGAGCAGACGATCAAGAGCGTCCTGCGCGAACGCGGGTTCGTCAACGCCGACGTCAACATCGGCGAGCACGTCGACATCGACCGGCTCATCGACGGCGTGATGGACAACCGCGAGTACCTCCCGTCGCTCGTCACCGTCAACAAGGCCGACCTCATCGAGCCCGACTACCTCGATACCGTCCACGAGCAACTGCGCGAGCACGGTATCGACCCCGAGGAGTCCATCTTCATCAGTGCCGAGGAGCGAAAGGGGCTCGAGCCGCTCAAAGAGGCTATCTGGGAGGAACTCGGCCTCATTCGGGTTTACATGGACAAGCCCGGGCGAGGCGTCGACTACGAGGAGCCGCTCGTCCTCCGGGAGGGCGACACCATCGAGGACGCCTGCGAGAAGCTCGGCGGCGAGTTCGAGGACCGCTTTCGCTTCGCGCGCGTCTCCGGTCCGAGCGCGAAACACGACGACCAGCAGGTCGGAATGGACCACGAACTCGCCGACGAGGACGTGCTCCGCATCCTGACGACCCGATGAGCGGGGCCGACGCGACCGCGCCGGCGTCCGTCCGGTCGCGGGTCTCCGCTCGCGCCGCGGCGGTCGCACTCGCCGCCATCGTCCCCTGGCTGGTGATACCCTACGAGGGCGGCGTCAGTCTCGTCCACTCCGTCGCGCTGGTCTCCCCGGAGACCGGCGCGGTCACCTCCGTCTATCACTACGTCTTCGTGTACACGCGCGACATCCCCGCTGCACTGCTCGCGTGGCCGACCGCGACGCTGCTGTACGCGGCGGGGATCGGGAGTGCGGCCCTCTCGCTGGTCGACCGCGAGGACCGCGGGGTGACCGCCGGACTGTTCGCGCTCGCTGCGTTCGACGTCGTCTACGCGGCGGTCGGCTTCTCGTCGTACCGCACCGGCACGATCGCCTATCCGCTCGGCGCCGCCGTCCTCGCGTTCGCGGCGTGGACGAGCCGGCCCTGAGTGCCGCGTTCGGTATCCTTTTCGAACTGGCTTCCCAGGTGTCGCACATGGACGGAACGCTCGACCACACGATGATGCGCGTCGAAGACCTCGAAGAGTCGCTCGACTGGTACCAAACGCACCTCGAGTACGAGGAGAAGGGCCGCTGGGAGGCCGACACGTTCACCAACGTCTTCCTCGGCCCCGAGGACGTCCACGAGGACGGCGCGCTGCTCGAACTGACGTACAACCACGACGGTCGGTCCTACGAGATGGGCGACGGCTGGGGCCACATCGCCGTCCGCGTCGAGGACGTCCACGACGCCTACTACGAGCTGATGGACCAGGGCGTCGAGGACTACCGACGGCCCGAGGACAACCCCGGCTACGCGTTCGTCAAAGACCCCGACGGCCACGAGATCGAGATCGTCGAGCGCGACGTCGGCGCCCGCTGGAGCATCGACCACACGATGATCCGCGTCGAGGACGCCGACGAGCACATCGGCTGGTGGACTCGCAAGTTCGAGTACGAGCACACCGGGCGCTGGGAGGCCGACACCTTCGCCAACTACTTCATGGAACCCCAGGACGCGGCCGAGGAGGCCATGTCGGTCGAACTCACCTACAACTACGACGGGCGCTCGTACGACCTGGGCGACGCCTGGGGTCACCTCGCGGTCCGCGTCGACGACCTCGACGAGGGCTGGGAGACGCTCATGACTCGCGAGGCCGAGGACTACCGCGACCCCGAGAGCTGCGACAACAACTACGCGTTCACCAAAGACCCGGACGGCCACGAGATCGAGGTCGTCACGTCGTAGGCTAGGGCTTCGTTCGGCCACGATCAACGCGAGTGGCCGCCTTTTTGCCCCATCTTTTTGCCGCGAGCGGTGCGCGAAGCGCACCCGAGCGGGAAAAAGGTGGTCGGGGAGGACCCGGACGGCCACGAGGTCGAAGTCGTCACGTCGTAGGTTAGGCGTCGTTCGTTCGGTTTTATTCGGACGCTCGCTTCGCTCGCGTCCGCATTTTTGCCCCATTTTTGCCGCGGCGAGGTCGACCGAAGGGAAACCTCGATGCGAACGGGGAGAGTGAAGGCGAGCGGAGCGAGCCTTCGATGCGAACGGGGAGCGTCAGCGACCCGTGAGCGACCCGTGAGCGAACGTGGTGCGCGAAGCACACCCGAGCGGGAAAAAAGGTGGTCGAAGTCGTCACGTCGTAGTTCTGGGGGCAATAGTACCTCGGCCGCCAACGGTCAGTCGACGTTCGGATATTCAGACCGCGTGTCACGATCTCGCTCAGAATTCTTTCACGCCCCGGATCGAAACCCAGACGAGCACGTATTCGTGCCGTCGGGCGGTTATAGTAGCATTTGAAACGATTGCACGGTCGATCGCACGGGGGCGTGCGATCCCCTGTGTCATGGCTTTCAAATGCCACGATTCGTATCACGTTCCGTAGGCGGGGAATCATCGGTGACGGTGGCCGTAAGCGATCCTTTCGCTCTGTGTTCCCGGTCCTGATCTGAGTCTAACGGGCGGTAGGACGGTCTTACAGTCACACTTCGGTATTTAATAGACCCGCCGTAAGCCGACCGTGGGACGGCCGTCTGACACGTCTTCGGGGTGCGTGAATTCATCACACACGCTCTCTCGAGGCCGTTTTGTCGGCCGTGACGGGCGCACATTCCGGTGACGTGACCACAAAGCATTTATTACATCCGCCGGTGGTTCCTACCGTACCCCTACCCATGGTTGCAGTATCGAGTACACCACTGCCGGTTCGGCGCGGCCGACTGTCGGTCGCGTGTCCGCGTGGTCGGGAAAGGTACTGTGGCCGCCAACAGAAGTCAAACAAACTATGACAGGAACTAACGACAAGCTTCGCAGCTTGTTCCTGACGATGCTGGTGGTAACGTCCGTCTTCGCGGGCACCATCGCATTCGCAGGGACAGCCGCTGCTGCCAACACTGCTCCCGGTGTCAACTCCGCCGTGGAGGAAGAGGGTAACAACGGCAACATTCGTATCGAATTCAATAGAACGCTCAATAACGTGAACAACACTCAGTTCACGGTCTACGTCCGTGAAGCTGGTACGGGCGACTTCAACGAGTACAACGCCAGCGGGAACACGTCCAAGGCGGACGTCTACGACCTCCCGGCTGGTGCAGTCAACACCAATGCCACTGGTGACGCCGTCATCATCACTGGCGACTACAACAGCGACTTCTGGGGCGACCTCAGCCCGGCCGACGAGGTGAAGGTCCACGTCGGTTCCCCGAGCGGTATCGCGAGTTCCGCTAACACGAGTCGCTACGTCGACCTCGGCAACTTCACCGTCGAGACGGCGTCCGGTGCGCTCGATCAGAGCACTGCGGACCACAACACGCGTTCGTCCGCACAGCGCATCTACCAGGGCCAGGACGTCCGGTTCGTTGCCAACCATCGCGACACGGACATCCTGCTCACTAACGTCGAGACGGGAGAGATCCTGCTCGACGGCGGCACCGGTTCGAGCAGCTCGATCGTCTTCGACACGAGCAACCTCGAGTCCGGCACGACCTACCGCCTGACGTTCAACGAGGGCAACGACCCCGCCGAGGGTCCGGTCCGTAAGAAGTTCTTCAACGTCACCTCGCTCCGCATGTCGGCCTCGCTCGACGAGGACGGCACGCTGTTCGAGCACAACGAGGACGTCAACCTCAGCGTCAGCGGTGAGGCCATCCGCGGTAACTCGCCGGTCGCGATCACTGTCGACGGCCCGTCCATGCGCTACGCGCAGACGTCCTTCGACAACCGCGGCGAGTTCTCCCAGGACCTCTCCTACGGTGCTGGTAACCTCGACGCCGGCGACTACACGGTCGTCGTGACCGACGTCGCCACTGGCGCCGAGATCACCGCAGGCGAGTTCTCGGTCGACGCGTTCCCGTCCGCGAGCTCCGCGTCCTTCGACGGCGGTGTCTTCGAGGAACAGCGCGGTGACGTCGTCGAGATCCCGATCTCCCTCGACGATTCCGAAGAGGGCGCTCAGGCCACCGTGCAGGTCGGTTCCGTGGGCAAGACGAACTACGTGACGAACGTTACCGTCGCCGACGAAGACGGTGACGGCGAAGTCACGCTCATGTGGAACACCTACATGGCCGGCACGGGCGTCCGCGACCGCGTCTTCACCGCAGAGGGTGCGGACAACGTCACCGCCTGGGGCGGCGAGCACGGCGGCTTCGTCGATGCCGTCCGCGTGTACCCGGGTAACAGCACTGCTGCGCCCAACGCATCCAGCGTGAAGTTCGCCGGTAACGGTATCCTCGACCCCGCGTCGTACGACCTCGCGGTCGTCGCGAACAACGAGAACCAGTCGGCGCAGATCAACAACGGTAACTTCAGCTTCGCCGATGTGGACGCGGACGCGGTCGGCGCGGTGTCGATCAACGCCCGCTCCACCGAGAGCAGCAACGTCTGGGTCGTCCCGTCCGACAAGAAGGATCAGGTCGACTTCGGCTTCATCGACGAGAACACCGACGGTAACGAAGACCCCATCGACGGGAACCTGACGCAGTCGGACCTGGTCGCCAGCGACGAGCTGATCGTCCACCAGGTCTCCGCGTCGGGCCTCGAGGGCGTCTTCAAGAACCGCACGGAGAGCGGCGACAACGAGACCAACGCCTTCCTCGGCGCGGTCGACTCCGGCGTCTTCAACGCCAGCTTCTCCGAGCAGAACCCCGGTCCGAACGCTCAGCGCGAGAACTTCAACCTGGACACGAGCAACACGGTCGTCATCCCGGATTACCAGAACGACACCTACTACATCGCGGTCGACCTCTCGGGTGTCAGCGACGACGTCCTCCAGGATAATATCGTCTACAACGCCTCGTTCACCTTCGAGAGCTACAGTTCGGTCGGCCCGCAGATCGGCGGTGAGGGCTCCGGTACTGTCGGCTCCGAGTGGACCTACGAGAAGGCTGATGCCACCCTCGACACGAACGCCGAGGACATGGTCATCATCCGCAACCAGGCCGGTCAGACCATCCGCGGCGACACGAACGTCGCCCCGGGTACGGAGCTCGGCCTCCGCATCAACAGTCAGTCGGACGACAGTCCGTTCCTGAAGACGCTGACCACCCACGTCCAGGAGGACCGTTCCTTCGCGGCCACGGGTGACTTCAGCGACAAAGGTGCGAACATCAACTTCACCGTCAGCGTGCGCCGTGGCGGCAAGGCCATCACCGAAAATGCGTACGACGGTCGCATCCTCGGTCAGCCGACCGCCTCGGTCACCTTCAGTGACCAGATGGTCAGCGAGTCGAACCAGCAGGTCGTCGTCGACTCCGTCACGCTCTCCGACGGTGGCTTCGTCGCCATCCACGAGGGCAGTGCGAGCGGCGACGTCATCGGTACGAGCAAGTACCTCCAGGCCGGTCAGCACACCGACGTGCGCATCGCCCTGGACAGCGACGTCAACGACACGACCACGCTGGTCGCGATGCCGCACCTCGACACCAACGCGAACAACCTCTACGACTTCCCCGAGGCCGACGCGCCGTACACCGCCGACGGTAGCGCGGTGACCGACAGCGCGTCCGTCTCGCTGAACGTCGAGACGCCGACGCCGACGGCTACTCCGTCGCCGACGCCGACGGCCACCCCGTCGCCGACGCCGACGGCCACCCCGTCGCCGACGCCGACGGCTACTCCGTCGCCGACGCCGACGGCTACTCCGTCGCCGACGGCCACGCCTGAGGAAGGCGGCAACGGCGGCAACGAGACCCCGACGCCGACCACCTCCGACGGTGGTCCCGGCTTCGGTGTCGCCGTCTCGCTCATCGCTCTGCTCGCGGCTGCGCTCCTCGCGGCGCGCCGGCGCGAGTAAGTAGCATCATCGGGCTGACGCCCGACCCCTAACCGCTCGATTTTTTATCGCGACGCTTCCGCTCCGAGCGGCGGCATTCCCGTTCGAAATCCCGATCCACGGGTCTCGCGGCGTCCGACCGACACCGATAGCCGTCGAGGCGCGTTCCGAACGCGCGCAACGACAAAGCATATACTTGCCATCGAAGTACGTACAACCACCACGATGCTGGAGGGGATACTCGCGGGACTCGAGTGGGCCACACAGTTCTCCGACCCGCTCGCGTGGCTCGTACTCGCGGCGTTTCTCGTGACGGCCCTGCTCCACTGGCAGGGGTACCGCGAGTCCGCCCGCTACGTCGGCGTGGGCGGGTGGGTTCTGTTCGGCGTCTTCTGGTTCTCGCTCGTCTACCACTTCGCGTTCGTGCAAAAGAGCATCATCGAAGGCGTCGGAACGGTGGCCGCCGTGCCCGCCTCGTTCTACGTCGGGTATCTCCTCTGGTCCGGTCGGGACTCGCTGTTCGTCCTCTCGCGGGCGGTGTTGCTGATGGGCGTCGTCTACTTCCCCTTCGAGACGATCCCCGTCCTCAGACAGTTCCTCGTCGAGACGGTGACGCGACAGGTCGAGTTCCTGATGGGACTGACGGGCCACCACCCGCGGGTCGTCAGCGGTGCGACGCTGGACCTCGCGGAGGTGGACCCGGATCCCTACAGGAACACGTTCGTATTCGTGAACGACCTGGGATACACGGCGGCCGAGGAACACCACCGGATCACGTACACGATCTTGCTGGCCTGTACGGGTATCGGGAGCCTCTCGATCTTCGCCGGGCTCATCGCAGCGGTCGAGGCGCCCTGGCGGCGCAAGCTCCGCGCGTTCGCGGTCTCGCTGCCGGTCATCTACGTGCTGAATCTCTTCCGGAACGTCTTCATCGGCCTCACCTTCGGAAAGCAGTACCTCCACGTCTACCCCGACCTGGTCCTCGCGCTGTTCGGGAGCGACCAACGCGCGAAGGTCTCCTACTTCGTCGGCGACCGGATCATCTCACAGAGCCTCTCGGTCGTCGCGCTCGTGGGGATCACGTACCTCGTGGTGCGCGAACTCCCCGAAGTGCTGTCGATCGTCGAGGACGTGCTGTTCGTCCTGACGGGATCGGAGTACGACCTGCAGTCGGCGCTGGGTCCGTCTCCCGTCGCGACCGACAGCGGTCCGGTGGCCGAGGAGGGCGCGGGCTCAGACGACTAGGTCGTCGAGCGCCTCGTCGGGCCCATCGCCGAGCGCGGCGAGCGCGTCCCGTTCCATCAGGTGCAGGTCGCCCGGGATCACCAGCAGGTGCAGCGGATCGCCGAACGACTCTTCGGCGAGAGTAGAGAGCCGATCGGCTCGAACGACGGGGTCGGGACTGCCCGCGCGAGCGACGGCGACGGCGAGGTCGTCTCCCCGGGCGTCTCCGAGTCGCGCGGCGGCCTCGTCGGCGCGCATGTACTCATCGTTCGCTGCGTCGATGTCGAGGAAGACGAGCGTGTGCAGGCCCCGCTCGCGGTTGTCGTCGATCGTCTCGAGGACGCTCCCCGGGAGGTCGTCGCCAGCGTGCGAGCGTCTGAAGGGGAGCGTCGTCGCCTTGCCGAAGCGGTAGTTCTGGAGGCCGGTGAGCGAACTCGCCGCCGCCTGGGCGGTCGTCCCGTGAACGACTCGCGTCTCGATCCCGCGCTCGTGCGCGCGCAATCGCAGGTCGGTGTGGGTCGTCGAGATCATCGTGTCGCCGGCGGTGAGAAACACGACGTCGTCCGACTGGGCGTCGTCGAGGACATCGTCGGGGGTCTGTTCGACGCCGGCGCGGTCGCGGACTTCGATCTCGACGCCGTGGTACGATTCCAGGTCGTCGACGGTGGCGCCGGCGAGCTTGCTGGTGTAGAACTCGGCGACCACGCGGTCGGCCGAGCGGACGGCGTCGCGCCCGGCGACGGTGATCGACCGCTCGTCGTAGAGGCCGAGTCCGACGAAGGTGAGCATACCGCCCCTCTCTCGCCGAGCGGATTAAGCGTCGCGGAGCGCGGCGGGGACGGATCCCGCTCGTGAACGCGGAAGCGTCAGGCTTACCGCTGGTGACGGACTCAGCGGGGGTATGGAGGTCGCCTGCGTTCGCGTGCCCCGCGAGGACGGCGAGGAGACGCGCCGGCGTCTGGCCGAGGCCGACCTGGTCGACGAGGACTTCGAGATCGAGGCCGCCGACGGCGACCTCTACGTCCCCGTCGCCGACGTCGACGCCGTCCCCGACGAGTACGAGGTCGTCGTCCGCGACGTGGAAGCGCGCGAGACGCAGACGATGCCGGCGGACCTGCTCGAGTTCGACCCGTCGTACGAGCGGTTGGGTGACGTGGTCATCGTCGACGAAGACGACCACGAGCGCGCGCGAGCGCTGGCGGCCGCGATCGTCGAGTCCGCCCTGCCGGTGAAGACGGTCCTGAATCGCGCCTCGAAGGTGAAAGGGACCGAGCGCGTCCGCGACTGGGAGCTCCTCGCCGGCGAGAGCACGGAGGCGGTCCACCGGGAGTACGGCTGCGAGTTCGCGCTGGACCTGGCGACGGTGTACTTCTCCCCGCGACTGGCGACCGAACGCCACCGCGTCGTCGAGCGGGTCGCGGCCGACGAGCGGGTCTTCGACATGTTCGCCGGCGTCGGCCCGTTCGTGGTCCCCGCCGCGAAGCGGGGGGCGGAAGCGGTCGGCGTCGACATCAACGAAGCGGCGATCGAGTTCCTTCGCGAGAACGCACGCCGGAACGGCGTCGAAGACCGCGTGACGGCGGTCCGTGGAGACGTTCGGGAGGTCGCCGCCGACTACGAGGGGTGGGCCGACAGGCTGGTGATGAACCTCCCCCACAGCGCCGACGAATTTCTCGAGACTGCGGTCGCGCTCGCCGGCGACGAGTGCGCGCTCCACTACTACGACATCCAGCACGAGGACGACCCGTACGGTCCGGGCGAACGCGCTATCCGCGAGGCCGCCGAGCCGGCCTACGACGTGACCGTCGAGACGCGCCACACGGTCCGTTCGTACGCGCCGCACGAGCTGAACGTCTGTCTGGACGTCAGATTGACGCGGGTCGAGTGAGCGCCGACCTCGGCGGTCGACCCCGTCTTGGGACCGCCGGGTCGCCGGTCGATCCGCGTCTCAGCCGGTGAACTCGTCGTATCCGATCGCGCCCTGTTCGACGATGGTCTCGCTGCTCGGGAGTTCCCCGTCGGGCACTTCGCTCTCGGTCGCTGGGCCGCCGGGTTCGCCGACGACCAGTCGTCCGACCATCCCGAGCGTCTTGTGCGGGATGCAGAAGTAGTCGTAGGTGCCCTGCGTCTCGAACGTGTGCTCGAACGTCGCGCCCTCGTCGGTCATGATCTCGCTGTTCCACGGCTCGGCTCCCTCGGGGATGCGCGTCGTGTTCGCGGCGTCGAGCGATTCGGCGTAGGCGGTCGAGGAGTGCGAGCCCGATTCGATGCGCCACGTGACGCTCTCGCCGGGCTCGACGTACAGTCCGACCGGGTCGAAGTAGTAGTCGCTCCCGTCGGAGACCATCCCTATCTCGGAGGGGAGCTGCCCGGCCGTGCCGGCGGTCGTCCCGCCTCCCCCGTTCGCCGACGTCTCCGGTTCGGCCGCTGTCCCCGTTTCGGCCGCTGTCCCGGTTTCGGCGGGCGCCTCCGTTCCGGCGGGCGCCTCCGGTGTCGGAGACGGCTCGCCGTCGGTATCGGTTTCGTCGGCACCGGCGCCCGGTGCGCCCGCACAGCCCGCGAGCCCGACCGTCAGGCCGCTTATCGTCGATCCGACCGTCGCGAGATACGCTCGTCGTTCCATGCACGCCCTTGGGGGCAGACCCCGTTGAGATGCGGGCTTGCCATGTCCTGGCCGATGGGACCGGGCCGAAACGCTCGGGCCGGCGGGAGTCGAACGGATTCCCGCGAGACAGCACGGGCTCGATCCCACGTCGTCGCGCGGGTGACTCGGTACACGCCTCAGGAATCCGTCTCAGTCGTCCGGATAGACGAGGTCGAGCGCCCAGGCGAGGATTCCGACGGCCAGCAGGATGACCCCGAGACCGGAGGTGGCGGGTTCGGGGAACACGAACAGGATCGCGCCGGCGACGATCAACAGCGTGATCAGGCCCTCGTCCCACCAGGTGCCCGTATCTCGCTCCGCGTCGGGGTACGGGTCGTATTCCCCGCGTTCGTCCTCGTCGTCGAGAACAGGGTCGTCGAACCGTTCCTCGGCCGCGTCGTCCGTTTCGGATCTCCGCATAGATCCACTCGGGTCTGGGAACGGGTAGCCCGGGGGGTTGCGACAGCAAGCGTGGACTGGCGCCCGCTCGCCCCTCGATACGCCCTCTCAGACCCGGCCCGATTCGCAATCCTTATTGCGGTTATCGGCGGACGTGTAAACGCGTCCGACGCCGCGCCGGTGTAGCTCAGACTGGCTAGAGCGAATCCTTCGTAAGGATTAGGTCGAGGGTTCAAATCCCTCCACCGGCTCTTCCTAACGGAATTGCCGTAATGCACGGTGTCTTCACACCGATAAACCGACCGACCGCCGTTGCGATTTCGTCGATCGTCTCTGTCGTGAGCCGCCCGAGACGGTCGGTGATGGTCGCGTCTTTGACCGTCAGGACGTACCACGGTGACGCCCAACTCGGCTTCGGTGCGCCGCCCTCGGCCCACGTCTCCGGCGTCAGCGCGACCGGTCGCTCGGGTTCGGTTGTCGTCACGCCGACCACGACGTACTCCTCACCGTAGAACGGGTGGTCGTCGTCGCTCAGAACGACGTAGGGACGCCCACCGTCTCGAAACGGAGCCGGATGCCACACCACGCCGCCGCGCTTGTACGGAGTCATCCAGCGCTACTGCCCCGCGTCGGCGGCCTCGCGCCACTCGTCGTAGTCCTCGGTACCTTCGCGTTCGGCGACGGCGTCGAGCGACGACAGCATCCCGAGGTACGAACCGACGCGGTCGTCGTCGCCGATGGCCCAGTACGGTTCGGCGTGCCGAACCAACTGGCGCTCTTCGAGACGCTGGAGGGTCTTGCCGACCGACCCGCGCGTCACGCCGGTCGCTTCGTGGATCTCCTTCGGCGTGAACCCCTGCTCGGGATACTCGGCGAGAAACGACAGGATGACGTGAGCGTTCGACCCCTCGCGGAGCGTCCAGTCGAAATCGTCACCGTCGCTCGATTCGCGGTATTCATCGAACTCGACGGGCATCGTATGTCAAAGGTCGTCATCACTCGTCATCACTCGTCATAAGCGTGACGCCCGGCCCCTCGTGTGGCGACAGCGCGTTCCGCCGCGTCCGTCTCGATCATGGGGCGACCGTCGTCGATACGGTTCGAGGACGCGTTCCGACGAGCGAGCCGCGGCGACCGGTACCATGAAGCCGGTCGAGCGGGTCGGTGGGAGTATGCGGTCAGAGGACGACATCCGGGAACGGATCGCCGAACTCGAGGACGCGTACGACAGGACGGACCCGCCGACCTCGGAGCTGGAAGACGAGGCCGAGGTCGCCATCCTCCGGGCGATCGAGGAGTTAGAGTGGGTGCTCGAAGAACACGACGCGGACGCCGGGTTCACGACCTGAGGCGTCGGAGGCGCGACGACGGTCGACGAACCCGTGAATCCGCTCGCGCGCGACGCCGCGCTGGCGACGCTGTGTGGCGCCGCGCTGGTGGCCGCCCTCGCGATCTCCGGATCGCTCTCCGCGCTGTTCGAGCCCGCGAGCGCCGCGGCGGGCGTCGCGGTCGCGCTGGCGGTCGAGGCGCTGTTCGTGTTCGACACGCCGGCGAGCGATCTCTGGGAGCGTCCGGCCGTCCGGGTCGGGAGTGCCGTCGCGCTCGCGACCGGCGGTGCGCTCGCCCTCGCGGCCGGCGGTCCCCGCGTCGTCGCCGCGCTGTGCTGGGGGCTGGGGACGTACTTCGCGCTGCTCGCGCTCCTGCTGGCGGGGATCTGGACGCCCGACGACCGCTGACCGGGCGGCCCGACGCGACGGCCGGTCGATCTCGGGTGGCCGACGACCGCTCGGTCGGGCGGGTCGAGTCATACGGATTAGGGCAAGCGTTTACCGGGTCGACCGCACGACTGCGTGCGGTCGATCCCGGACTGTCTTGCACTAATCCGTATCAGTGGGTGAGCAGGAGGATCCGGTCGTCGGTGCGGACGAGACAGAAGGGGCCGCCCGGGTCGCCGAACGTGTTCTCGCGTTTCTCGGAGACGAACAGTTCGTCGAAGGCGTCGCCGCAGGCCGGGCAGACGAACCCCTCGCGGTTCTCGAGGTGCATCGTCGCCCGGTCCTGTTTCACGAGCTTCAGCCCGTGACGGTAGTCGTGTACGTCGAAGCCGTCCTCGACGTCGAGCGGTTCCATAGGGGCGAAAGGGGGGAACCGAACTTGAAACGCCCGGTCAGAGCGACGCCTCGGCGCCGACGTAGAGGACGACGACGAGGAAGATCCAGACGGCGTCGACGAAGTGCCAGTACATCGAGACGGTGCTGATCGACGTGTGTCGGTCCGCCGAGTACTGGCCCTTGAGGCCCCGAACCAGGAGGATACCGAGCAGGACGGCGCCCATCGAGACGTGCAGGCCGTGGAGGCCGGTCAACCCGAAGAAGGCCGATCCGAAGGCGCCGCCGGTGATGGTGAACCCTTCCTCGACGATGAACGTGTAGTACTCGAAGGCCTGTCCGCTGATGAACACGAGACCCAGCAGGAGCGTGACTCCGAGCAGCCTGAGGAAGCGAGTGCGGTCGTTCTTCCGGAGCGCGACGTGAGCGAAGTGGAGGGTGAAACTGCTGAGAATCAGGATGCCCGTGTTGACGAGCACGAGGCTGCTCAGCAGGTGCGGGAGCTCGCCGGGCGGCCAGGTCCCCGCGCGGATGAAGAAGTAGTAGACGAACCCGGCGCCGAAGGTGGCGATCTCCGTGCCGAGGAACAGCATCATCGCGAGGCGGAGCGTGCCGCTGCCGTGGGCGTCGGTGCCCCGCTCCCAGAAGTTGGCGACGAACGCGTGGTACAGCCAGCCGTAGAGGCCGCCGAGGAACAGCGCCACGGCGGCGACCGCGGCCCCCGGACCGAGCATCGGATCGACCAGCGGTTCTTCGCCCCGTCCGAGGACGAACAGCGCGGCGGCGACGTAGATGCCGGCGGCGCCGACGGCGGTGACGAACGGCCACCAGCTGGCCTCGCCGAAGCCGCGCGGCCAGTCCTCGACCGCCGGCAGGTGGTGCCCGCCGTGGTCCCCGTGGTCCTCTGTCGTATCGTCCGCGAGACTCATACTCGACGCTTGCGCCAGCAACACTAAAAAGCCTCTCAAACCGTCCGCGCCCGCTCGCGCTCTCCCGATCGATCGTATCAGGCGCGTATCAGATATGGCGCCCGCGTCGGTCGGTCTCCGAACGGGTTCGGGTCGCGTGGGCGAGTCGTCTCTCCCGCCGTCCGGTCCGGAGCGCGGTTTCGATACTTTGACCCGGTGGCGGTGCGAACCGACGGCGGATGAGGAGTCGCGCGCAGGGGTCGGCGCTGGGACGTCGCGCGGGCACGCTGGCGGCTGCCGTCGCGCTGGCGGCGGCCGCGGCTCGACCGGTGCTTGCACACGGCGGGACCCTCGGCAGAGCCGCGCGGGAGCCGCTGACGGTCCCGACGTGGCTGATGCTCGCGACCGGCGGCGCGGTCGTCGGCGCGTCGTTCCTGCTCGCGAGCTTCGCGACCGACCGGTCGGCGCTCGACCGACTGGTCGACCGCCGGTGGACGGTGCGCGTCCCGGCCGCGGGCGCGCTCCGCTGGGCCGCGGGCGCGTTCGGGGTCGTCGTCCTGGTCGGGATCGTCGTCGCGGGGCTCGTCGGCCCCACGGATCCGCTCTCGAACCCCGCGGTCGTGGTCGTCTGGGCGGGCTGGTGGGCCGGGTTCGCGATGAGCACGTACGTCGTCGGGAACGCCTGGCCGCTGGTGAACCCCTGGCGGACCATCGCCGCGGTACTCCCGGAACTGGGGCGGAGCTACGAGTGGCGACTGGGCGCGTGGCCCAGCGCCGCGGGACTGCTCGCGCTCGTCTGGGTCGAGGTAGTCAGCCCGCTCGCCGACGAACCGCGCGTGCTCGCGGTGACGGTGCTGGCCTACTCGGTCGTGACGCTCGCGGGCGCCGTCGTCTACGGGGCCGAGACGTGGTTCGGCGCGGCCGACCCCGTCTCCCGGGTGTTCCGGTATTACGGCGCCGTCGCTCCCGTGGGCCGGGGGGACGACGGGGAGCTGGCTCTGCGCCTGCCCGGCGCGGGGCTCTCGACGGACCTGCTGGACGGCGTCGACGAGGCGGCGTTCGTCGTCGCGCTGCTGTGGGTGACGACCTTCGACGGCTTCGTCGCGACGCCGGCCTGGCGGTCGCTGGCCCGCGGACTGGTCGGAGCGGGGTACCCGCCCGGGCTCCTCTATCCGGGCGCGATGCTCGTCGGGTTCGCCCTGTTCCTCGGCGTCTACCTCGCGGCCGCGCGGCTCGCCCGCCGGACCGCGCCGACGTTCGTCGCCGCCGAGTCGCTGGCCCGCCGGTTCGCGCCGCCGCTGCTCGCCATCGCCGCCGGCTACCACGTCGCGCACTTCCTCGGGTACTTCCTCTCGTTGCTCCCGGCCCTGCTCGCCGCGGTGACGGCGCCGCTCGCGACCGTGAACCCGCCGCTCGTCGTCGTCCCCGGCTGGTTCGGCGGCGTCGCCGTCGCGGCCGTCCTCGCCGGCCACCTGCTGGCAATCGTCGCCGCCCACGTGACGGCCTTCGACCTCTTCCCCGGCCGCTTGCAGGCCATCCGCAGCCAGTACCCCTTCATCGCCGTGATGATCGGCTACACCGTGGCGAGTCTCTGGATCGTCACCCGACCCGACGTCCCGCTGCCGTACCTCCCCTGACCATGACGGACGCGACCCCCGCCACCGACCCCGACGGCGAACGCTCCGGCGAGCGGCGCCGGTCCGACGGCTCGCGGGGCCGGATCGCGTTCGACGTTCCGTCGGGCCGGACGCCCGTCGAGTGCCCCTACTGCGGTCGGCCGCTCGAGAACGAGGGGCTGCTCGCGCTCCACCGCGCGCAGGACCACTCCGAACGGATCACCGACGAGGAACGGACCGAGTACGAGGCGGCGTTCGAGGCCGAGTCGGCTCGGCTCCGCCGGTTCCGGCTGAAAGCGCTCGCCGCGCTCGTCGTCGTCTACTTCGGGTTCCTGATGATCTACGCGGTCGTGTGAGACGGATTGGTGCAAGCGTTTCCCGGGTCGACCGCACGCAGTCGTGCGGTCGATCCCGGACTGTCTTGCACTAATCCGTATGAGACGTCGGACCGCCGAGCGAACGGGCCTCGGTGCGACCGGGCGCGAGAGCAGCCCGCGCGCCGCCGGAACGTAAGTTTCATGCGCGCGAGGGGGCAGGATAGACGTATGGAACTGCGGGTCATCGAGAAAGAGCCGACGATGATCTCTATCGAGATCGCGGGCGAGAGTCACACCTTCATGAACGTGCTGAAGGGCGCGCTGCTGGAGACGGAGGGGATCACGGCGGCGACCTACGACGTGAACCCCGAGCAGTCCGGGGGTCAGACCGACCCCGTCCTGACGATCAAGACCGACGAGGCGACCGACGCCCTGGACGCGCTCGAGGCCGGCGCCGAGCGCGTCATCGAGAAGTCCGACAGGTTCCGCGACGCGTTCGAAGCCGCGGCCTGAACTGCGGTCCGTTCTCCGCGTCCCCGGGCCGGGGAGCGACGGCCGCGCGGAGTCCCTCGCGGTGGACGCGGCGGCCGTCGGCGCGGCCGGGCTCAGTCCGCCCGCTCCGGATCGGCGACGGTACGGTCGTCGTAGACCTCGAGTTTCTCCGCTTCGCTCCCGATGCCGGTGGTGACGATCATCCGCATCCCCTCGCGGACGCTCATGTCGGTCTCGTGGATCTGGGACTCGGGGACCATCACGAGTCGCCCGGCGGTCGGGTTGGGGCTGTTCGGGAGGAACACCGAGAAGGCCCGTTCGCCGGCGACCTCGTCGATGGCCGACGTGCCCTCGCCGGTCACGAGGCCGATGGAGTAGACGCTCTCGCGGGGGTACTCGACGAGGACCGTCCGCTCGAACTGCGAGCCGGTGTCGACCAGCGACGTCGCGACCTGGCGGACGCCGCCGTAGATCGTGCTTACCAGCGGGATGATGTTGATCGTCCGCCCGAGGTTGCCGAAGAGGTGTCTGCCGATCGACCACTGGGCGAGCAGTCCCAGGAGCGTGACCGCGGCGACGATCAGGGCGACGGCGAGCAGCTGGGCGGCGAGTTCGATGTTGGCGGCGGTCTCGATCAGCCCCAGTTCGGCGACGAGCGGGTCGACGAACTTGAGCGACCACGAGACCAGGATCTGGAGGACGTAGAGGGTGACCGCGAGCGGAGCGACCAGGATCAGCCCGGCGACGAAGCTCTCTTTGAGCCGCTCGGTCAGGCGCATGACCGGTGGTCGTTCCATATCGAGAAAAATGTATTGCCGGCGGTATCGGGAGCTTACCGGCGGCGCCGTCGGCGGGTCTCGATCGCTTTCGCCGCCGTTACCGACGCGTTCGCACCGGCTACCGGTCTCTTCGGGGGTGTTACTCGCGACGGCGGTCCGTAAACGGTCGGACCCGCTTAAGCGGGTCGGGGACTCGGCTTCCGGTAGTGACACGCGACAGTTATGGTCCGACGGAGGGGGGAGTGTTCGCAGAGTGGCTCGAGCGGACCCGGGAGCGCTTCGCGGACGCAGACAGCCGGCGAGTCGACGTGTTCGTCCGGTCGATGATGCCGCCGCTGGGTGCGAAGTCGCGACAGGAGCGGCTGATCCGGCGGCTCGACGACCTGGCGGACGCGGGGGATATCGACGACGTGTCGGTGATCGTCACCGGCGACCGGCTCTGTCTCTGCGAGACGTGTCGCGGGACGGACGCCGAGGGCGCGCTGCTCGAGCGCATCCGCGAACTGGGCGACTGGGGGGACGAACACGACGCCTCGGTCGAGCCGTTCTTCGAGACGCGCGACCTCGACTCGAGCGTCGCCGGCGAGACGGCGCGCGCGCTGGTCCCGCCCCGCGTCGCCGTCGCGCTCTACTGCGACGGGACGCTCGCGGGGGCCTTCCCCTGCCGGATGGGTGAATCGACGTTCGCGACCCGCGACTTCGAGGTCGCGCTCGTCCGGCTCTGCGAGGGACGGCCCACCGCCGCCGAGTCGCGGGGACGCGCGCCGAACCCGCGCGGGTAGGCCGGGATTTCGGGGGTGACCCGGCGGCCGCGATGCGCTCGCGTACGACTCGCTTACTCGGGGCGGCGGGCGACAAGCCGATTCATAACAATGTCGTACTCCCGGGTAAGCGACGGCATGGCAGAGTCGCCAGTCGCGATCGCAGGAGCGACCGAGAGAGCCGGTAAGCGCCCCCGTACGGGGGTGTGGTCCTGATGTGCGGTATCACCGCCGCTGTCGGGGCCGACGACGCCGTGTCGACGCTCCTCGCGGGGCTCGAGAACCTCGAGTACCGGGGGAACGACTCCGCGGGCGTCGCCGTCAGGAACGGGCGCGGGGTCGAGGTCGTCAAGCGAGAGGGTCGAGTCGAGGACCTCGTCGAACTCTGTTCGACCGCGACCCTCGGCGGTCGGGTCGGCCTCGGACACACCCGGTGGAGCACGCACGGGCCGCCGACGAACGCGAACGCTCACCCGCACACCGACTGCGGCGGCGCGCTCGCCGTCGTGCACAACGGGATCATCGAGAACCACTCCGAGCTCCGCGACCGGCTGACCGGCGCCGGACACGCCGGCGTCGATGGCCTCGCGGGCGTCGAGGTTCCCCCAGAGGCTGCCCCCGCGGACGAGGTTCGGCGCGCCCACGGCGGTCGCGACGCCGCGCTCGCTCGCGCGGCGGGCGGCCGGCAGCGAGAGGGGATACTCGCAGAGCTCGACGCCGCGGTCGACGGCGCGGTCCACCGCCGCCGGGTCTGCGTCGTCGTGCGAGGCGACCAGCGTCTCGGTCCCGGCCAGTCGGTCGGTGAGGCGGTCCAGGCGCTCGCGGAGCGTCGACGCCTCGACGCCGCGTCGCTCGCGGCCGGCCCGCTCGGCCTCGTCGGCGGCGGCGCCCCGGCCGTCGGCGTAGCGCTGTGCGAACGCTTCCTCGTCTTCGAACTGGCCCCGGCCGGGGACGTGGGCCATCAGCGAGACGACGTCGACGGCCGGTCGGTCGGCCAGCGCGGCGACGTGACTGACCGAGGCGGGGTCGGTCAGCTCGCAGCGGGCGTGGACGCGGTGGTCCGCGACGAGTCCGACGCCCTCGTCGACCGCCTCGACGAGCTCCATCGCGCCCTCGATCGACCGGTTTTTCTCCGGTGCGTCCTCGAGCGCGATCGCGTCGAACTTGGTGGTCACACCGGCGGCGAGCGTCAGCCTGTCGGCGGTCGCGAGCGCGGTCGTCGCGTCGACTCGCTCGCCCGACCGCGGGTGGCGGTACCGCTCGACGTCGTCGCCGTGCAGGTCCACCAGTCCCGGCATCACGACCCGCCCGTCGGCGTCGATCCGTCGCGCCGCCGGGCCTTCGCCCCGTCGCGATCCGGTCCCGTTCGACCCGGCGCCGACGTCGACGACGCGCTCGCCCTCGATAGCCACGTGTCCGCCCGCGAGGACGCCCTCGGGCGTGACGACGCGGCCGCCCTCGAGGACGACCCGCTCTCCGTCGGTCCGTTCGGTCATGACGTACCGTCAGGGCGCCGTCTCCGATAGTAATGGGTCGACTACGGTCCTCGCCCGCCCGTTCCCGCCGGCCACGCGTGTCTACGCGCGGATCCCGTCGGCGCGACCGGTACGGACCCGCCGGGACCGAACGGGAGCGGCCCGGCGACGAAATCACACTGTACTCCGCGAACGGGGTGGAAACCTCCGTCTGTTCCGCTGTAGCCGGCGTTTACTCGGGCGTCCGCGGCGTGAACGATTGACCCCGTTTAACCGTGGAAGGCCCCTCGGCTAGCGTGCCGTCGACCCACGACCGGCACCACCTGACACGCCCGAACCCCTGTGCATCGCCGACGCGATTCCCGTTCCCGTCGGCTTCCCAGCCCACCGGTCGACCGCTCCTTCGGCGCGGCGCTCCTGCCCGGGCGCCGTGCGGGAAGACGGTGCTGTCTACCAGCGGTCCCGCCGGCTCGCCCGCCCGTGACTCGCGATCCGGCGGGGTCGCACGACTTCCGAGGGACGCTCCGATTCCAGTGCGACCCCTCGATTTTTTGTCGGCCCGACCACCGACAGTCGTAAGTCCGTGCCGCGAGAGCCGTTCCCCCATGACTTCGGACGACCCCGCGGGGACGAACAGCAAGGTGGCGCGCCTCGTCTCGGCGTACGGTCTGGCGGAGTTCGCCGACGAACTGGTCGAGCGCTGGACCGCCGAGGCCGGCGAGCGAACGAGTCTCAGGGACCTCGCAGACGAGTTCAACCGCCGGCTCCTGCGAGCGAGGATGCGCGAGACGGGCCGGAGCCCGATGGAGCGGACCGTCCGACGGACCTACGAGGCGCTGACGGCCGACGACGTGAGCGAGGGGCGCAGGGCCGAAGTCCGAAACGAACTCGAACGCGACGGAGTCGACGTCGACGCGCTGCTCGCGGACTTCGTCTCCCACCAGTCGGTCCACACGTATCTCACGACCGTTCGCGGCGCGTCACCGCCCTCCGCCGACGTCGACCCGGTCGACAGCGACGTCGAGACGATCCGGCGGCTGATCGGGCGGACCACGTCGGTGGCCGGCGGCACGCTCGAGCGCCACCGCGACGCCGAGCGCCTCGTACTCGGCGACTTCGACGTGTTCCTCGACCTGCGGGTCCTCTGTCACGAGTGCGGCGCCGACCGCGACGTGGTCGAACTGCTCGAAGCGGGCGGGTGCGCCTGCGGGGACCCGGCCCGCTCGATCGACACGTGACCGCCTGTGGTCGACCCCGGACTGTCTCGTACGAATCCGTCTCGGGGAACCGTCGGCGGTCGCTGGTCGTCCTCGTCGAGTGTCCGGCGAACGCGACTCACTGCGTGGTCCGTTCGCTCGCCGGGTCGGCCTGCGCTTCGAGGCGGACCAGTTCGTTCGTGCTGTGGGCCACGGCGCGTCGGTCGATCGTGACCATCTCGCGCCGGCCGCCGTCCCCAGACGGGTCGAACCGGTCGGACTCGTCGCGCGCCGGGTCGAGCAGGACGCGGGCCCGGTCGCCGTCGACGCGAACGATCGTTCCGACCGCCGAACCGGACCTCGTGACGACGCGTTTCCCTCTGTCTGTCCCCTGGAAGTTCCGTTGCATACGTGCTCCGGTCCGCCGTCCGCCCGCCTGCGGCGACGGATCCGTCCCACTGTCTCTCGCTGTCGGACGTAAACGTGCTCACCCCTCCGGTTCGTTGCGACGGTTTCACCGCAGGTTCCGGTCGGTAACCGTGTCCTACCCGCCGAACGGCGCTCTCACGGCGTCCGGGTTCGACGGGTCGTGCAGACGGATTCGAAGCAAGCGTGTCCCGGGTCGACCCCGGGCCTGCGTGCGGTCGATCCCGGACCGTCTCGCAATGATCCGTCTCAGGGCGCGCCGGCGAGGACGAACGTGCTCGGTTCGCTCCCGTTTTCGATCTGGCGGCGCTCGCCGGGAGCGATGCGGACCGCGTCGCCGGCGCGCATCTCCAGGTCCTCGCCGTCGACGGTGACCGTCGCCTCGCCCTCGACGAGGACGTACACCTCCTCCTGGTCGTCGTCGGCGTGGTCGTGGGGCTTGCCGGTCCAGCCGGGCTCGCACTCCAGCACCGAGACGCCGAGGTTCTCACAGCCCAGTTCGTCCCGCAGGAAGTGGAGGCCGCCGCCGACCGCGTCGACCTCCTCGTAGTTGACCTTCTTCGGCGACATCGCCCGCACCTACGGCGAGGGGCCTCAAGTGCGCTTTGCCCGCGCCGCGCCGATCTCGACCGCGGAACCCCGCTCGGACTCCCCGCGGTCGCCCGCCGGTCGCCCGGTCCCGCCCAGCCCGGTCGAACTCGAAACCAGAAGCTCGGCGGTCCGTCACGGCCGTCGTGACACGGGAGACCGGCGTTCCCGTCTAGCGAACACACGCCGTTCTCTCGGACGGATCCGCTCGGTCGGTCCGCCTGATCCGACGTGAAATCCCACCTGGCCCGGAGATCGTTCGCTATCTCCGCAGGTACGTTCTCCGTGCCGCCGTCGGCGCCGGTCCTCGCGGAATCAGGCGTCGGGGACGGTCACGTCGTGTTCGAGGGTGCCGACGCCCTCGATCTCGATCTCGACGGTGTCGCCGTCCGAGAGGGGACCGACGCCGGCCGGCGTCCCGGTGATGATCACGTCGCCGGGCTCGAGGGTCATGTAGGTCGTGATCTCCTCGATCAGTTCCGGGACGGAGAAGATGAACTCCTCGCGGGAGGACGACTGCTTCGTCTCGCCGTTGACCCGGAGTTCGATGGCGGCGTCGTCGGGGACCTCGTCGGGGGTGGCGACGACCGGGCCCATCGGGGCGGCGCCGTCGAAGGCCTTCCCGCGGACCCAGTTTTGCTCGACGCGCTGGTCGTCGCGGTTCGAGACGTCGTCGACGCAGGTGTACCCGCGGACGACGTCCATGGCGTCGGCGGCGTCGACGTCCTTGCACTGGCTATCGATCACGACACCCAGTTCGGCCTCCCACTCGACGGTCTCCTTGCCGGCGGGTAGCTCGACGGTCGAGCCGTGGCTGGAGACCGCGTTCGGCGGTTTCAGGAACAGCAGCGGCCGGTCGGGTACTTCCATGCCCGACTCGGCGGCGTGGTCCGCGTAGTTGAGGCCGACGCAGACGATCTTCGTCGGCTCGGTCGGCGCGAGGACGTCGACCTCGTCCACGTCGTAGGTCGCCCCGCCGAATCGAACTGTGCCGTCGTCGTAGGTCCCGGTGCGCTCGGCGCCGGCCGGGTCGCGGAATCGAACCTGTCGCATACGTCCCCCGAGTCGGAAGCGCGACGCAAAACCGTTCCGTTCGCGGCCGGTTCCGCGGGCGTCCGACCCGTCCGGTCTCGCCCCGACGCCGCGCCGCCCGGTCGGCGTCCGAACGCCTTCGACTCGCGCACAGGTTTTTGTACTCGCTGCCCGGAGTGACGAGCATGTCGACGGACGGGATCCGGGTCGAGATGCGGGTCGGCGACCCGGGCCACTGCACGGCCGCCCGCGCGGCCCGGACCGCCGGCGCGCGCGTCGACTCCGTCTCGCGGACCGTCGACGATGGGACGCTCGTCCAGGAGTTCACCGTCCGCGGCGACGCCGACGACGTGCACGCGAGCGCCGCGACGGAGGACCTGCGACCGGTCTTCGAGTGGGACGAGGGCGTGCGGTACCGCGAGCGCGGGATCGACGACTCGGCCTGCGTCTGCGGCGTCCTCGCCGAGTTCGGCTACCCGCTGGACGACGTCGGCGCCGACGAACGCGGTCTGTCTGTCTCCTTTTATACGCCCGACACCGACCGCCTCGAGGAGGTGCTCGACGTGTTGCGCGCTCGCTTCGACGGGGTGGCCGTCGTCGGCCTCGAACGGGACTGCGACCTGGACGACCACGACCCGGTCGCGGTCGACCGCGCGGAACTGACCGACCGCCAGCGGGAGGTCCTGCGGACGGCCTTCCGGATGGGGTACTTCGAGACGCCCAAGCGCGCCAACGCCGGCGACGTCGCCGACGAACTCGGTATCGCCCTCTCGACCGCCTGCGAACACCTCGCCGCCGCCCAGCGGACCCTCCTCTCGATGGTCCTCGACGCCGAGTGACCGGGCCCGCGGGATTCGCGACGCGGTTCGCGGCCCGCGCGAGACGAACCCGTTCGGGGCGAGTTCCCGGACACTGGGAGCGCCGAACGGGGTTCATTGCCGCGGGCATCCTCGCACCGCACATGGGAGGACAGACAGGCGGGATCCGGGTCCGACTGGCCGTCGAGGCCGCGGCGGCGTGCCCGGTGGCGGCGTCGACGGGCGGCGACGCGGTCGCCCGGTCGGCGACGTGGAGCGCGGCGAGCGGCGAGGAGGTGGTCGAGGAGTTCGACCTCGTCGGGGAGTACGACGAGTCCCGACTCCCCGAGGACGGGTCGGTCGTCTTCGAGACCGACCGCTCGGACCGGGTGCGGTTCACCCGTGACGGGAGCGACTGCATCTGCGAGGCGGTCGAGCGCCTCGGCGTCCCGGTCACCGACGTCACCGCGTCGCGGGGCACCCTCAGGCTGAGCTTCCACGCGACGGACGTCGAGACCGTTCGCGCCGCGGTCGAGGAACTCGACGACGCGTACGGCTCGGTCCGGATCGACCGCCTCGCGCGCACCGGCGACGGCGAGGCCGACGACCTCGTCCTCGTCGACCGCGGGCGGCTCACCGACCGCCAGCGGGAGGTGCTCGAGACGGCGATGGAGATGGGCTACTTCCGGCGCCCGCGGGCGGCCAACGCGACCGAGGTCGCGGCGGAACTCGACATCTCCCCCTCGACGTTCGCCGAACACCTCGCCTCGGCCCAGTCGAAGGTGCTCGAATCGCTACTGGAGGGCTCCCCGGAGTCGCCCGAGGAGCCCGCGTGAATCGGCGCACCACGGAACCGTCGCCGTCCTGCGATGATCACGCATCTGGCATATACGACCGAAATATTCGGGGGGTATTCCTTTCCGGTGCGGGAGCGGACATCCGCTGTGACGCTCCGATCGCGAACCGACCGACTTCGACGGGTCCGCCGGGCCCGTCCGGGCCCGTATTCGACCGCGTCCGGTCGGCGGGCCGCGGCGAACGGTGCGATGCGGGTCGCCGTCGAGACGGCCGGGACCGCCTCGACCGATCCGGCGGGAGCCGGCGGCGCGGCCGCGTTCGCGACCGAGACCGACACTCACTGCAACACATGAACAGGAATGGATACGTGATACTGCTGTTGCTGGCCGCGACGCTCTTGCCGATGTGGTACGTCGGTATCCACGGCGAAGCGCCGAGCGAGGAGATCGCGATCGACCAGAGCGTCTCCGAGATACGTCCGCTCGCCGGCTTCCTCGACGCGCCGAACAAGCTCTCGCCGAGCCAGGTCGGCGTCATCGTGTGGGTCGCGCTGTTCGCGCTGGTCGGCGTGCTCGCGGCCGCTCACCGTTTCATGAACCGGGCGGTCAGACCGGACGAGCCGTCGGCCGCCGGGGTCGGCGATCCGGACGGGACCGCCGTCACCGACGGCGGCGCGACCGGCGAGGCGTCGGGCGGTCGGGTCGGTTTCCCCTGGCTGACGACGGACGACCGCTGGGTCGTCGAGTACCACGAGGCGAGCGACGCCATCGAGGGGCTGGTCGTCATGGGCGGGCTGACGGTGCTGGCCATCGTCTTCGCCGCCCTGTTCACCGGCGAGTACCTGACGCTCGCGCGCACCCAGTACTTCGGCGTCTACGCGGCCGGGATGTTCCTCTCGCTCGCGGGCTCGACCGTCGCCTACTACGCCTGGTTCATGCCCCACGTCGAAGTCGCCGAACGGAGGGGCCACTGATGGGGGGCCGCGACGACCGCCCGACCGAGCGGACCGACTCGACCCGGGGGACCGAGTCTCCGGACGATTCTCGGGAGCAACCGATGAGCGAAGACTGTGACACCTGCGACTGCTGCGGCGAGGGCGAACCGACCCGGCCGAGCATCTACACCGACGCCCGCGCGGCGATGGAGCGGCGCGACTACGCGAAGGTGCTCGCGACGGTAGGGGGGCTGACCGCCGTCGGGAGCCTCGCCGCGCCGCTGATGGGGCTGACCCGCGTCTTCGAGCGGGGCTACTCGGGCCCGGTCTACTCCGACGGCGTGGCGCTGGTCGACGGCGACGGGAACCGCGTCACCGAGGGCGCCCTCTCCGAGGGCGAACAGATGACCGTCTTCCCGGAGCCGCGACCGGGAATCGCCGACGCGCCGACGCTGCTCGTCCGGTACCCCGAAGACGCCTACGGGGGCGAGACGCGCCTGGAGTTCACCGTCGGCGGCTACGCCGCCTACTCGAAGGTCTGCACGCACGCGGGCTGTATGGTCTCCAACCGCGAGGGCGATCGGTTCGTCTGCCCGTGTCACTTCGGGAAGTTCGACCCGACGAGGGGAGCGCAGGTCGTGGGCGGCCCGCCGCCGCGGCCGCTCCCCCAGCTCCCGATCACGCTCTCCGGCGACGGCTACCTCGTCGCCACGGGCGACTTCGAAGGGCCGATCGGCCCGGGAGGCGAGTGATGGCCGCGAGCGACGACGGCCGGCTCGCCCGCGTCTACGGCTGGGTCGACGACCGCCTCGACCTCGAGTCCGACCGGGACCTCCTCGGGAAGGCCTTCCCCGCCGAGGACTCCTTCCTCCTCGGCGAAGTCGCGCTGTTCTGTTTCCTCGTGCTCGTTCTCACCGGGGTCTTCCTCGGCTTTTTCTTCGAGCCGAGCACGAGCGACGTGACATACCAAGGCAGCGTCGCGCGCTTCCAGGGTCAGGACGTCCCCGAGGCGTTCGTCAGCGTGTTGAACATCACCTACGACGTGCCCTTCGGGATGCTGATTCGCCGGATGCACCACTGGGCGGCCCACCTGTTCATCGCCTCGCTGGCCCTGCACATGCTCCGGATCTTCTTCACCGGCGCCTACCGCAACCCGCGCGAGCCCAACTGGCTCGTCGGGACCGGCCTCGCCGTCATGTCGATGGGCGCGGCCTACACCGGCTACGCGCTCCCCTTCGACGAGTTCGCCAGCACCGCCACCGGCATCGGATACAACCTCGCCAAGTCGATCCCGCTGGTCGGCGCTACCTTCTCGAAACTGATCTTCGGGGGATCGTACCCCTCCTCGGCCACCATCCCGCGGTTTTACTTCCTGCACGTGCTCATCATCCCGCTGACCATCGCCGGCCTGCTGGCCGTCCACATGGTGATCCTCGTCCGGCAGAAACACACGGAGGCGGAGCGCGACGGCGACGTGCCCGGGCCGGAACCGGACGGGACCGCCGGCGACGGCGGGACGGCGGTCGGCGCCGAGGGCGCCGCCGACCCGCGGACCGCGGTCGACCGCGAGGACGACAGCGTCGTCGTCGGCCTGCCGGCGTTCCCGAACCAGGCGGCGGTGAGCGCCGTCGTCTTCTTCCTGACGCTCGCCACGCTCTCGCTGTTGGCCGGCTTCCTCCCGGTCCACAACGTCGCCGCCTACGGCCCGAACGACCCCGCCGGCACGCCGAACCTCATCATGCCCGACTGGTTCCTGATGTGGGTCTACGGCTTCCTGAAGCTGCTCCCCTCGTGGCTGTCGGTTCACGTGCCGCTCCTCGGGGAGATCAACGCGGAGTTCGTCGGCGGCATCCTCGCGCCGACGCTGGTGATCGGCGTCGTCGCCGCGTGGCCCTTTATCGACTACTACCGCGACCCCGAGCACTTCGCGTTGAACCCGCTCGACCGACCGAGACAGACCGCCGTCGGCGTCTTCGGCGTCACCTTCATCATGATCGCCTCCATCGCCGGCATGAACAACATCGCCGCGGAGGTGCTCGGCACCGAGACCGGCCCCGTCAACGCCGTCCTCTGGTGGGCCATCGTCGGCTGGCCGACGCTCTGTGCCGGGATCACCTACGCGCTCCTGCGCGACGGCGACGGCGGTGCCGCCGCGGCCGACGGGGAGGGCGACGGATGAGCGCCCTCGCCGTCTCCGGGCGCTCGTATCGCTGGCTCGACCGCCTGAGCAAACTCGCCGGCGTCGCGCTGCTCGCCGCCGGCCTCGCCGTCGGCGGCGAGACTCCCGCGGGCATCGCGCTCGCGGTCGCCGGCGTCGCCTGCGGACTCCTGACCGTCTTCGTTTCCGAACAATGACCGACGAGCACTCGACCGACCCGACCGACGACCCGCCGACCGACCGCACAGACAGCCAAGCGACCGATCCCGAGTCGGTGCCCCGCGCTGACGGGGGTGAGCGAACCGACGGTTCGCGAATCTCGTCGGAACGGAGTTCCGACGGAGGTACGGACGTCGACGTCTCCCGCCGGGACTTCCTGAAGGGCCTCGGCGCGGCCGGCGTCGCCGGCGCAGGGGCCACGGGGACGGGCCTCGCGCAGGACTTCCTCCAGATGACCCGGTTGAAGGTCGTGAACGACCCGATCGGGAACTACCCCTATCGGGAGTGGGAGGACCTCTACCGCGAGCAGTGGGACTGGGACTCGAAACACCGCTCGACGCACTCGGTGAACTGCACCGGGTCGTGCTCCTGGAACGTCTACGTCAAGAACGGCCAGGTCTGGCGCGAGGAGCAGGCCGGCGACTACCCCACCTTCGACGAGGACCTGCCCGACCCCAACCCGCGGGGCTGTCAGAAGGGGGCGTGTTACACCGACTACGTCAACGCCGAACAGCGCATCAAACACCCGCTCAAGCGCACCGGCGAGCGCGGCGAGGGCAAGTGGCAGCGGATCTCCTGGGACGAGGCGCTGACGGAGATCGCCGAGCACGTCGTCGACGAGGTGCAGGCGGGCCGCTACGACGCCATCAGCGGGTTCACGCCGATCCCGGCGATGTCGCCGATCTCCTTCGCCTCCGGGTCGCGGCTCATCAACCTCCTGGGCGGCGTCTCCCACTCCTTCTACGACTGGTACTCGGACCTGCCGCCGGGCCAGCCGATCACCTGGGGCACCCAGACCGACAACGCCGAGAGCGCCGACTGGTACAACGCCGACTACATCGTCGCGTGGGGGTCGAACATCAACGTCACGCGCATCCCCGACGCGAAGTACTTCCTCGACGCCGGCTACAACGGCACCAAGCGGGTCGGCGTGTTCACCGACTACTCCCAGACGGCGATCCACACCGACGAGTGGCTCTCGCCGGAACCGGGCACCGACACCGCCCTCGCGCTCGGGATGGCCCGGACCATCGTCGAGGAGGGGCTGTACGACGAGGCCCACCTCAAAGAGCAGACCGACATGCCGCTGCTCGTCCGCGAGGACACCGGGAAGTTCCTCCGCGCGAGCGAGGTGCCGGGCCTCGGCGGCGACGTCGACCGCCCCGAGAAGGCGTTCGTGATGGTCGACGCCGACGGGGCTCTCCGCGTGGCGCCGGGGTCGCTCGGAGACCGCGACGGCCAGCACGACCCCGACTCGTCGATCGAACTCGACTTCGACCCGCGACTCGCCGTCGAGCGGTCGGTCGACCTCGCCGACGGCGCCGACGCCGACAGCGTCGACGTGCGCTCGGTCTGGCTGAACCTGCGGGACGAACTCTCGCGGTACACGCCGGAGTTCGTCGGCGAGGAGACGACCGTCGGCGAGGACACCTATCAGCGGATCGCCCGCGAGTTCGCCGACGCGGAGAAGGCCAAGATCATCCACGGCAAGGGCGTCAACGACTGGTACCACAACGACCTCGGGAACCGCGCGATCCAGCTGCTGGTCACCCTCACCGGCAACCTCGGCGAGCAGGGCACGGGACTGGACCACTACGTCGGCCAGGAGAAGATCTGGACGTTCCACGGCTGGCAGACCCTGTCCTTCCCCACGGGGAGCGTCCGTGGCGTGCCGACGACGCTGTGGACCTACTTCCACGCGGGCATCCTCGACAACACCGACGCGGACACCGCCGAGAAGATCCGCGAGTCCATCGAGCGCGAGTGGATGCCGGTCTACCCGTCCGAGCGCGCGGACGGCTCGCGGCCGGACCCCTCGACGATGTTCGTCTGGCGGGGCAACTACTTCAACCAGGCCAAGGGCAACGTCGCCGTCGAGGAGGAACTCTGGCCGAAACTCGACCTCGTCGTCGACATCAACTTCCGGATGGACTCGACGGCGCTCTACTCGGACATCGTCCTCCCGGCGGCGAGCCACTACGAGAAGTACGACCTCTCGATGACGGACATGCACAGCTACGTCCACCCGTTCACCCCGGCGGTCGAACCCCTGGGCGAGGCGAAGACCGACTGGCAGATCTTCCGCGACCTCGCCGAGGCGATCCAGGACGTCGCCACCGAACGGGGCGTCGAGCCGATCGACGACCGGAAGTTCGACCGCGAGATCGACCTCCGGTCGATATACGACGACTACGTGCGCGACTGGGAGTCCGGCGAGGAGGGCGCGCTCGCCGAGGACCGCGCCGCCTGCGAGTACGTCCTCGAACACTCCGAGGAGTCCAACCCAGAGGGGACCGACGAGCGGATCACGCTCGACGACACCATCGAGAACCCCCAGCGGCTCCTCTCGGCCGGGAGCCACTGGACCTCCGACATCGAGGAGGGGGAGGCCTACACGCCCTGGAAGCGCTACGTGCAGGACAAGCGGGCCTGGCCCACCTTCACGGGCCGCCAGCAGTACTACGTCGACCACGACTGGTTCCTCGAACTCGGCGAGGAGCTGCCAACCCACAAGGACGGCCCCACGAACACCGGCGGGAGCTACCCGCTGTCGTACAACACGCCCCACGGCCGCTGGTCGATCCACTCGACCTGGCGGGACAACGAGCACCTGCTACGGCTCCAGCGGGGCGAGCCCGTCGTCTACCTCCACCCCGACGACGCCGCCGAGCGGGGCATCGAGGACGGCGACACCGTCGAGGTGTTCAACGACCTCGACAGCGTCGAGGTGCAGGCGAAGATCTACCCCTCGAGCGACCCCGGGACCGTCCGGCACTTCTTCGCCTGGGAGCGGTTCCAGTACCCCGACCGGAACAACTTCAACTCCCTCGTCCCGATGTACATGAAGCCCACCCAGCTCGTCCAGTACCCCGAGGACACCGGCGAACACCTCCACTTCTTCCCCAACTACTGGGGCCCCACGGGGGTCAACTCCGACGTGCGCGTCGACGTGCGACCGGTCGACCGGGGAGAGTCCGACGGCGAGGGCAGCGAGTCGACCGAGAGCGACGGCGAGGCCGCCGACCTGCGGCTGGCCGACGGTGGGCCGGTGCCGGGTGACGACGCCGCGGGTTCGGGAGGTGACGGCGCGTGAGCACCGACGACGCCCGGAGCGACGACACGAACGTGAACATCGCCGACGGGATCGACCACCAGGTCGCCATGGTGATGGACCTGAACAAGTGCATCGGCTGCCAGACCTGCACGGTCGCGTGCAAGACCCTCTGGACCGAGGGCGGCGGCCGCGACTACATGTACTGGAACAACGTCGAGACCAAGCCCGGCGAGGGCTACCCGAAGAACTGGGAGGAGTCGGGCGGCGGCTGGACCTCGGGCGAACACAGCGAGCGAAACCCCGGCGAGATTCCGGCCAAGGAGGAGTACGGCGAGGCCTGGGAGTTCAACCACTCGGAGATCATGTACGACGGCAGCGACGAACCGCTGCGGCCCCAGAACGTCGACCCCGAGTGGGGCCCCAACTGGGACGAGGACCAGGGCGCCGGCGAGTACCCCAACAGCTACTACTTCTACCTCCCGCGGATCTGCAACCACTGCACGCACCCCTCCTGCGTGGAGGCCTGCCCTCGCAAAGCGCTGTACAAGCGCGAGGAGGACGGGATCGTCCTCGTCGACCAGGAGCGCTGCCGGGGCTATCGCTACTGCGTCGAGGGCTGTCCCTACAAGAAGGTGTACTACAACGCCGCGAAGAAGAAGTCGGAGAAGTGCATCTTCTGCTACCCGCGCATCGAGGGCGAGGGGCCGGACGACACCGTCCACGCCACCGCCTGCGCCGAGGAGTGCCCGCCCCAGCTCCGGCTGGTCGGGTACCTCGACGACGAGGAGGGCCCCATCTACAAGCTCGTCGAGGAGTACGAGGTGGCCCTGCCGCTACACCCGGAGTTCGAGACGGTGCCGAACGTCTACTACATCCCGCCGTACGCGCCGCCCCAGCACTCCGAGGACGGCGAGAGCGTCCAGAGCGTCGACCGCATCCCGCGCGATTACCTGGAGGAGCTGTTCGGCGACCGCGTGAATCAGGCGCTCGATACGATCGAGAAGCACCGCGACCGGGTGCGCCGCGGCGGCGACAGCGAACTGATGGACATGCTCCAGGACAAGAACCCGGCCCAGCAGTACAGACTGGGGGTCTTCGACGATGCGTGAGGGGAGTCGGTCCGACCGCTCGTGGCTGGTCGTCACCGGCCTGGTGGTCCTCGCGGTCCTCGCGGCCGCGGTCCTGCCGTCGCTGTCGAGCGCGCGACCGGCGAACGAGGTGCCGGTCGGGGACGTGGGCGCGAACGCGACGGACCCGACCGCCGAGGCGTGGACGACCGTCCCGAGCGTGGAGCTACCGCTCTCGAGCGCGCCCAGCGGGCTCCCCGAGGCGAGCAACGTCTCCGTCGACCGCGCGCAGGTCCGCGCGGCGACCAACGGCTCGCACGTGTTCGTCCGCGTCTCCTGGCCCGACGCGACGACCGATCGGAACGTCACCGGTCCGCGCGACTTCCTCGACGCCGTGGCCGTAGAGGTGCCGGAGAACGCGAGCGCGAACCCGCCGATCGCCATGGGCGGGGCGGGCAACCGCGTCAACGTCTGGTACTGGGCGGGCGACGGGACGACGGAGGAACTGCTCGCCGGCGGCGCGGGGACGACGACCCGCTTCGACGAGTCGGCCGTCGACGCTCGCGTGGTCCACGAGGACGGCGAGTGGCACGTCGCGTTCACGCGCCCGGCCGCGGGGGAGGGAAACCGGACCGACCTGTCTGGTGAGCAGGACGTGGACGTGGCCGTCGCCGTCTGGAACGGCTCCTACCACGAGCGGGCCGGCCGGAAGGCCGTCAGCGAGTGGCACTACCTCGCCATGGGCCCGGGCCCGCAGGGCCCGCCCTACGAGACCATCCTCTGGACCGTCGCCGGGCTGGCGATCCTGTTCGTGGCGATCGTGACCATCGAGGGCGTCCGCCGAACGCGGGGTGGGGCCGCGTGAGCGACGCCGGATCGGAGTCCGACGCCGGGACCGCGGCGGCCGCCGATTCCGACGCGCCCGCCGAGGACCGGCCGACAGACGCGCCCGCCGAGGACCGGCCGACAGACGCGCCCGCAGACGACCGGCCGACCGACGCGGACGCCGACGCCGCGGCGCGGGGCGCGCTCTACGCGCTCGTCGCCCGCGCGGCGACCGAGCCCGACCCCGAACTGCACGACGCGCTCGCCTCGGGCGCGCTCGACCGGGAGTGTCGCCGCCTGCTCGACCGGACGAGCCTGGACGTCGCGCCGCCGGACCTGACCACCGACGACGACCGCGAGACGGTCTGCGCCCGGTTCAACGACCTGTTCGTGATCGGCCACACGACCGTCGAGGACCGCACCGACGGCACGATCGACGCCGAGGGGCCGAGCGTCTCGCTGTACGAGTCCGGGTACCGCCCGGAGGCCTCCTGGAACGACGTGAACCTCGACCTCGCGCGGGCGTACGACTACTTCGGCGTCGCGGTCGACACCGAGCGGCGGGAGAACCACGACCACTACCGGCTCGAAGCGGAGTTCGCGGGGTACCTCTGCCGGCGCGAAGCGGCCGTCGACCCCGACGCCGCTCGCGCCCGCCTTGACTTCCTCGACCGCCACTTCGCCGTGCTCACCGAGGGGGTCGCCGACGCGCTCGCCGACGAACCCGGCACGGGCTACTACGGCGAACTCGCCGCGTTCGCCCGGCGACTCGTCGCCGCCGACACGGACGACCTGGCCGACCGTCTGGAGGGACGATGAGCCAGCCGACCGCCGACGGGGCCGACAGGACTGGCGCGACCGGCGTCGGGCGTCTGGTCGCCGGCGATCTCCCCGTCTCCGCCGCGGCGCTGCTGGGCGCGCTCGCGCTCGTCCCGACCGCCGGGGGCCTGGCGCTGCGCCTCCTGCGGAACGCCCCCGTGGCGTTCCCGCCCGCGGTGCGCGCGGCGGCACCGGCGGTCGAGGCGCTCGCCGCG
>JBDGSU010000188.1:0-43344 GCA_042217395.1 Halosimplex sp.
GACACCTTCCCGTTCCTGCTCGACACCTACGTCGGCAACCACCTGCTGAAGACCGTCGCCCTGAACGACGCCATCGAGGAGTACGACGTCGACGGCATCATCTCGGGCATCCGCTGGGACGAACAGGAGTCCCGCGCGGACGAGACGTTCTTCTCGCCGCGCCACGACCCGGACATCTACCCTCCCCACGACCGCATCCAGACCATCCTCCAGTTCGACGAGGCCGCCGTCTGGGAGGCGTTCTGGAACTTCGTCGTCCCCGACACCGTCGACGAGTTCCCGGAAGAGGGCTACGTCCCCGAGACCGACGACGACCTCCCCGAGGGCGTCTCCCAGGAGGACGTCCCCGTCTCGCCCAAGTACTTCGCCGGCTTCCGGTCGCTCGGCAGCGAGGTCTCCACCGATAAAGCCGCCGAGGAGCCCGCCTGGCAGCAGGATCTCGACTCGACGACCGAGCGCGCGGGCCGCGCCCAGGACAAGGAGGACCTGATGGAGCGCCTGCGCGACCTCGGCTACATGTAGAAACCATCCTTTTTCCGGAGGGGTTTCCTCGGTCGCTACGCTCCCTGCGGGAACCCCTCCGACAAAAACACGGGTGAAAACACCGGCAGAGCGAAGCTCTGCCGAGCCCTCGTTCGCTTCGCTCACGAGGAAGGCCGAGCGCTCCCTCCGGTCGCGCTCGGTGAAACGCCTCGCTTCGCACGGCGTATGCTCAATTCAGGTGACTCATTGTACGGATTATTGCAAGCGTTTACCGAGTCGACCGCACGCAGTCGTGCGGTCGATCCCGGACTGTCTTGCAATAATCCGTATGAGCAGTAGCGGTGGCGCGCGCCGTCGAGCGTCTCGTCGCGAGACGGTGCCGTGCGAGGTCCTCGCGAGTCCTTCGAGCGAGGGCTCGGAAGACGAGCGAAGTGAAGTCTCCCGGTGGAGGAGCGAGCGAAGCGAGCGAATCGGCTGGAGAGGTGTGTGGCTACCTGCGGTGCTGTGCCGAGCGGTCCCCGGTGTCCTGTCGAGCGGAGCGAGACAGGGCTCGGAAGACGAACGGAGCGAGTCTTCCGGTGGACAGAAAGGGCGAGGCGCGCTCGCGTCCAGTGTAGTCGCCTGAGCGGGCACTATCCGCGCGGGCAGTGTGGAGAGCGCGGATACCCCGCCTCAGCGACCGCGAGAGCGAGGCCGACTAGTGAGGAACCGAAGGTCCCTCATCCCATGCGAACGGGTGGCTTTGCCGCCCGTGAGCAGACGACGGGAGGCCTCGACACGCGAACGGGGAGTGCGCGGCGCTTCGCGCCGCGAAGTCGAGGCGGCGTGGCCGCCTCGCGCGGAGCGACCCGTGAGCGAGCGCGTCGAGGGCTTTCAGCGCTCCCTCTCGGTTGCGGTCGCCGTTCTTCGACTTCGTTTCACGGCGACGCAGTACGACATTCTCCACAAACGAGCACTGACCGTCGCACCTCGAAACAAACCGCGGCCAGAAGACACTTGCCGCGGACAGATGCCTCGAAACTATGAATCACAGACAGTTCCTCGCGGTCGCCGCGTCGTCCCACCGGAGCGTCCACGCGTAGCCAGCCCCCGCGTCGGCTCGAGCGAGACGGACAGCGGGGTCAGCGCCACGGCTGTCGCGGATCTCGAACTCGGACGCCGGATGCGGGAAAACGAGGATTCGACACGGAGCTGCGGTCGGCGTTAGCTCGGTTCAGTCGCGAGCCCAGAACGACCGGTGTCCGCAGTTCGGACACTCGTCGTGGTCGGTCGGCTTGGACCCGTCTGATTCGGACGCGAGCAGGGGCGTCCCACAGGACTCGCACTGGACCGTCTCTACCATACACCCCTTCGGTCCGCAACACGATTACGTCCGGCGGTTAGGAAGATCGTGACGCTTTCGCGCTCCCGTTCCAGAGCGGTCGGCGACCGCGCGCGACCGTTGGCGGGGGTCCGGGGCGCGTCCGAACGACGGGTGGACACGGGGCAGTCTTAAGGCCGTTCGGGCCTCCATTCCGGCGAGATGCCGTCCAGACGCGCGGTGGTGTCGGCGCTCCTCGCGGGGAGCGTCGGCGCCGCGACGCTGACCGACGCCCGGAGCTACCTCGACCGGTTCGCGCCGCTGTCGGGGGACGTGTGGGGCGCGGCGACCGCCGGGACGAGCGAGCGGGTGGCGACGCCGTACGGGCGCGCGACCGCCCGCTACGACGACGCGGGCGTCCCCACGGTCGAGGCCGACGGCGAGCGGGCCCTCTACTTCGCCGTGGGGTACGTCCACGCGGCCGACCGGCTGTTCGAGATGGACCTGATCCGGCGGCGGATGCGCGGGACGCTCTCCGCGGCGGTCGGCGAGCGGACCGTCGACTCCGATCGCTTCCACGTCCGGATGGACTTCCTCGGCGCCGCCGAGGCGAGCTGGCGCGCCGTCGCGGACACGCCGACGGGCGAGGCGATGCGCGCCTACGCCGCCGGCGTCGAGGCCCAGCGCACCGGTGACCCCCTCCCGCTGGAGTTTCGCCTGCTGGACTACGAACCGGCGCCGTGGACGCCCGTCGACTCCATGCTCGTCGAGAAACAGATAAGCTGGGGACTCACCGGGAGCTTCCGGTCGCTCCGCGAGGCCGCGGCCGCCGACGCGCTCGGCGCCGAGGCCGCGGCGACGCTGTTCCCCGAGCGGATGGACCACGACGTGCCGATCGTCCGGGAAGAGGACGCGAGTACCGGGGCGACCGACAGCGCGGGCGATCCCGCCGAGTCGGAGTCCGCCGTCTCGCGGGGGACGCCCCGCGGCGAGGATCTGGCGCCGCTGGGCTCGTGGCTCGACCGCTTCGAGTCCGAACAGGGGACCGGCTCGAACAGCTGGCTCGTCTCGGGCGAGCGCACCGAGAGCGGCCTCCCCCTGCTGGCGAACGACCCGCACCTGACGCTGATGGCGCCGCCGGTGTGGTACCAGATGCACCAGCGCAGACCAGGGATGCACGTGCGCGGGGTCACGTTCCCGGGCGTCCCGTTCGTCGTCATCGGCGAGAACGACGCCGGCGCGTGGGGCTTCACCAACACCGGCGCCGACGTGCTCGACGTCTACACGTACGAGACTCGGGACGGCGAGTACCGCCACGGCGACGAGTGGCGCGCGTTCGACACCGCCGAGCGGACGATCGAGGTCGCCGGCGGCGAGGACCGGACCGTCACCGTCCGCAAGACGGTCCACGGCCCCGTGATCGAGCGCGAGGGCCGCCGCGTCGGCGTCGCGTGGACCGGCTTCCAGTCCTCTCGGACCGCGGTCGCCGTCCGCGAACTCGACCGCAGCGGCGGGGCCGACGAGGCGCTCGCCGCCCTCGAGAAGTTCGACACGCCGACCCAGAACGCCGTCTACGCCGACCGCGACGGGAACGCGTTCTACTGGGTGACCGGCCTGATACCGGTCCGCGAGTCGGGAGGTGCCGACGGCGATGCGGGCACCGACGGTGACGGCAGCGAGGGGGCAGTCCGCGGCGACCGCGTCTTCGACGGCTCCGCTCGGGAGGGCGAGTGGCCCGGCTACGAGCCCTACGGCGACCCCGACCTGCAACGGGGCTGGGTCCCCTTCGACGAGAGGCCCGGCGTCCGGGACCCCGACTACCTCGCCACCGCGAACCAGCGGGTCGTCGACGACCCCGACCACTACGTCGCCGAGGCGTACGCCGCGCCGTTCCGCGCCCGACGCATCTACGACCTGCTGGACGAACGGGCCGCGAGCGACGAGCCGTTCGACTTCGAGTTCATGCGCCGCGTCCAGCGCGACGTGGTCGACGAGCGCGCCCGCCTGTTCGTCCCCGCGATCCTCGACGCCCGCGGCGCGATGACCGACCGCGCTCGCGCGGCCGCCGACCGCCTCGACGGCTGGGACGTCCGGATGGACCGCGACTCGCGGGCGGCGCTCGTCTTCGAGCTGTTCGTCCAGCGCTACCGCCGACGCGTCTTCGACCCGGTGTTCGACGCCGCCGGCCTCGACGAGAGCTACTACCCGAACGACTGGGTGTTGCTCACGCTCGCGCCCGACAGCGAGTGGTTCGCCGATCCGCCCGCCGACGGCGTCGACCCGCGGGACCGCGCGGACCTGATCGCCGCGGCGATGGCCGACACCGTCGACCACGTCGACGAGGAGGACTACGAGACCTACGGCGACTACAACCGGACGACCGTCGACCACCCGTTCGACCTGAGCTTCCTGAACTACCCGCGGCTGCCCACGGACGGGTCGCCCGCGACGGTCCGGAACTTCCGCAAGGCGTCGGGCGTCGGCAGCAGTTTCCGCCTGCTCGCGCGGTTCGACGGCGATCCCTCCCTGGGGATCCTCCCCGGCGGCAACGGCGGCGAGTACTTCTCCGAGCACTACCGCGACCAGTTGCGCGCGTGGGCCGACGCCGAGTACCGCCCGCTCGTCGCGACGACCGACGGCGGCCCCGACATCCGGTTCGAACCGGACGGTTCGAGCGCCGACGGCGGTGATACCGATGGGTGAGTCGCTGGAGGACGCGTTCGGGACCGACGGCGAGTCGACCGAGTCCGCGAGCGGCGCGCTCCCCCGGCTCTACGACGCCCAGACGACGCCCCGGACGCGGCGTGCGATGACGCTCGCCGCGACCGTCGTAGGGCTCGCGTTCGCGACGGTCCACTGGAGCGGGCTCCTCGTCGGCGGCGCGCTCGTCGGCCTCTGCTACCCGACGTTCCGGCGAGCGCTCGTCGCGGGGCTCGGGTTCGGCGTCGCCGCGCTCCTCGTCGCCGGCGGGCGGTTGGCGCTCGCCGGCGCTCTCGACGAATCGCTCGCGATGGGGCCGCTGCTGGCGGTCGGCGTGGCCGTTCCGCTGGTCGCGGGTCCGCTCGGCGCGTCGGTTCGCGGACTCCTCCCCGACGCGGTGCCGGACGGCGAGTAGCGACGCGCCGCGGTCGCTTACTCGGTCGATTCGTCGGCGTTCACCGGCCCGTCGGCCTTCACGTCGACGAGCGTCGGGAGGTCGACGACCAGCTGTTTGGCCTGCCGGAGGTGGAAGACCGCGGTCTCGTCTTCGGCCTGTTCCAGGGCGGCGTCGATGTGTTCGGTCAGGGACAGTCGCGCTTCCTCGAGGGGCTCCGTGCGGTCCATTGGGCGCACCACGAACACGACCCCGATATACCTATCGAGGTCTCGTCTGCGTATCAACTGTCGAGGTCGTCGATCAGCGCTTCGAGGGTCCCGATGTGCTCCTCGAACTTCTCGCGTCCCAGGTCGGTGAGCTCGTAGGTCGTCTGGGGCCTGCGATCGACGAACTCCTTCTCGACGACGACGCAGTCGGCGTCTTCCATCTTTTCGATGTGGCTGGCGAGGTTCCCCTCGGTGACGTCCAGCGCCTCCGTGAGGTCGGTGAAGCTCGTCTCGCCGTGCCGGTAGAGGTAGGCGAAGATCTGGAGTCGCGTCGGCTGGTGGACGAGTTTGTCGAAGTCCATGGTCAGCTCCGTCGGGCGGGCGCGGGCCCCGTCGACGCGCCGCGGTCGGCTTCAGTCATCGCTACCGCCCCGCAGGTAGAGGTAGACGCCGACGGCGTAGGCGGCGTAGCTGGCACCGAAGACGGCGTATCCCCACGTCCGGAGCACGTCGACGTTGGGGATCGCGGCCCCGAGCGCGGCCAGCCAGACCCCGCCGACGTAGAAGGCGACGCGGTCGCGCCACCGGATGTAGTAGGCCTTCAGGACGTTGCCGACGACGACGTACGACACCCCCAGCAACACGACGACGAGCCCGAGCACGTGGGAACTGATGGCGACGTAGCCGTCGAACGCGTTCGTCCCGGCGAAGACGAACTGGATGGGGATGTTGGCGAGCCAGACGAGCCAGACGAGCCCGAGGACGTTCGGTTTGCTTTCGGCCGTCGGGTATCGGAACCGGTCGCCGAACAGTCCGAAGCGGACGGCGAGGAAGTAGCCGCTGAACATCGCGACCCAGACCGCGGTGTGATACCAGCCCGAGAGACGCCGGAGCTGGACGTACTGGGAGGCGGCCGAGGCGACGAGGACGAGGGCGGCCACGTGGAGCCAGCGTTCGAGGGCGCGTTCGCTCCGCTCGCGGATGCCCATCGCGTCTTTGATCTGGTCGAGTTCGGTCCGGAGTCCGTCGACGTCGATCTCCTGGTCGCTCATGTGTGAGTCCGGCGGTCGTTGTCGCCGTGTTGTCGGAGGGTCGGTAAGTCGATTCCGGAAGCGTCGGCGGGGACCACCGCCGAGGGGCGGTTCGAAGGGCGCGGGCCGTTATACGGATTAGTGCAAGCGTTTACCGGGTCGACCGCACGACTGCGTGCGGTCGATCCCGGACTGTCTTGCACTAATCCGTATTAGCCCAGCTCCGCGGAGCGAAAGCGCAGGTAGCCGACGAGCGGGGCGCCGACCGTCCAGACACCCAGCACCATGAGGTCGAACCACGGCTCGTACCCGAGGTAGTCCGGCCGGCCGGCGAACTGCTCGAAGACGGTGTACTGCGCCGGGGCGTTCGCCCAGACGAGGTCCGGGAGGAGGTTGAAGTACGCGCCGGCCGGGGACAGCGAGCCGACCAGCGCCCGCGCGGACTCGGAGACGGTCACGCCGGGGAGGGCGGCGACGGCGTCGAGCGCGGTGCGGAGGTTCAGGACCGGGAGCGGGCCGACCCAGAACGCCGACAGCAGGAAGTACGCGCCGACGACGCCGACCATCGCTCGCGATCGCGAGGCGACCGACGCCGAGACGGCGACGAAGACGCCGACCATCGCGAGGGCGAACAGGGTCGAGAGCGCGCCGAAGACGAGGAACCGACCCGGATCGGGCGCGTGCTCGTAGGTGGCGAGCGCGACGACGAAGGCGACGGCGACGCCCAGCGCCGCGGTGGCGGCGGCCACGCCCGCGCGAGTGACGTACTTGCCCCGGAAGTAGGCGGCCCGGGAGTTGGGGAGTCCGAGGTGGTACGTTATCGTCCCCCGGGCGCGGTCGCCGGCGATCGCGAGGTACGCGAGCGGCGCGAGCAACAGCGGGAGCGCCCACGCGACCAGCGCCGAGAGCCCGTACGTCGTCCTGACCGGGTGAGGGTGGACCTCGCTCGACCCGACGAACGCCAGGGCGACGACCGCGGCGAACGCCGCGACCACCCCGACGACGACGTACGAGCGCCTGATGCTCCGGAAGTCCGTGCGAGCGACTGACGTCGCGCTCACGCGCCGTCACCTCCCGCGGTCGCCGTCGCGACCTCGCCGCCCCGGGCGGGCGACCCGTCCGTCCCGTCGTCCGGTCCGCCGTCCGTCCCGTCGTCCGGTCCGCCGTCCGCGCCGGAGTCGCCCGCGGTGTACGCCTCGAAGAGGTCCTCCAGCGAGGTCTCCTCGACGGACACGTCCGCCACGGTCGCCCGGTCGTCGACCGCCCGGAGCGCGGGCATCTTCGCCCCGGACGACGCGCAGTCGACTCGGACCGTCGAGCCGTCGGCGCGCGCGTCCGTGACGCCGTCGACCGCCGCGACCGGGTCGAGGTCGGGCACCTCGTCGACGGTCGCCGAGACGGTGGCGCCCGCGCCCAGGTCCGATCGGAGGTTCTCGACGGAGTTTACGGCCGTCAGCCGGCCGTCCTGGAGGACCCCCACGCGGTCGGAGACGCGCTCGACCTCGTCCAAGATGTGCGAGGAGAAGAACACGGCCGCGCCGCGATCGGCCTCCTCGCGGACGATCTCGCGGACCAGCCGGACGCCGTTGGGATCCAGCCCCGCGGAGGGCTCGTCGAGCACGAGCAGGTCGGGGTCGCCGACCAGCGCGACCGCCAGCGCCGTCCGCTGGAACATGCCCGTCGAGTAGTCGTCGGCCGGTCGGCGGGCGTCGTCGGGGTCGAGTCCGACCCGCTCGAGGAGGGCGTCGGGGTCGTCGTCGGCGCCCTTGGTCTCGACCGCCGCCGCGACGTGCTCGCGACCGGTGAGGTTCGGGACCGCCTCGAACCCCTCCGGCATCAGTCCGACGCGCGCTTTGACCGCCCGCGGGTCGCGGGTCACGTCCGTCCCGAGCACGGACGCCGACCCCGCGGTCGGCTCCAGAAACCCGAGCAGGACGTTGATAGTCGTCGACTTCCCCGCGCCGTTCGGCCCGAGGAAGCCGAAGACCTCGCCCTCCTCGACCGTCAGCGAGAGGTCGTCGACGGCCGTCACGTCGCCGAAGCGCTTGGTCAGTCCCTCGATGGATACCGCGTTCCTCGCTCCCCCCGTGGACGGGCTCATCGTACCGTCACCTCCGCGGGCGGGGAGCTGGTGGGATTGCGATACGACGCGACCGCGGCGGGGACCTGTTCGAGCATCGCTCTATCGGTCGTGTGGTTTCCGGTCCAATAAAATTTGCGTTAGAATCTGCTTTGTGTCACAAAGTAAACTCTGCGGCGGAAAGTCGTCGATCTCCGTTCGTGGGGACAGGTCACCGTCGTCTCCGTGCCAGCACGTCGTCGCGGGCGTCGGCCGACGGACGCGAGACTTTTTGCACCTCGGCGTTCGTAGTGTGCGGTATGGCAACCTGGACCGAGGACTCGTTCGTGCGCCGGAGCGTGCTCATCACGTTCCTGTGGCTGCTCGCGATGCTGGTGGGCGGCGTCTTCCTGCTTCGCTTCGGCGACGTCATCCAGAACCTGTTCGCCTAGGTCGGCACCGTCGCGTCGCGGCCGCGGCGGGCCCCGAGCGTTCGGACCGGATAAAAGTACATACGACCGGAGAGCGACTGGGAGACGTATGGTAGCGATCGAGACCGACGTCAACCGGCCGTCGGTGCCCCTCGACGGGGCGACGCTGACGGCGACGGTCGACGTCGAACCGGACGCGGGGAACGATTCGGGGGTGAGCGAACGCCACGTCCTCCTCTGTCTGGACACGAGCGGGTCGATGGACGGCGAGGAGCTCGAGAAGGCCCGCGACGGCGCCTCCTGGGTGTTCGGGCTGCTGGAGCCCGACGACTACGTCGGCATCGTCGCCTTCGACTCCGAGGCGTCGGTCGTGATGCGCCCGACGCGCTGGGGGGACACCTCCCGCGAGGACGCGATGCACCGCGTCGACGGGCTCGGCGCGGGCGGCGGCACCGACATGTACGACGGCCTCGAGACCGCGCGGCGGGCCCTCGACTCCCTTTCGTACCGCCCGGAGACCGACGACGCCGTCCGCCGCATCCTGTTGCTCTCGGACGGCAAGGACAACGAGCACGAGCCCGCGGACTTCCGCGACCTGGCCGCCGAGATCGACGAGTCGGGCGTCCGCATCCTATCGGCGGGCATCGGCACCGACTACGACGAGGAGACCATCCGCACGCTCGGGACGACCGCCCGCGGCGAGTGGACGCACCTCGACGCCCCCGGCGACATCGAGTCGTTCTTCGGCGAGGCGGTCGAGCAGGCCCAGTCGGTCGTCGCGACGGACGCGGCGCTCGAACTCGACGCCGCCGACGGCGTCGAGGTGAGCGAGGTCTACCGCGCGCTCCCGCAGGCCCACGATGTCGACCCAGACTGGTCGGGCAACACCGCGACGGTGCCGCTGCCGGACCTGACCGAGCGCGAGGACCAGCGCGTCGTCTTCAAAGTCCACGCGCCCGCGAGCGAGGACCCCGGCGGCGCGGCGCTCGTGGACGTGACGCTGACCGCGTCGGGGCGGCGGTCCGAGGACGTGGTCGGCGTCGAGTACACCGACGACAACGCCGCGCTCGCCGAGCACAACGAGTCGGTGTCGCTCGACCACCGCCGGACGGTCGTCCGGACGGAACTGGGGAAGGGCAACGTCGAGGCCGCCGAGACCGAACTCGAGACGATGACGCGGATCCACGGCGAGGACACGGCCGTCGTCGAGGAGACCAGGCGCCAGACGCGGCTCGTCAGCGAGGGCGGCCGCGAGGAGCGCGAGGAGGCGACGCGGATCGTCGACGACGCCCGGATAGAATGACGGCGACGCCGACCGCGGGCGACCTGGTCGTCGGCCGCTACGAACTCGGCGAGGTGATCGGCGAGGGCGGGTTCGCGAAGGTCTTCGAGGCGACCGACCGACGGACCGGCGAGGCGGTCGCGCTCAAGTACCCCAACTTCGAGGGCAGCCAGAACGACCGCGACGTCGTCGCGACGTACTTCGAGAAGGAGGCGGAGACGCTCGAGGCGATCCGCGCGGCCGGCGGCCACCCCAGTATCATGTCGCTGCAGGCGGTCACCGAGGACCGGGGGACGTCGGTGCTCGTCGTCGAACTCGTCGACGGGTACGAACTCGACGACGCGATCCGCCGGACCGGCCCCCTCGAGGACGTCGGGGAGGTGCGCCAGATCGGCATCGACCTCTGTGACGCGATGAGCTTCCTCCACGAGAACGAGATCGTCTACCGCGACCTGAAGCCGGACAACGTGATGATCACCCACCGCGGCGGGACGGTGACGCCGGTGCTCATCGACTTCAACACCGCGACGGGCTTCTCCGCCGACGACGACCCCGACGCGGTCGAGGAGACCACCATCGTCGGCCCCTACAAACCCCGCGAGATCGCCGAGGCCGACCAGACCGACATGCGACAGGGGCCGTGGTCGGACGTCTACTCCGTCGGGAAGATCCTGCTGTACCTGCTCAAGGGGACCGTCCCGCGCAAGGACGGCGTCGACCCGCGCGATTTCGGCGCCGACTGCGAGCCCTACCTCGCCGAGATCGTCGAGAAGGCCACGCGGACCGACTACGGGGACCGCTACCGCAACGCGACGGCGATGAAACGGGTCCTCGAGGCCCGCGACCCGACCCCGCCGCCCTCGGCGAGCGTCCGCTACACGCAGGCAGGCGAGACGTACACCGTCTTTCCGGGCGACACCATCGGCCGTCGCCGCGCCGACGGCCCGGGGTCGTCCATCGTCGTCGAGGACGAGGGGGAGTACATCTCGACGGTCCAGGTGCAGTTCGACATCGACGACGAGGGGGAGTGGTTCGTCCGCGACCGCAGCCTCAACGGGACGTACGTCCGGACCGGCACCGGCTGGCAGCGCGTGCTCAGTCGCGAGGGGCGCGAGCGACTCGAGGCCTCCGGCGAGGACGCGACCGACAGCGACGGCGAGGTGCCGCCGGAGGTCTACGGGCTGCGCGACGGCGACCTGGTCGCCCTCGTGCACCCGAGCTACGGCGTCACGTTCGAGTTCGAGGTGGACTGAATGGACTACGCGACGCACTACGACGTCGGCGACCGCAAGCGCGAGAGCGGCATCAACGAGGACAGCGTCGCGGTGTCGGTGTTCGAACAGGGCCACCGCGAGGGCTTTCGCGGCTACGATCGCGGGGCCGACGCGGGCGGCGCCGACCCCGCCGCCACCGACGCGGAGACCGCCGTCGACGGGAGCCGGGGCACGCGCTCCGACGCCGACGCGGCGGGCACCGCAGGCCCCGACGCGGACGGCGACGACCCCGCCGACCGGGCCGCGCACGACACGCGGAGCGCGGCGGTGTTCGCGCTCGCGGACGGCGCCGGGGGACACGACGCGGGCGACGCGGCCTCCTACATCGCGACGACGGCCGTCTGCGAGCACCTCGCGGGGACGGCCGTGCGCGCCGCCCGGAGCGACCCGGGCGCGTTCGACGTGGCCGTCGACGACCCGCTCCCGGCGACGCCGCGGCCCGCCGACCTCGAACTGGCGGTCGCCGAGGCGGTCGTGACGGCCCACCGTGAGGTCCTTCGATACGCCGCCGCACACGACGAACAGGCCCACGCCACCGTGGTCGCGGGGATCTGCGTCGACGGCCGCTGTCACTACGGCTGGGTCGGCGACAGTCGGGCGTATCTGGTCAACGGCGCCCGCCGGGCGATCGTCCCGCTGACGACCGACCACTCGGTCGTCCAGCGCCTGCGCGACGCCGAGGAGATCGACGACGTCGAGGCGCTGGTCCACCCGCGGAGCAACGAGATCACCCGCGCCCTCGGCGGGAGCGGGCGGGAGGACCCCGAGACCGCGACGGTGAACGTCGAGACGGCGACCGTCCCGCTCTACCGCGAGGACGTCCTGCTCGCGACTAGCGACGGCCTCGTCGACGCTCAGACCGAAGCGGCGAAGCTCTACGAGTGGTACCACGACGCCGGCCGCGACGAGGAGACGGCCGAGGTCGTCCGCGACCGCGCCGTCACAGAGGGGGAGATCCGCGACCGCGTCCTCTCGGCGAACTCGCTCGACGGGGCGGCCGACGACCTCGTCGCCCTCGCCAACGACCGCGGCGGCAAGGACAACCTCTCGGCGATACTCCTCCGCGACGAGACGCTCCCGGAGACGCCCGACGACCCGCCACCGCGAGCCAGCGGCGTCGAACCGGCCGTCACCGACAGACAGACGGTCGTCGGCGAGGGCGACTGACCTCGACCGACAGCAGCGCGGTACTGGAGGCGGTTCTCCGTCCGTGTCAGCAGTGATCGGTGTCGTTCTCGCGAACGATCTCTACCGAACCCGCCTCGCGGTCGCACTCGAACTCGGTGATCGCGCAGTACCCCTGTGACTGCTCCAGGATCGACTCGGCCATGTCGAAGTCCTTCAGGTGCCCGAGGAGGAGACGGATCGGGCCACCGTGCGTCACGACGAGGACGGTCTCCCCCGGTCCACACTCGGCCAGCGTCGACTCCCACCGCTCGACGACGCGCTCGCGAACGGCCGCGAGGCTCTCGCCGCTCTCCGGTCGTCTGTGCGCCGCCTCCGGGCCGGTCGCTCCGAGGTCGTGCTCGGGGAATCGCTCGGACATCTCCTCGAACTGCAAGCCCTGGTGGACGCCGACGTCGCGTTCGCGCCACGCCGACTCGAACGCGACCGGCGCGTCGACGTGTTCGAGGAGGATGTCGACCGTCTCCTCCGCCCGATGCAGGTCCGACGACAGGATCCGGTCGATATCGTATCGCGCTTCGAGCGTCGCGCCGAGCTGGTCGGCTTGCTCTCGACCGAGGTCGGTGAGTGGGGCGGGCGCCCACCCCTGTAATCGTCCCCTCCGGTTCCACGTCGTCTCGCCGTGTCGGACGGCAACGATAGTCGTCATCTCTTTCGATCGACAGGACGGCGACATGAGGATTCTGATCCGGTCCGCTGTGCTCCCGAAGTGCGACGGGGATCGGCTCCAGCAGTCAGTTCGTGCGGCCGAAAATCGGACCGTCCCCGCGCGATGTGGGGGTAACTGTTTTGATGACCCGCCTGCATATCCCGACAGCTATGTCGCACAGCACGGGCGAGTCGGTCGAGTGCCCCCTCTGCGGGGAGCGTTTCGACCCGACCGCCGCTGGGGGCTGGTGTACCAACTCGGACTGCGGCGAGTGGCAGCACGACGCCGCGGCCGAGGCAGCAACTGACGAACGGGGGGACTCCGGGGACGCGGCCGGCGACGCCGCCGACGAGGCGGACGCCGTATCGGACGCGCCCGAGGACGTGGCAGAACTGTTCGGGAGCGACGAATCGAACGAGACCGACGCCGAATCGGCCGATTCAGCCGAGACGACGCCGGACGAGGCGGCGCAGGACGACTCGACGGCGGCCGCGGATTCCGCGTCGTCGTCGGACCAGCCCGCGGACACCGCCGACGGGGTCGCGGCCGCGGAGGCCGGCGCAGACGTGGGCGGGCCCGAAGCCGCGGACGGGGCGTCCGACGACGCGGGCACCGAGGACTCCGACTCCGAGGAGGCGAGCGAGCCGGACGAGTCGGGCGAGCCGGACGGATCTGCGGGGGCGGACGAGTCGGTCGACCTGACGTGTCCGGGCTGCGGGGAGTCGATCGACGAGGCGGACAACTTCTGCGCGAACTGCGGGACGGACGTTTCGGCGGTCGAGCCGGGCCCGCTGACGGCGTGTCCGGCCTGCGAGGCGGACGTCGAGCCGCGGGACAACTTCTGTGCGAGCTGCGGGGAGGACCTCGACGCACATCGCCCGGGCGAGTCCGGGACGAACGCTGCTGGTGGCGCCGCGGGGGACACGGCGAGTGGCGGGACGTCGACCGACGGCGCGCGGTCGGCGGTCAGTTCGGCGGACTCGGCGGCCGACGACGAGGAATCGCTGGTGCTGGTGGTGCGGAACCGCGAGGTTCAAGTGTGGGACGGGGATACCGTCGGGCGAACGATCCGCAGTATCGTGATGAACACGGGCGGGGACGAGGAGGACGCGGTTCGGATCCACCGCGAACACGTCAAGTTCGTCCGCGAGGGCGGGCAGTTCCACCTCGTCGTCCTCGGGACGAACCCGACCGTGGTCAACGGCGAACCGCTGGAGGAGGGCGACCGCGTGCCGGTCTCGCCGGGCGACCGGATCGAGCTCTCCGAGGTCGCGAAGATCCGCGTCGAGGCGTCCTGACGCGGCCGCGGTCGACGAGCGAGCATGGATACCAGAGACACACGACGCGAACTCGGCAGGTCCGCCCGCCTCGTCGTCGACGAGGAGCGGTGGCTCTTCCTCGGGCTGCTCGCGGGCGCCCCCGGGTACCTCATCTGGCTGGCCGGCACGGGAACGGCCGTCTCGCAGGTCGCGGAGCTGGCCTTCGGGTCGTACTCGGTCGACCCGTGGTCGACGGAGGCGACGGCGCTGGCGGCGGCGTTCGCCGTGCTCTGGGTGCTCGTGCCGTCGCTGGTCGCCGTCCGCTACGTCGTCGGGAACGTCACGAACCTCCGCGGGAACGTCGAGCAACACTACCGCTTCGACCGGCCGCTCGTTGCGCTGGTACCGCCGCTGGTCGGGGTGGTCGCGGCGCTCGCACTCGCGGCGGTCCGTGGCGGGCCGACGCGGGACGCCCTCGCGCTGCTTGCGGTCGCGAACGCGCTCTTGCTCGTCAGGACGGTCGCCTACGGCTACCGCGTCTACTCGTTTTCCGTCCCGCGGCTGCTCCAGGCGCTCGTCTTCCTCGCGGGGCTCGTCGCGACGACGGCGACGGTCTCTCGCGCCGCGTCGCTCGCCGGGCAGACCGCGCTGGTCGAGGCGACCGCCGCCCGGTACGGCGTCGCCGACGTCGCGTTCGGGTCGGTGACTCGCGCCGGCGTCACCGCGCCGACGCTGCCGCTGGCGGCCGTCGCGGCGCCCGCTGTGCTGGCCGTCGCCTACGTCTGGGTGCAACTGTTCGCCAGTCTGGTCGTCAGGATCCGCCGGCCGGACGTGCCGCGTTCGGCGATCCGCGCAGGTCAGCGCTACCCGCAGGTGGTCCAGCCCGGGACCTCCGACCGCCTCGCGATGGGGATCGCCTCTCCCTCCGGCGACGGCACCGGCACGGAGGCCGGCGGAGCGAGCGGCGCGGGTGGAAGCGCGGCCGACTCCACCGACGGCGCGGGGTCGGCCGGGGCGAAGGGGTCGGCGACCGACGCGGGATCGAGCGACGCCGACGACGGAGGGGGGAACTCCTTCGGACAGACGCGCGTCTACACGCCGCCAGAGGACGCCGACGAGGTGCCCGCCGAGGGGGGTGGTGCGGTGAAAAACGAGTTCTGCCCGATCTGCGGGGAGACCTACGAGGCCGACGCCGGCCACGAGCAGTGCCCGAACTGCAACGCCGTCCTCGACCGGCGCTGACCGGTCCGCGGTCGGCGTGGCGGGATCGGGGCGTCGCGTGGCGGTCCTGCGACGGCCGCCTCACTCGTAGGTGAGCGTCGTGCCGCCGTCGAACAGCAGGTCGCCGCCGTTGAGGTGGTCGCCGTGGGCGGAGAAGCCGAAGACGAAGAGGTTCGCCACGTCGACGGGGTCCATCATCTCCTTCACTCTGGACTGGCCGAGCATCACGTCGTCGATCACCTCGTCGACGGAGATGCCGCGCTGGTCGGCGGTGTCGGGGATCTGGTCGGTCACGAGCGGGGTCTTGACGTACCCCGTCGAGACCGAGAAGGCGCGAAGGCCGTCGCCGCCCTCCGCGGCGATCGACTGGGTCAGTCCTCGGATCCCGAACTTCGAGACGTTGTAGCCGACCTTGTCGGCGGTGACGTAGTGGCCGTGGACGGAGGCCATGTTCCCGACCACGCCGACGCCGTCGTCCGTGTCGCGCACGCGGCCGACGACGAGCTTCGAGAGGTAGACCGGCGCCCGGAGCATCACGTCGTGCATCTCGTCGTAGCGCTCCATCGGGAAGTCCTCGATGGCGTCGATGTGCTGGAGGCCCGCGATGTTGGCGAGATAGCGGACCGTCCCGAACTCGCCCGCCCGGTCGACGATGCGCTCGACGTCCTCGTCGGCGGTGAGGTCGGCGACGACCGTCTCGACGCGCCCGTCGACCGCGAGGCGGTCGGCCTCCTCGACCGTCTCGCGGAGTCCGCTCTCGTCGACGTCCGTCGCCGCGACCGTCAGCCCGTTCGCCGCGAGCGCGAGCGCGGTGGCCCGGCCGATCCCCGACCCCGCGCCGGTCACGACCGCCACGTTCTCGGCCGCGAAGCGCTCTTCGTCGACGAACAGCAGGTCCTCCTCGGCGATCGGATCGACCGCGAGCCGCTCGTGAGTGCTACAGGTTGCCATACCGATCGAGACGGCACCGATCCCGGAAAAGGGGAGGGTCGATATGTTGACCCCGGTCGTCGGGGACGCGTCGACACCCCGACCGCAGCGACGCGCCGCGAGACCGGCGACCGATCGCGACCGTCACCGCGCGGCTCCGACTTCCTCGAGGGCCGCCGGATTCTCGATAGAGGACATGTCGCCGGGGTCCTCGCCGGTGTAGGTCCCCCGGATGGCTCTGCGGATGATCTTCCCGCTCTGGGTCTTCGGGAACTCGTCGACGAACAGCACCTCGCGGGGGCGGAACGGCTTTCCCAACTCCTCGCCGACCAGCTCGCGGATCTCCGCTCGCAACTCGTCGCTCTCCTCGTGGCCGTCCTCGACGACGACGTAGAGGACGACGGCCGTCCCGGTCGTCTCGTCGGGGACGCCGACGGCGGCGGCCTGGTTGACCGCCTCGTGCTCGATGGCGGCGCCCTCGACCTCGGCGGGACCGACCTTCCGCCCGGCGACGTTCAGGGCGTCGTCGGCCCGGCCGTGGAGGAACCAGAAGCCCTCGGCGTCTTTCTGGGCCCAGTCGCCGTGGTCCCACAGGTCCTCCCAGGTCGACCAGTACTCCCGCAGGTAGCGCTCGTCGCCCTGCCACAGGGACTTCGTCATCGACGGACAGGAGTCCCGGGCGACGAGATACCCGCGCTCGTGGGTGTCGGCGACGCTCTCGCCCTCGCCGTTCACGATGTCGACGTCCATGCCGAGCCCGGGGCCGCCCAGCGTGCAGGGTTTCAGGTCCTGGATCGGCATCGGCATGAGGAAACAGCCGCAGATCTCGGTGCCGCCCGAGATGTTGATGATCGGGATCTCCCCGCCGCCGACGTGCTCGTAGAACCACAGCCACGATTCGGGATCCCAGGGTTCACCGGTCGACCCGAGCAGGCGCAGCGAGGAGAGATCGTGGCCCTCCAGCCACTCGTCGCCGTGTTTCCGCAGTGCCCGAATGGCCGTGGGAGAGATGCCGAACTGCGTCAGCGAGTGGCGGTCGATCATCTCCCAGTAGCGGTCGGGTTCGGGGTAGTCGGGCGCGCCCTCGTACATGAACACCGTGTTGCCGAAGTGGTGGTTGCCGATCAGCGTCCACGGTCCCATCATCCAGCCGATGTCCGAGACCCAGAAGAACCGATCGGCGGGCTTCAGGTCGAACCCGAAGTAGAGCTCCTTGGCGCACTGGACGTTCACGCCCGCGTGCGTGTGGACGATGCCCTTCGGCTCGCCCGTCGTCCCCGAGGAGTACAGCAGCATCGACTCCTGGCTCGCGTCGAGTTCGCGCGTCTCGAACTCGTCGTCGCGAGAGCCGACGGCCTCGTCCCACCAGCGGTCGCGGCCACCGGTCCAGGGGATGTCGTCGCCGCCGTCACCGTCTCCGCCCCCTCCGACGCCACGGGTCCCCAGGCGGTCGTAGACGACGACCGCCTCGACGTGCCCGGCCTCGGCGATGGCCTCGTCGGCGGTGCCCTTCAGGCGGACCTCGCTCCCGCGGCGGTAGAAGCCGTCGCCGGTGAAGAGGACGGAGCACTCGGCGTCGTCGATGCGCGTCGCGGTCGCGTCGACGCCGAACCCCGAGAAGATCGGGACGGCGATGGCGCCGACCTTGAAACAGCCGTAGAGGATCGAGACGACTTCGGGGGCCATCGGCATGTACAGCCCCACGGTGTCGCCCACGCCGACGCCCCGCGAGACGAGGTAGTTCGCCACCCGGTTCGACTGGCGGTGAAGCTCGTGGAACGTGACCTCGCGGATCTCGGTGGCCTCGCCGTCCCGTCCCACGGGTTCGCCCTCCCAGACGACCGCAACCTTGTTCCGGGTCTCGACGTCGCGCGCGGCGTGACGGTCGCAGACGTTGTGCGCGATGTTCGTGGTCCCCCCGGGATACCAGTCGGAGAACTGCGGCCCCTCGCTGTCGTCTCTCACCCGTTCGTACGGCTCGAAGAACTCCACGTCCAGGTAGTCGGTCATCGCGTCCCAGAACCAGTCGACCCCCGAGGCGGGTTCGCCGGGGTCGGCCCGGGTCGTCCGGTCGATCAGCTCCTCGTAGTCGTCGATGTCGTACGCCCGCATGAACTCCCAGACGTTCGTCGACTCGACGAACTCGGGATCGGGCCGGTGGACCACCTCGTCGATGTCCGCCAGCGATTCTGGCGCCATACTCCGCACTTCGCTCAGCGGACACAAATTAGTTGCCCGAACGATCGTTCGGGACTCCGGTCGGGGCGCCGACCGCGCGGCGGTGCCCCGACGCCGGAGCGGGTGACACCGGCCGCCCGGCCGTTCGCCCGCAAGGACTTTTCGGGTGGCCGTCCGAGAGGGGAATATGTACGTTCGGGACGCGAAGAACCGCGACGAGGCCTGGTTGCTGGACCACATCGAAGCGATGGGGTTAGACGAGACAGCGTTCCGTTCGCGCGACTACGTGATCGCCATCGACGAGGAGTCGTCGGAGAAGGCGGGGTTCGGGCGCTACCGCGTGCACAAGACCGACGACGACGAGGTGTGCGAGCTGACGAGCATCGGCGTCCTCGACGGCTGGCGCGGGCAGGGCGTCGGTGCCCACGTCGTCGAGCGCCTCGTCCGGACGGCCGGCGACGCGGGGTTCGACGTCGTCTACTCGCTGACAGACGAGCCCGACTACCTCGCGCAGTTCGGGTTCGAACGCATCGAGACCGCCGAGCTCCCGGAGCGCCTCGCCGAGCGCCTGGACGAGAAACGCGACGGCGTGGCGCCGGAGGCGGTGCCGATGCGGATCGATCCCGGGCGGTTCCACATGCCCGACCGACTGCGCGAGGCGTTCAAGGGCGCGGCCGCCGCCGAACCCGACCCGGAACCCGAAGAGGGGCCGGAGGACTTCGGTATCGACCCCGACGAGGCCACCTACAAGTACGACACCGGGCGCTGACGCGCGCTCGGTCCCCGCGCGGCGTCGACTCCGGCCCGGGAACGGAAGTTTAAAGATTGTATCAGAGCCAGTTTCGGGACAAGAATGCTCCCGATCCCACTGCAGCTCATCGACGGGTTCCTGCTCAAGGTGAATCTGGGCGACGCGCTGCTCGTCGGGTTCGTCCTGGGACTGCTCGGCGTCGCGACCCAGGGGTCCCGAAGACTGCTGACCCTGCACCTGATCGCGTTCGGCGCGCTGTTCCTCCTCGCGCCGAGCAGCCTCTACGAACCCAAGGAACTGAGCCTCCTCGGCAGCATCCTGCAGTACAAGATGGTCGGGCTCGTCCTGCTCGTCGTCGCGCCCGTCCTCTACACGACCGCACAGGAGTAGAGCAACTCCTCGCCCCCGTTTTCTCGCCGCCGTCCACGTCGGCGCCGCCGGCCCGTTCTCGTTCGGATCCTCGGGTGACGGCCCGGGATCGACCGCTCACGGTCGTGCGGTCGACCCGGGACCCGCTCTCCGGGTCCGCCTCACTCGATCTTGCCGAGCGCCGCGAAGAAATCCAGCGGCGGGCCCGCGATCCGGACCGGCTGGTCCGCGCGCTCGACGGTCACCTGCGCGGGCACCGACAGCTCCTGGCGGGCGCGGCCGTCGCTGACGACGAACCCGCCGTCGGCGTTCTCGAGTCGGACGGTCACCGTGCTGTCCACGTCGACGGTCAGCGGCGGCATCGACTCCTCGGCGCACATCTCCGTGAGCACGAGCGAGGCGACGCTCGGGTGGACGAGCGGCCCGCCCTCGCTGAGGTTGTACGCCGTGCTCCCCGTCGGCGTCGCGACGAGGACGCCGTCGGCCTGCCCGCTGGCGTACAGCGACCCGTCGACCCGCACCTCGACCGCGGCCCCGCCGCCGTGACCGCGGCGCGGCCCCTGCACGACGACCTCGTTGAGCGCCGGCGGGAGCGCCCAGCCGTCGCCGCTGGCGCGCACCCGCGGCATGTCGCGCGTCTCGATCGCTGCGCTGTCCTGGTACTCCTCGACCGCGGCGGTGACCGCGTCCACGGCCCCCTCCGGCGCGACGGCGTTCAGGAAGCCGACTTCGCCGAGGTTGACGCCCATGATCGGGGTCGTCCCGGCCGCGCGGGCGGCGAACAGGAAAGTGCCGTCGCCGCCGATACTCACCACGAGGTCGCAGTCGGCCATCCGGTCGACCGGCACGCCGAGTTCGTCCGGGTTCGGGCTGGCACTCGGCCACGCCGCGGGTTCGTCGGCCGACTCCTCGTCGACGAGGACGTCGACGCCCATCCCGTCGAGGCGCTCGTAGAGGTCCGCGACGATGGCCGCGGCGCGGCGGTTGCCCCGTTGCCCGACGATTCCGACTCGCATTCGCCCCCGACTTCTGTCCCCACTACAATAAACGACCCCTTCCCGCCCGCGGCGACCCCTCGACCGCCCGAATCAGGCGTGATAGTCGGCGGGCAACTTTAATCAGGGCCGAGCGGCATGTTCGCCCAACGGTCACCCGACCACCGGAGTTCGCAACGATGAGCGAAGACACGGACGGCGACTGGTTCGAAGACGCCCTCGACGACGAGAGCGGCGACGCGACCGACGACGAGCCCACCGAACCGGCGTCGTCAGGTCACGATTCCGACTCCGAGGCGGCCGCCGCACCCGGAGACGCCGAGAGCGACGGGTCCGTCGGGGACGCTACCGGTGACCCGGGCGCAGACGCGGGCCGTGGTTCCGGCGCCGAGGACGGTCCGGACACGCCGTTCGACGGAGCGGGGTCGGACGACCCCTTCGGCGACACCGGCGCGGGCGAGGGGGCCTTCGGGACGGCCGACCCGACCGAGGCCAGCACGTTCGGCGACACCGGATCTGGGGGTGAGAGCGCGTTCGGCGACACCGGGAGCGGCGACGGGCAGTTCGGCGGCGACTTCGGCGGCGGGAGCGACGACGGCGAGAGCGACGACGGCGGCCTCTTCGACGAGGGGTTCGCCGACGCGATGGGGTCGAGCGGCGACGACGGCGACTTCGACGACGAGGACTTCGAGTCGGAGATCCCCCGCCTCGACCTCGGGATCGAGGGGCTGGACAACATGATCCAGGGCGGTGTGCCGCTGCGCCACCTCGTCGTCATCGTCGGCGGCGCCGGCACCGGCAAGACCACCTTCGGCCTCCAGTTTCTCAACCACGGCCTCGAGAAAGACGACCCCGACCGCGCCGTCTTCATCACCCTCGAACAGACCTACGAGGACATCATGGCGACCGCCCGCGAACGCGGCTGGGAGTTCGAACGCCACGAGGCGGAGGGCAACCTCGCGATCATCGACTTAGACCCCGTCGAGATGGCCAACAGCCTCGACAACATCCGCGGCGAGCTCCCCGAACTCATCGAGGACTTCGGCGCCGACCGGTTCGTCCTCGACTCGGTCTCGCTGCTCGAGATGATGTACGACGACGTCTCGAAACGCCGCACCGAGGTCTTCGATTTCACGCAGAGCCTCAAAGACGCCGGCGTCACCACCGTCCTCACCAGCGAGGCCAACGAGGACAACCCCTACGCCTCCCGCCACGGCATCATCGAGTACCTCACCGACGCCGTCTTCCTCCTCCGCTACGTCCGCTCGGAGACCCAGGAGACCCGCCTCGCCGTCGAGATCCAGAAGATACGCAACGCCAACCACTCTCGCGAGACCAAACCCTACGAGATCACCCTCGACGGCATCTCGGTGTACGAACAGGCGAATATCTTCTAGAGACCATCTTTTTGGCCGGGGGATTTCCTCGGTCGCTTCGCTCCCTGCGGGAACCCCCCGGCCAAAAACATGGGTGAAAAAGGCTGGACGACTCAGTCGCTTCGCTCCCTCGCGTCCGGTGAATCGCGCTCGCTTCGCTCGCGCGAATGCTCAGTGCAGCCACCTTTTTCATCGTCGCCCTTCCTCGCTCGCTGCGCTCGCTGCGGGAGGGACTCCTCGAAAAAGATGGGGCAAAAAGGGCCGAACCCTCGCTTCGCTCGGGTTCGGTCGAATCGGGCTCGCTCCGCTCGCCCGAATGGCAGTGGTCAATACGCACGCGACACTGAGTACACGACTGGAACCCTCCTCTCTACCCAGATACTACTTCTTCGCGACGTAGTGGGGCTGTCGCTCGAAGAACCTGCGGAGGCCGTCGCGTTCGCCGACCACGTCGAGAGGGCTGAACCCGCATTCGTGGAGCTGGAGCCACTGGTGGGCGGGGTTCGAGAGGTAGATCTCGATCTCGCCGAGGGGGGCGCTCTCGACCTTGTATCGAGAGCCGATCCGGTCGCGGTTCTTTTCGCGGAGGTAGAGGTCGACGACGTCGCCGACCGCTCGGTGGAGGTCGGTCGGGCCGAGCGGGACCAGGGGGTGCCAGCTGTTGTGCGAGGAGAAGACGAAGACGCCCGAGGGACGCAGGAGGCGGCGGATCTCGGCGAGGGCGGCGACGCGCTCGCGCTTCGGGAGGACGTAGTCGAGGCCGAAGAAGGAGAAGACGACGTGGTCGAACGACTCGGCGGGGAACGGCGCGTCGCGGATATCCGCGACGCGGAAGTCGATCTCGGGAAACAGCGACCGCGCCTCAGCGACGAGCGGTTCGCTGACGTCGATGCCGGTCACGTCGAAGCCGCGCTCGGCGAGGAGGTGGGCGACGCGGCCGGCGCCGCAGCCGACGTCCAGCACCGATCCCCCCTCCTCGAAGTACCGGTCGACGGATTTGCGCTCGCCCGGAAACAGTCTCGGGTCACGGATCCGCTCGCGGTAGAGGTCCACCGCGTCCGCGGTCGCGAACAGGTCGTCCCCTCGGTCTCGCGCGGCCACCGATTCCGTCGAGCCGTTCCGGTGAGTCGGCGGATCTGTCACGTTGTAGCCAGATATGTGCCAGCGACGCCATAGCGGTCGCCGTTGCGAGCGCAAGGGGCGCTCGGGGTCGGCCAGGGGGGTGGCGAGCGCTACCGATTCCGTGCGTGGGCCGGGTCGACCCGGGACTGCCCGGGGCGGTCCGAGCCAGGTCTTTCGCAGTCCGCAATCGGCCGGGCCCACGATGCCGGTTGCCAGCGCCGCTCGCCCGTGGTTGCACATCGAAGGACGACACCGATCCGGTGAATCCGTCGTCGTCGGCCGCGCTCCGTCGCGCAGTCGAACTTCCGAATCGCACGACTGGGTGGGGCTCCGACGGTGAACTCCGGTGAGCGGATGAGTGGAAACGGAGAACGGGAGCGGAGGCGGGGGTGTGCGGGCGTCTCGAGGGTCGGGACTTCGGGGAGCGGTCGCTACCAGTCGACCGAGAGCGTGCCGTCGCCGTTCGGGTCGGGGGCGATCTCCTCGTCGGTCCGGCGGTCGACGACGTGGATGACGCCGCGGTCTTTCTTCGCGGGACAGACCTCCGCCGCGCGGACGTTCTCGTCGAGTTCCGCTTCGCCGATGAAGTAGGCCCGTGGCCGGGCGATCCCGGTCGAGATGTCGAGTTTCCAGTTGTCCGAGACCTCCGCGCACTTCCCGGCGCCGAAGCACTTGTTGGCCTCGAAGATGATCTTGTACGGTTTCTCCTCGACGGGGGGCGCGTCGCGCTCGCCGATCTCGCTCGGCTCGACGGGTCCGTCCTCGGCCATACCGACCGATCGGTGGCCGGCTCCCTTTCGTCTGTCGCTTCGAGCGAGGCCGGCACCGTGGACGACCGGGCCCCGGTGATTCGACCGGCCCCCGACGGTCGCCCCTCGGGGCGCCCGCCGATTATAAGACGCGGGCGGCCCCACTCCGAGTCATGACTTATCTGGTGCCGTTCGACGGATCGGATCTCGCGGCGGCCGCCCTGAAGCGAGCGACCGAGTTCGCGGCGCTGACCGACGCGGAGGTGGTCGCGCTGGTCGTCATCCCGCTGGACGAACGGGACTTCGCGGTCGAGCGCGGCTGGATCGACGATGACGAGCGCTACGACCCCGACGAGATCGAGTCGCGCCTCGAGGAACGGGTGAGAGAGATCGCGCCCGACGCGACCTTCCGCTGCGAGCGCCCGGAGGACGTGAGTTCCGTGGCCTCGATCACGACCGACGTCGTCCGGACCATCCGCACCGTCGCGCAGGAGGTCGGAGCGGAGATCGTCTTCGTCGGCAGCGAGAACGCCGGCCGCGTCTCCACGCCGATCTCCAGCGTCGGCGCGCCGGTCTCCGAGGACCCCCGCTACGACGTCCACATCGTCAGACACGTCGACGCGGAGTGACTGGCAGTCTCCGCATCTGAGTCGCCGGTCGCCGGACGTCGCTCGGGACGGTCACCGGACGACGGTGACGGGGACGGGCGACCGCCGGACTACCGCTTCGGCGACGCTGCCGAGCAGGATCCGGGTGACGCCCGACCGGCCGTGACTGCCCATGACGATCTGGTCGACGCCCTCCTCGTCGGCGAACTCGACGATGACGCGGGTCGGTTTCCCGACCTCGACCGCCCGTTCGAACGAGACCTCCGTCCCGGTCGCGAGCGCGGCGATCTCGTCGAACAGTTCCTCGGCGGCGGCTTTCTCCCCCTCGTACCACTCTTCGGAGAAACTGGGGAGCGACGCCTGTGCGCTGTAGCCCGCCTCGGTCGGGTTGACGACGTGCAAGAGCACCACCGTCGCGTCGCTGTACTCGTCGGCGACGAACTCGAACGCCCTGTGTGCCTGTTCGGACCCGTCGACCGGGACCAGAACGCGCTTGCCCATACTCCACGTTCGAGCCGCTCGGGGCTTGAATCTTCGGCGCGTCCCGCGCCGAGGTTCGACTCGGAACGACGGGGACGTCGGCGCTGCGTCGTCGGTCTCTCCGCCGCACGCGGGCGGTCAGGCGTCGCCGTCGACTTCGTCGCGGAGCGTCGCCACGTCGGCGACCCGCTCGGCGTGAGCGTTGTGCTGGTGGATGGACTCGTCGTTGGACTGTTCCATGCGGACGACCGCGTCGTCGGCCAGATCGGGGAACGCCTCGAGGACCCCCTCGGCCATCGCGCGGACGCAGTCCTCGACGAACTTCGCGTCGAGGTGGGACTGGTAAGTCATGTGGTCCTCGTCGGGGCGCTTGGCGAGGTTGTAGATGCGAGCGCTCATCGAGTCGCGAGCGATCTCGATGAGCTCCGTGAGGTCGACTCTCGGACCGCCCTCACTCTCGACCGTCAGGGTGGCGTGGCCGCGCTGGGAGTGCCCCGGCTGGGGCACCTCGCGGAGGAACTCCTCGATGGTCTCGTCGTCGACGCCCTGGTCGCGCAGCTTCTCGCGGGCGCGGGCGGCGGACATCCCCTGCGAACACGGGCAGACGGTCATGCCGGTGACGGTGACCCCGACCTCCTCGTGCGTGCCGTCCTCGGTGGCCGTCGCCGAGGCGATGACCTCGGAGACCGACTGCGTGTCGAGGTCGCTCTCGGGGGTCCGCTCGCGCGTGACGAACTCGGCCTCCATGCGGACCTCCGCCCGCTCGGTGTAGTCGTGTTTGTCGAGGAGCCGTTCGGCGGCGTGCCCGCAGACGTCCTCGACGGGGAGGTCGGTGCGGCCGACCGCCGCCTCGAGCGTCTCGTCGATGACCTCCATGTTGCGGCTCATGTCCGCGCCCTTGCGCCAGGATGGCAGGTCGACGAACACCTCGAACTCGGCCATCAGGACGTACGGGCGCTTGTCCTCGCGCTGTATCTCGACTAACTTCTCGACGCCGGTGACGCCGACGCGGTTGAGACCGACGGTCACGTCCGGACTCGCCGCCTGGACGTCCGGCAGTTGGGGGGTCATTGCGCCGGGCTTAGGACCTTCCCCGAATAGTGTTTTCGAAAGGTCGAGTTCTCGCGGCGCTCCCCGACCGGGCCGCCGTGCGGTTCCGCGACGCCGGTCCGTCCCGTCCCCCGTTCGTTCACCCCGGTCTCCCTCGGTCAGGCGTCGAGGTCGCGAAACAGCGCCTCGAAGTCGTCGTCGGCGAGGCGTTGGGCGGCCGAGGTCAGCGAGGCGTGGAGCTCCTCGCGTTCGGCTTCGAGGCGCTCGAACTCGTCGCTCTCGGCCAGCTCGGCCCGGTCTTTCGTCGACTTGAGCGCGACGTAGGTACGGGTGGCCGATAGTACTCGCGGAGCCGTCGCTCGTACTCGCCACAGCGAAGCAGCCGGTCGATGGTCTCGAGCAGTTTCTCCCCGCCGACCGGCTTGACGACGTAGTCGTCGAACTCCATGTCGACGATGTCGAAGTCGGCGTCGACCGCCGTCACCATCGCGACGCGGGCGTCGAGTCCGCGCTCGCGGATCTGCTCCAGCACCTCGTCCCCGACGAGGTCGGGCATCCGCCGGTCGAGCAGGACCACGTCGACGTCGTCGTCGAGCTTCGAGAGCGCCGCTTCCCCCCCGTAGGCCGTGCGAACCGCGTGTTTCTCTCGGACGTGGGCGGCGTACGCGTCGGCGACTGCGGGCTCGTCGTCGACGATCAGCACGACCGCCCGCTCAGGACCCGTCATACGGACGTGGGCATATGGAGTGAGGGTGTGCAAAAAGCTTCCGTCGGTCCCGGTCACCGCCCCCTCGCCGTCTCCGACCGGTCACGCCCCGTCGTCGACGAGGTCCTCGTAGCGCGCACCGGTCTGTTTCAACGTCTCCGTCGAGAACAGCCGCTCGTGGTCGTACGGGAGGTACTCGGCCGCCAGTTCGTCGACTTTCTCGTCGACCGCCGACTGCTCGCGCCCGTGGATCATGGTGAAGAGGTTGTACGGCCACTCCTGGTCGGGGCGGCGCGGGCGGTGGTAACAGAGCGTGACGTACGGCAACTGCCCCACGTCGACGCCGCGCTCGTCCAGTTCGTCGTCGGGGACGTCCCAGACGACCATGCAGTTGGCGTCGAACCCCGTGACGAGGTGGTTGACGACGCAGCCGATCCGCTTGATGCAACCGTCCGCGAGCAGCCGCTCGACGCTCGCCAGCACGTCCTCGACCGGGGCCCCCACGGCCTCGGCCACGTCCCGATACGGGGTCGCCGAAAGCGGGAACCCGCCCTGGATCTCCAGCAGCAACCTGCGATCGAGGTCGGTCAGATCCGCCGCGGCTCGCTCGCTGATAGTCGTCGCCGAGACGTCGGTCTCTGTTAGACTTTCGCGGGCGAATCGGTCGCCGTTGACCACCGGGAACTCCAGATCGATGTAGAAGTCAGTCAGCATCGGGAGCGCGAGCACGTCACAGTCAGTTCGCTCCTCGATCGCTTCGAGGATCGCGTCCCGGCGCTCTTTCGACGCCGCGGTGACCACGAACCACATGTTCCACTCGTGGTCACGCGCGTAGTTGTGGTTCACCTGCTCGTAGCCATTTATCACGTCGGCGATCTCGTCGAACCGCTCTTCGGGCGCTTTCACCGCCGCCAGCGTCGAACTTCCGATCACCGGCGGGTTCAGTACGGGGCCGAATCGGCGGAAGACTCCCTCGTCGTAAAGGCGCTGGACGCGCTCGAGCGCCTCGCGCTCGTCGACGCCCACGTCCGCGGCGACGGCTTCGAAGGGCCGCTCGCGCACCGGGAACCCGCTCTGCCACCCGTCGATGAGGGCCGCGTCGACGGCGTCGACGTCGGCCCGCCACTCGGCCGTCCCCTGACTCATTCGACGGCAGTTAGGAAGGCAACAGTGTACCTCTTTCGACTCCTCGCCGCTCCGACCGCCGGAAACCGACGGCCCGTCCGGAGTGCGGCGCCGAAACCGACCGCGGCGCCGGTCGCTCGCCGGGATCAGGGCGCTTTAGACCGACGACTCCGAACGTATTCGTATGGCTCAAGCGACGCACGAATTCGGCGACTGGCCGCTCAAGCGGCTGATGACCGAGGTCGTCGGCTCGGGACACAAATCGGCCGACGACATGACCCGGGCGCAGGCCCGCGAGGCGTTCCAGCGCGTCCTCGCCGGCGAACCCGACCACACGACGCTGGGCGCCTTCTGGCTGGCCAACCGCTGGAAGCGCAACGACGCGGAGGAGCTCGCGGCGTACGTCGACGTGATGCGCGAGGAGAGCGTCGAGACCGCCGAACCGGATTCCGACCCCGTCGACTGCGGCGCCAACTACGACGGCAAGGGCCGCTCGGCCATCCTCGGCGTCGCCGCCGGCGTCGTCGCCGCCGCGGCGGGCACCCCGGTCGTCGTCCACAGCGGCGACCGAGTCCCCACGCAGAAACAGGACGCCTACAAGCACGTGCTCGACGAACTGGGCGTCGAAACGGACCTCCGGCCCGCAGAGAGCGCCGACATGGTCGACGAGACCGGCTTCGGCTTCTACTACCAGCCCGAGTTCAACCCCGGTATCGACGCGCTGTTCGACCGCCGCGACCAGATGGGCGTCCGCACGTTCGTCAACACGGTCGAGACGCTGGCCAACCCCGCGAACGCCGACGTGCATCTGGGCTCCTTTTACCACCTCGCGTTCGCGACCAAGATGACCGACACGCTCCAGGCCGCCGAGAGCCAGTCCGTCTCCCGGACGCTGTTCTTCCAGGGGATGGAGGGCTACGACGACGTGCGCCCCGGGACGACCGTGGTTGCCGAATGGAACGACGGCGACGACGAACTCGACGACTTCGAGATCCAGACGGCGAACTACGGCATGGACTTCGAGAGCGAAGACCTCGGCGTGGAGGACGTGGCCGTCGACTCCGCGCGGATCACCGAGGAGGTGCTCGCCGGCGAGCGAGACGACCAGTTCGCCGACGCCGTCGCGCTCAACGCCGCGCTGCGCATCTACGCCCGCGAGGACGCCGACTCGATCGAGGAGGGACTGGAGACCGCCCGCGATGCGCTCGCGAGCGGCGACGCCGAGGCGGTGCTCGCGGACCTGCGGGCGTTCTGAGGTCGCCAGGCGATTGACGGACGGACCGAGCGCCGCTCGGCGGCGCTGGTCTCCTCGCGGCCGGAGTCGCGGACCGGGTTTCCGCTCGCGACAGATTCTTGCGGGAGCGGACGGATTCGGTTCCTATGGACACATTCAGCGGGTATCGCCGACCGGACGGCCGGATCGGCGTCCGCAACCACGTCGCCGTCTTGCCCACGTCGGTGGCGGCGAGCCCGGTCGCCGACCGGATCGCCGACGACGCCGGCCGATGGGCCCGGGCGACGCCCCACCAGATGGGGACGAGTCAGCCGGACGAGGGCGGCGAACGCACCCGCGACGTACTCGCGGGGATCGGGGCGAATCCGAACGTCGGCGGCGCGCTCGTCGTCGAACTCGGGACCGAGGACATCGACGCCGGCGAGGTCGCGGACGACATCGTTCGGTCGGGGAAACCGGTCGAGACGCTGTCGGTCCGCGATGCAGGCGGGACCGCGGGCGCGCTCGATGCGGGGCCCGACCGGCTCGCGGCCCTCTGGGACGAAGTGGGCGGCCAGTCCCGCGAGGAGGCCGACGCGAGCGAACTCGTCTTCGCCGTGGAATGCGGCGGGAGCGACGCGACCAGCGGCATCGCGGCCAACCCCGCCGTCGGCGTCGCGGCCGACCGGCTGGTCGACGCCGGCGGGGCCGTCTGCATCTCCGAGACGCCGGAGTTCATCGGCGCCGAGCACGTCGCCGCCGAGCGCTGCGTCGACGAAGAAACCCGAGAAAAGCTCCTCGACTGCGTCGACCGCCGGGAGCGACTCGCGGACCTGATGGGCGTGGACATGCGCGGCGCCCAGCCCACGCCGGGCAATCAGGAGGGCGGGCTCACCACCATCGAGGAGAAGAGCCTCGGTGCGCTCGCCAAGTGCGGCACGCGCGAGATCCGTCACGTCGTCGACTACGGGGAGGCGATCCCGGTCGGCGGCGGGGTGACCGTGATGGACACGCCGGGCTACGACGTCGAGAGCGTCGTCGCCAAGGTGGCCGGCGGGGCGCAGGTCGCGGCGTTCACGACCGGGCGCGGCTCGACCACCGGAAACCCGATCGCGCCGGTGATCAAGGTGACGGGCAACCCGCGGACGGCCGACCGGCTGGCTTCGAACATGGACGTCGACGCGAGCACCGTCATCGACGGCGAGCCGCTGGGCGACGCCGGCGACCGGGTCTACCGGACGCTCCTCTCCGTTGCCGACGGCGCGGAGACCGCGGCGGAGACCCGCCGGCTGGAGGAGTTCGCGATAAACGAGCGCCAGCCGCGCGAACTCGCGGCGGGGGGTCGAGAATGAGCGCGTCCGGGCGGGGGTCGACCGCCCTCCGGGAGGGTCACCGATGAAAGGCGAGGTGTTCGACGGGCGCGCGCTGGTGATGGCCGACGAGGACACCGTCGCGACGGCGCTAGAGGACCTCGCGGCCGGCGACCGGCTCGCGGACGCCGACCCGCCGCTGGCGGTCGCCGAGGACGTCCCGTTCGGCCACACGGTCGCGCTCGTCGACCACGACGCCGGCGAGACTGTCCGCAAGTACGGCGAGGTGATCGGCGAGGCGTCTGTCGACATCGCCCGCGGCGAGTGGGTCCACACGCACAACTGCGAGAGCACCCGCGGGCGGGGCGACCGGGCGGTGGCCACCGACGGCGGCGGTGACGGAGCGAGCGATGCGGAGACCGGCGCCGACGCGGAGTCCGACGGGGGTGAGTCGGCGTGAGCCCGGCCCAGCGGACGGGCTTCCGGGTCGTCGACCGCGGTGACCGCGGGGTCGGCGTGCGCGACCGCGTGCTCGTGTTGCCGTCGGTGATCTGCTCGCGGATCGTCGCCGACCGGATCGCCGACGGGGTCCCGGAAGCGGTGAGCGCACCCCACGACCACGGCTGCGCGCAGATCGGCGACGACAAGGCCCAGACGCTCCGGGCGTTCCTCGGCGTCGGGTCGAACCCGAACGTCGCCGGGACGGTCGTCGTCGGCCTGGGCTGTGAGTCGATCCAGAGCGACGACGTGGCCGCCGACCTGGCCGAGCGGGGCGTGCCCGTCCGGGAGACCGCGATCCAGGACGCCGGCGGGACCGAGGCGACCGTCGACGCCGGCGTGCGAGCGGTCGAGGAGCTCCGAACGGCGGGCGCGGGGTCGAGCGGCGCCGGAGGCGCCGAGGCGACCGCCGACCTCTCGGATCTCACCGTCGGCGTCGTCTCGGGCGACTGCGTCGAGTCGACCCGCGAGACGGCCGACCCGCTGGTCGGCGCGGTCGCGGACGAACTGGTCGACGCGGGAGCGCGCGTCGTCGCGGCCGGGAGCGAACGCGTCGCGGCCCACCCCGAGGCCGCCGAGTCGCGGGCGGCGAGCGACGGGGTCGCCGCCGACGTCCGCGAGTTGGTCGACCGCCACCGCGGTCAGCCGGCCAGGGCGTCCCGCGTGGGTCGGACCGCGGCCGACCACTCCTTCGAGGCGGTCACGCGAGCGTGGGGCGACCGGCCCGTCCGGGACGTGCTCGCCTACGGCGAGCCCGCGACCCACGAGAGCGGCCTGGCCGTGGTCGACGCCCCCTCGCGGTTCGCGGAGGCGGCGACCGGGCTCGTCGCGGCGGGGGCCCAGGTCGTCGTCCACGTCACGGGCGAGGGCGTGCCGACCGGCCACCCCGTGGCGCCGGTGCTGAAGGTGTCGGCCGACCGGGCGACGCTGTCGGCGGTCGGCGACGACGTGGACGTCGACGCGACGGCGACCGACCCCGAGGCGGTCCTCGACCGGTTGCGAGCCGTCGCGGGCGGCGAGCGCGTGCGCGCGGAGGAACACGGGCTGACCTCGTCGGCGATCACCCGGGTCGGCCCCTCGATGTGAGCGCGGAGTCGGGCGACGGCGGTGCGAGTCCCGCCCGCGACGGACCGGGGCCGCGAACGCCGCCGGCGGCGGCCGTACCACCAGCGTTTTCTCCGCGGCGGGCTACCTGACGGGTATGAGTGACGAGTTGACAGCGACGCTCCACACCTCCGAGGGCGACATCGAAGTCCGACTGTTCGAAGAGAAGGTCCCCGACACCGTCGAGGCGTTCGTCGACCACGCGACCGAGTCCGGCTACGAGTCGGCGTCGGTCGGGCCGGGCGAGGGCGCCTGGGAGGACCCCGAGAGCGGCGAGAAGCGCGTCGACCCGCTCTACGACGACATCGAGTTCCACCGCGTCATCGCCGACTTCATGATCCAGACCGGCGACCCGACCGGCACCGGCCGCGGCGGGCCGGGCTACACGTTCGACGACGAGTTCCACCCGGACCTGCGCCACGACTCGCCCGGGAAGCTCTCGATGGCCAATCGCGGCCCGGACACCAACGGCTCGCAGTTCTTCATCACCCTCGACGCCCAGCCCCACCTCGACGACAAACACGCGGTCTTCGGCGAGGTGACCGACGGCATGGACGTCGTCGAGGCCATCGGCTCGGTCGATACCGACCCGAGCGACCGACCGATAGACACGGTTTTGCTCGAATCGGTCGAGATCCACCGGTAATCACGGCGGATTACTCCCGAAAGGACCCGTATACTTTTATGATCTTACCCCCATTCTATTCCCGAATCCGTATATCGAGTCCTGTAATTCCCTGTTATAATACCACGGGTTTGAATATAACCATAAATAATTTTCAACCGTCGTAGTGTAGCGGTTTTACAAAAAACTGGTGGCAAGTTTCACCTCAATTTAAGTAGTACGCTCGGTAAACCCCAGGTATGCCTCGCGATATCGACGGCTCGGGAACCAGTCGACGACGGTTCCTGAAAGCGACGGGCGCCGCGACCCTCACCTCTGTGGTCGCCGGATGCGGTTCCAACGGCGGCGACACCGCCACGCCGGGCGGCGGCGACGGTGGCGACGGTGGCGACGGTGGCGACGGTGGCGACGGCGGCGACGGCGGCGACGGCGGCGGTGGTGACGGTGGCGACGGCGGAACGTCCGACGAGGGAACGGACACGGGGACCGATACCGGTCCAGTGAACGTCAACGGGTATCCGTACGGCGTCGGCGAGACGATGATCGGGGAAGCGAAGCGCGTGATGGAGGAGGCCGGGTACGGGCCGGACAACCGGTACGAACTCGACTGGCTCCAGTACAAGAGCCCGACGTGGTCGGAGATGGCGAGCACGATCGCCAGCCGACTCGAGTCGGCCTACATCGACATGAACCAGAGCAGCGCGGCGTTCTCGCCGCTGCTGGAGGCCACCCGGAACGGTAACCACCAGGCGTACACGTTCGGGTGGATCGCGGACTACCCCGGCGCGCAGAACTTCGTCCAGCTCATCGACCCGCCGAACACCATGTACGGGTCGGACGACACGACCTCGAACGGGGCGCGCCTGTTCTGGTCGGAGGACGCCCAGACTGGCGAAGGCGTCCGCGAGTACATGATTGAGCAGTTCGACCGCATCGAGAACAACCCGGAGGACACCGAGGAGGCCGCCAAGATCCGCGGCGACGCCGCGGTGAAGTTGGAAGAGGGGATGTGGCAGGAGGCGGCGCTGATCCCGATCTTCCAGAGCGTCAACGAGCCGATGTGGTACGACCACGTCGACTACAACCCGCCGGGCCCGATGGGCGGCTCGCGCTCCAAGGAGAACCGGTCGGTCGCGGGCATCGAGGGGAAAGACCGCCTCGACGTCGCCTCGGCGACGTTCAGTAGCCTGGACCCCATCGCGTCGGGCAACACCGCCAGCGGCGGGAAGATCATGAACATGTTCGACGCGCTGACGAACTACCGCAACGGGACCACCGAGGTCGAGAACCTCCTGGCCGAGAGCTACGAGCTCAGCGACGACTTCAAGACCTACACGTTCAAGCTCAAGGAGGGCGCCACGTTCCACGACGGCAGCGACGTCACGGCCCACGACTTCGTCTACTCAATCAAGCGGCTGATGGCCTCGAGCAACTCCACGAACGCGCGCTTCCCGATCTCGGTCATGGGCATCGCCCACGAGACCGACGGCGACGGGAACGTCAAGGTCGACTCCATCGGCGTCGAGGCGACCGGCGATTACACGCTGAAGGTCACGACCGAGAAGCCCTTCGCCTACTCGCTGTCCGTGCTGGCGTACTCGGCGTTCTCGGCGGTTCCCGAGGGGATCGTCGGCGACATCCCCGGCTACGACGGGGAGATGGCCTGGGAGGAGTTCTCCCAGAACCCGGTCGGCGCCGGTCCCTTCGAGTTCGTCAACTGGGAGTCGGGCAACGGCGGCGAGTTCGTGATGGACACCTACGGCGACTACTACGGGCAGGGTGCCAGTTTCGACGGCATCGACGCGGCGATCCTCACGGAGACCCAGGCGACGTACAACTACTTCCTCAACAAGAACGCGGACATCGGCGGCGTCCCGACCTCGAAGTACGACCCGAGCAAGGTCCAGATCGACGAGACCGACGACATCGGTCGCGAGCTCGGGCAGTACGGCCCGCTCGAGAGCGGCGAGACGGTCAACCTGGCCCGCGTGCCGGAGATCGGGACCTTCTACGTCGGATTCAACCTGGAGAAGGTGCCCCCGGCCGTCCGGAAGGCGATGGCCTACGTCATCAACCAGCCCGAGTTCATGGAGAACGTCTTCAAGGGCCGGTACCAGTCGGCGTATCACCTGACCCCGCCGCAGATCTTCCCGGGCGGTATCGAGGCCTACGACAAGCACGTCAAAGGGGAGTAAGCCCGGCTCTCCGGGCCGACCGCGGTGGGGTCGGACGGCTCCGGGCCCGCGATCGCATCTCGCCCGACCGGCGCGGCGACGAACCGTTCACTCGCAACCACGAACGTGAGAGACGCGAACGAGTAACACGACTCGGAAATTACGTATGAACAAACTCCTGTACATCGCGAAGCGGCTCGTCCTCGGGGTGCCGGTGATCCTGTTCGGGCTCACGATGACGTTCCTGATCCTGTTTTACTCGCCGTTCGACCCGATGTCCGCGATCCTGGGTCGGGACGCCGACCCCGAGACGGCCAGGCAACTGGCCGTGAGCCTCGGGATCCGCTACCCCAACGGCGACCCGATACCGATGTGGATCCGGTATCGGGACTTCATGGTCGAGACGATGACCTTCAACTTCGGCCAGTCGTGGGTCGTCACCCGCGGACAGCCGGTGGCCCAGCTGGTCTGGGAGCGCATGCCGGCGACGATCTGGCTCGGGTCCTGGTCGGTGCTGATCGCCCTGCTGTTCGGCATCCCGATCGGGCTCTACGCCGGCCTGAACTCGAACACCTGGGGCGACTACACCGCTTCCTTCGGAGGCATCGTCTGGCGGGCCATGCCTAACTTCTGGCTGGCGGTCATGCTGGCGGGGTTCCTGTCGGCCGGGGGCGCCCTCTCGTGGTACCGGGGCTTCCTGATACCGACCGACGTGATCGGCACGCCGAACGAACTCGGCCACCTCTTCTGGGGGCTGGCTCCCTTCGAGGGAACGCCGCTCGCGTGGTTCTGGATACCCATACCGAGACCGCGCAACATGCTGGTGGCGTTCAAGTGGATCCTCCCGGCCGCGCTGGTCCTCGGGTCCTCCTCGATGGGCAACGAGGTCCGCATCGGTCGGACGGCGGTCCTGGAGAGCATCAACTCCCAGTACGTCGAGACGGCCAAGGCCAAGGGCCTCTCCGCGCGGACGATCATCGGCAAGCACGTCGCGCGCAACGCGCTCATCCCCCTTCTCCCGGTCATTATGGGCGAGTTCTACCTGCTCATCGGCGGGTCGATCCTCGTCGAGCTGATCTTCGGGATCCGCGGGCTGGGCAACCTCTACCTCTCGGCCATCTTCGCGGCGGACGTCCCGATCATCGGCGCCCTGACCTTCGTGTTCATCCTGATACTGGTCTTTTTCAACATCGCACAGGACGTGGCCTACACGGTGATCGACCCGCGGATCGGTCTCGAGGGGGCCAGCGAGTGAGTCATGTGCGCTAACACCACCGTCACCGACCGGACTCGGGAGGTCGACTGGCACGAGGAGTCCTCGCTGTGGGAGCGGATCGCCGCGAACCCGCGGCCGGCCGCCGCCTGGGGAGCCGTCGCGCTGGTGGCGATCGCCGTCGAATTCGGCGCCCTGGCGGGGGGACTTCTCCTGTTCGCCGACGCGGCCGTCGTCGCCGTGACGGCGTTCTTCGAGGTCCTGGTCGGGAAGGCCGCCCCCGGTCTCGCGACCTCGATCCACGGGTTCCAGGTGTCCGCGAGCGGGTTCCTCGACGGGCTCCGCAGCGGGGCCCACGGCCTCCCGACGCTGCTCTCCCGCGAGACGATCCCCAACCAGGGATACAAGACCGGGCCGAACGGGCCGTGGAAGGGCACGTTCCTCGGGCTCCAGCCCGGGCTCGCGTGGGGGATCCGGTTCGTCCTCGTCTACGCGTACGCGGCGTTCGTCGCCTACTGGGCGTACAGGGGTTGGCTCGTCTTCCGGGACAACTACCGGTACGCCGAGTGGACGCCCCGGGACGACGTCGTCGACCGCCTGCGCGACCACCGCTGGGGGCAGTTCGGTATCGTCGTCGTCCTCGTGTTCCTCACGATGGCGCTGTTCGCTCCGGCGCTCGGGCCGACGACCGTCGAGCGGAACATCCAGTCGCCGTACAGTCACGAGCTCAAGTACTTCGACGGCGAGTCGGGCGAGGTCCAGACGGCCTACGTCGGCGACATGAACTTCAACTCCAAGTCCAAGGGCAGCGGCGAGCAGAACGTGGGCGTGATGCAGTACGACCGGTTCGGTCGGTTCCACCCGTTCGGGACGCTGACGAACGGCCGCGACCTCTTCACGTTCGTCAGCGCGGGGGCCAGGGTCTCCCTGTCGGTGGCTGGCATCGCGATGCTGCTGGCGACGCTGATCGCGACCGTGTTGTCGATGACGTCGGCGTACTACAAGGGCAGCGTCGACCTCGTGACCATCCTGATAGCCGACGGGATCACCTCGATACCCGGACTGTTGCTGTTGTTGCTGGTGGCGATGGCCTTCCGCGGGCACTGGCTCTCGGAGGTGTTCAACGGCGGGTTCCTCCTCGCGCTGGTCTTTGGCTTCATCACCTGGGTGACGCTGTGGCGGGCGGTGCGCGGCCCGGCGCTGCAGGTCTCCGAGGAGGAGTGGATCGACGCCGCGAAGAGCTTCGGCCAGCGCCCGAGCGCCATCATGGAGAAACACATGCTTCCGTACGTCCTCCCGTACCTGCTCATCTACGGCTCGATGTCGATCGGCGGTATCATCATCTCGCTGTCGGCGCTGTCCTTCATCGGCGGCGGCCTCGGCATCCAGCCGCCGACGCCCGCGTGGGGCCGCGCTATCGACATGGGGCGGCCGTACGTCTCGACCCAGTCGTGGCACATCGCGTTCATCCCGGGGATGATGATCGTCGTCCTCGTGACCGGACTCAACGCCTTCGGCGACGGCATCCGCGACGCCATCGACCCGGAGAGCGAAGGTGGCTCCGAAGAGGAGGCGGCCGCGGGAGGTGCGGCCGGATGAGCCGTTCCGACGGCGACCCGGGCGCCGACGGGCAGTCGCCGGCGGCGGGCGGGGCGGACGACCGGGACGTGGTCGCCGGCGAGGCGTCCGCGGACCGACGCGACGAGGAGCCGCTGCTGTCGGTGCGGAACCTCCAGACCGTGTTCCGGACCGACCGCGAGACCATCTGGGCGGTCGACGGCATCGACCTGGACATCTACGAGGGCGAGACGGTCGGCCTCGTCGGCGAGTCCGGGTCGGGCAAGTCCGTGACCGCCCGGTCGATCATGGGCCTCATCGAAGAGCCCGGCGAGGTGCTGCCGGCCTCGTCGATCAGGTTCAAGGGCGAGGAGATCACCGACTACTCGACCAAACAGTACCAGGAGCTTCGCGGGAGCGGCATCGGGATGATCTTCCAGGACCCGCTGTCCTCGCTCAACCCCGTCTTCACCGTCGGCAACCAGATCCGCGAGGCGCTGCGGGTCAACCGCGGGATCACGGGCGAGCGGGCCCGCGAGGAGGCGATCGACCTCCTCGAGGCGGTCCAGATCCCCGACGCCTCCCGCCGGTTGAAAGAGTACCCCCACGAGTTCTCCGGCGGGATGCGCCAGCGGGCCGTCATCGCGATGATGCTGGCCTGCGACCCAGAGCTCCTGATCTGCGACGAGCCGACGACGGCCCTGGACGTGACGATCCAGGCGCAGATCCTCGATCTGCTCGAGGAGCTACAGGAAGATCGGGGGCTCTCGATACTGTTCATCACCCACGACATGGGCGTCATCGCCGATATCACCGACCGCGTGAACGTGATGTACGCCGGCGAGATCGTCGAGAAGGCGCCAACCCTGTCGCTGTTCGAGGAGCCGAAACACCCCTACACGCAGGGGCTGCTCGAGGCGATCCCCGGGCAACACGCCGGCGAGGACCGCCTGCGGACCATCGAGGGAGACGTCCCCACGCCCAACGAACCGGCGACCTACTGCCGGTTCGCGCCGCGGTGCCCCGAGCGGTTCGGGGACTGCGAGGAGGTCCATCCAGCGCTGGTCGAAACCAGGGAAGACGAGGAGACCCACACCGCCGCCTGCCTCCTCTACCCCGAAGACGTCTCGACGACGCAGGCCGTCGCTCGGCACCGGGAGATCGCCGAGCAATCGACGATCGACCGGACGACCGGCGAGGACCATCTCGTCGACGACGAGGGCGACGCCGGAGCGGAGTCCGGCGGAGGCGCCCGGACGGACGGCGGCGAGCGGTCCGACGGGGGTGAGCGTCCATGAGCGAGCTGACGCGGCCGGCCGGACGGACCGAACCGGGACAGACCGGCGAGACGCTGCTCGAAGTTGATGGCCTGAAGAAGTACTACGGCGGCGACGGGTTCCTCTCGGGGCCGCCGGTCAAGGCCGTCGACGGGGTGAGCTTCTCGATCCAGCGCGGGGAGACGCTCGGCCTCGTCGGCGAGTCGGGCTGTGGCAAGACGACGCTCGGGCGGACGCTCGTGCAACTGGAGAGCGCTACCGAGGGGACCGTCTCCTTCCAGGGCACCGACGTGACCCGGCTCACGGGGAAGGAACTGAAAAACTGGCGGCGCAACGCCCAGATCGTCTTCCAGGACCCCGAGTCGAGTCTCAACGACCGGATGACGATCGGCGAGATCGTCCGCGAACCGCTGGACGTCCACGAGTGGCACAGTCCCCAAGAGCGCCGCGAGCGCGTCAAGGAACTGCTCGCGAGGGTCGGGCTACAGGAGGAGCACTACTACCGCTACCCCCACCAGTTCTCCGGCGGGCAGCGCCAGCGCATCGGCATCGCCCGCGCGCTCGCCCTGAACCCCGAGTTCGTTGTCCTCGACGAGCCGGTGTCGGCGCTGGACACCTCGGTCCAGGCGAAGATCCTCAACCTGCTCGAGGACCTGCAGGACGAGTACGACCTGACCTACCTGTTCATCGCCCACGACCTGGCGGCCGTGCGCCACATCTGCGACCGCGTGGCGGTGATGTACCTCGGGAAGATAATGGAGATGGGACTCACCGAGGAGCTCTACTCCGACCCGGCCAATCCGTACACGTACTCGCTGCTGTCGGCCATCCCGGAGCCGGACCCCACCGCCGACAAACAGCGGATCACGCTCCCGGGGACGCCGCCGAGCCCCCGGGACCCGCCGACGGGCTGTCAGTTCACCACCCGGTGCCCGGCGAAGATCAGGCCGACGGGGTACGACGACCTCGACCCCGACACCTGGGACGCCCTCGAGCGGTTCCGCGAGGTCGTCCGCGAGCGCACCCGCATCGACCTGACCCTGCGCGACCGGATCCGCCGCCGGGCGGGGCGGTTCTCGCGGTTCGACGACATCGACGAGACGGTCGACGACCTGTTCGACTGGTCGAAGACCTCCGACGAGGTGCGCCGGCACGTCGAGCGCGCGGCCCAGCACGTGAAAGACGGGTACCCCGACGAGGCGCGGGCGTACCTCGGCGACGAGTTCGACAGCGTCTGCGACGACGAGCGTCCCGACCTCCACCCCGTGAGCGAGACCGGTCGGCTGAGCTACTGTCACCGCCACACCGACGAGTACGAACCGGTCGACGAGGTGCTGGGCCGCCGATAACCGATGGCGACCGACGCCACAGCCGAGCGGTCCACCGGGCGCGCCCTCCTGCTCGCGGAGTTTCTCCTCTGGGTGCTCGTCGTCGGCGCGCTGGTGAGCGTCGCCGCGGCGGCGGTCGGTCTCGTTCTCGGCGGGACGCTCGTCACCGCGAAGATCGCCGTCTTCGTCGCCGGGGTCCTGATGTTCGGGATCGGGAGCTTCGCGATCCAGCCGACGCCGCCCCAGAGAGACGAGAAGCGCGTCTCGATCGAGGGGACCCACCAGACCGGTCTGGAGGCCCGCATCCAGGAGATCCCGCCGCTCCGGGACGAAGACATCCCCTTCGACCAGCGCGTCGGCCGCGGGAAGAAGGTCTTCGCCGCCAGCCTGGTCGTGCTCGGCGTGTCGCTCGCGATGGAGTTCGGCCTCGGCATTCGGGCCTGACCGCGGGCGGGCGGCGCCGCCCCCTCGCCGTGGTCCCCGTCGTGCGTCGGTGCCACCACCCTTTACTGTCTCAACCGCGTTAGTGAGGCGTATGCCCCACAACAGTCCCGGGCCGGGCGGACCGGGAGAGGCCGAGCGCGTCGCCCAGCACAGCGAGGAACTGACGAGCAACTGGGAGCGGACCCTCCACGACATGAACGCGATGGCCGACGACCGCGAGGGGAAAGGCTACGACACCGTCAGGCTCCCCGCCGGCGACACGACCCCGCTCTCGCCGAGCATGGGCGAGGACGACTCCTGGGGCCTGTCCTACGTCGTCCCCGACAACTTCGCCGACGAGTTCGAGCAGGTCTACGAGGAGTCGGCCTTCGAGGAGACGGGCGTCTACCAGATCAAAAGCGGCGGCTACGTCTTCCAGGTCACCGAGTGCATCGACCACGTCGACGACGTCGTCGTCTTCGTCGCCGGCACCTACGACATGCGCTTTGCCTCCGGCCTCGTCGACACCGCCCTCGATCGCGGAGAGATGCGCTCTCTCGTCAAGACGCTCGACCACGACCACCTCGGGACCATCCGCCACGACGACCCCGAACCGTTCTTCCCGAACCCCGACCGATTCCGCGCCTACGACGTGAACCGCTGAGGCCCGGGCGGCCCGACGCCCGGTCCTCCCGCCCCACCCACTCGCTCGGGTGTGGCGTGTCACCCGCTCTCCTGAAGCGAATTTCAGTAACCCGCCCTACAGAAATGTGTTTCAGATTACCATTAAGGTGGACCGGGCCCTACGAATAGATGTGATGAGACGGAACCGACCCTCGGTCGCACGTGCCGGTCTCCCCGCGGAGTACAGTCTCGCGCGGACCCTGCTCGCGTCGCTCGCGCTCTCGCTGGCGGTCGTCGTCGGTGCGCTGGTGGTCATGTACCCCGCGCTCTCGGTGCTGCTGGTCGCGCTCTCGGCGGTCTCGTGGGCGATCGCCGCGGTCGTCCTGCGCGTCCGCCTGCGCCGCCGCCCGGTGACCCGGATCGCGATGGTCCGGATCCCCTTCACGGACCTCCACGTCGAGGTCTGAGCGACGGGGCGCGCTGAACCGACCTCCCCTGTTTTCGCTCTCCTCCGAGTTCGCTCGGTCGCTACCGTAACCGCTATTCGCCCGGAGAGAAGACGGACGAACGCGCGAGGGTGACTGAGCGAGGCCAAAGGCGGCGTCCTCGCGAGCCCTGCGAGCGAGGGCTCGACGGAGGAGCGAAGCGAGTCCGTCGGCGGGCTTCAGACCCGCTCCCGAAGGGATCGACGAGTTCGAATTCTGCGGGACGCCGGGCGTCCCGCGACCTTCGCGAACGCGCCGCGTTCGCTCAGTCCCGTCCCTCGCTTTCACCGGGGTCGACTGCGTTCGTCTGAGACAGATCCAGCGAATCGGACCGAAAGGGACAACCCGGAAGCAATCAGAGTACCGGATGCGCGAGGGTGGCTGAGCTAGGCCAAAGGCGGCGGGCTTAAGACCCGCTCCCGAAGGGGTCCGTGGGTTCGAATCCCACCCCTCGCACTCTGTCGCTCGCAACCGGCGAGCGACGAGTGTGTCATGGATTCGAAGCCTGTGAGTCGCAGCCCGCGCGGTGTAACGAGCAGGAACGTCTCACTTCGGTTCGAATTCCGACCGACGCCGTCGGGGTCGGTCGACCCTCGCGAACGCTGCGCGTTCGCTCAGTCCCACCCCTCGCACTCTGTCGCTCGCAACCCGCGAGCGACGAGTGCGTCGTGGATTCGAAGGCTCTCAGTCGCGAGCACTCGCGACATCCGACGGTGCGACACTCCGAGTCAGTCGTCGTCGGCGGCGGCCATCTCGGAGGAACGGAACTCCTCGCGGTGGCGGATGCAGGCCGACTGGTGGCCGTCGCCGTGGTCAGTGTACTCCGGGTGGGTCTGTTCGCAGGGCGTGACGAACGCCTCGTTCAGCTGCTCGGCGGCGGCCTCGACATCGCCCGAGACGAGCGACTCCAGCGCCGCGTCGAGCGTCCGGTCGGCGTCGACGTCGTCGAGGGTGTCGGGGATATCGAACTCGCTCCGGATCTGCCCTTTGAGCGCCTCGTCGGAGATCGCCCCTCCGGCGGCGGCCTCGTCGCCGAGGGCGTTCTCCCGGAGCTTCTCGACGTCGATCTCGCCGCTCGAAATCCTGTACCGGAGCGTGATCAGCGCCTGCCAGGTCGACTGGTCGAGGTCGACGCCGTCGGGCTGGACGACCCGGTGACAGCGGGTGTGGAACCGGCAGCCGCTGGGTGGGTTCACGGGGTCCGGAACCGTCCCGGTCAGTTCGATCCCGCCGCCGCGCGAGCGCGGGTCCGGCGTCGGGATGGCCGACAGCAGCGCCTCGGTGTAGGGGTGCTGGGGGTTCGCGAACAGTTCCTCGGTCTCCCCGATCTCGACGATCTCGCCGAGGTACATGACGGCGACGCGGTCGCAGATCCGCCTGATGACGGACATGTCGTGGCTGATGAACAGCATCGAGAGCCCGTACTCCGCTTGGAGGTCCTCGATGAGCGAGAGGATCTCCGCCTGGACGGACACGTCCAGCGCCGAGACCGGCTCGTCGGCGACGATCAACTCGGGGTCGAGCACGAGCGCGCGGGCGAGCGCGATCCGCTGTTTCTGGCCGCCGGAGAACTCGTGGGGGTAGCGGTCGTAGTCCT
>JBDGSU010000115.1:0-42904 GCA_042217395.1 Halosimplex sp.
CGATCTCTTGACCGACATCGGGGTCAAGAATGTCTTCCGAGCGTTTGTCTGTCCCGGACAGCGCCGGTGAGACGACGGCTTCACTCAAATCGTCTTGGACTTCGTTGAGCCGCTCGAGGAAGCGGATGAACACGCGAATGGTGTCCATCTGAGTCTTTTCTGATGCAGGGCTCAGGTCTCCATCTTCGCGGCGCCACACTCGGTATTCGTGCATATCCCGGGTTGACAGGTCGGTCGTCTCGCTGATCTCCTGCTCGCCGCACCATCGGATGAACGGCCGGAGTCGATAGATGTGGCTTTGGAGAGTTTCGTCGGTTACTTCGCTGCGCCGATTCTCGATGTACGTGTTGACTGCTTTGGCTGGCTTCATAGTGGATTCACGACCGCTGAAGCGCGGTCTTGAATCACCATGCGGCAGCGGCGCGTTCCTCGGGGGCCGGGTTCGGGAGCGAGGCGCGCGATTCGTTGTGGCCCAAGGAGCGCGGATCCGTGGTTCCCTCCAAACGTGGAAGGCCCGCCCGGCACGCGCCTCTGGCGCGCGCCCGGCAGGAACCGCGAAAGCGCGGTCGGAAGCGGAGCGCGCGACCGAAGGGAGCGCGCGAGAACCGAGCGTGGAAGTCCGCCCGGAACGGCCCGTATGGGCCGCACGCCCGGCAGAACCCGCGAAAGTTGAATCCCGCCACGCCCGTGCAGTGAGACGGTGAGCGAAGCGAACCGTCGAACGAACCGACATGGCGGGATTCGAATCAGGGAGGTCGCCGTCGGATGCGTGTCGATCGGCGGTCGTCGGCGGTGTCGTACAGCCGGGGGATCGCTCGATCAACTGGTCTCCACCCGATCTCCGTCCATGGAGCGAAGGTCCGCCGGCGAGCCGTTCGTTCGGGGAACCGCTTCGATCGTGGTGATCATACCGAACAGCCCGGTGCTCGACGCGACGACGTCCAGACCAGCGCGCTGGGCGACGGCGAGGGGTTCCTGCGTCCAGCGACAGCCCTGCTTGGCGTAGTGGGCGTCGGCTCGCCACTCCTGGTAGCGCGCGAACAACCTCACGTCGCTCTTTCCGTGTTCGACGAGGAGGATCCGACCGCCGGGCCGACAGACCCGTTCCATCTCGTGCAACGCGGCGACCGGGTCGGGGAACGTACAGGTCGACAGCGCCGATATCACGGTGTCGAAGCTGTCGTCCGGGAACGCCAGATCCTGGGCGTCCATTCGATGGAGCGTCCCCTCGGTCCCGAGCGAATCGAGTGTCTCGCCGGCCTTCGACAGCATCTCCGGACTGACGTCGATCCCTGTGAGGTCGACGCCGTCGGGGAGGTATCGGAAGTTCGTCCCGGTGCCGCAGGCGACGTCTAGCACCCGCCCGGTCGCGTCGTCGAACTGTTCGCGCCGGTACCGACCGGCGACCAGCCGGTCGAACGCCTCGAAGCGGTGTATCCGGTCCGCGTACTCGGCGTACGAGGACTGGATGTCCCCGAGGGACATCGGCCGATCGCCGACCGGATCGTCGCCCCGAGTCCGTACGGGCCGGTTCTCGGCGCGTTCGTCGCGTCGGTGCACGCGGTTCGCTTCGCTCGCGTCCATGCACGGTACGTCGACTCGCCGCCACATAAGTATTATAGAGAAATTGATATATTAACGGATCCGTTTCAAAAGCGGATTTGAGCGGCTCCGCGCCACACTGGGCGGATTCACCGTCGGCGTAGCGAGGCGAACCGATTCGGGGCGGGAGGACTCGACGGAATTTTCGTAACGGATCCGACACTGAGGCCGCGTGAGGTCAGTCACGTCGGACGCGCTCAGTCCAGACCACGTCGGCCTCCGAGTCGAGGCGACAGCGGAGGGCGTCGCCGTCGCGACGGAGGACGACCTCGTACTCCTCGGGGTCGGACGCGACGCGTTCGGAGGTCCAGCGCCCCTCCCAGAGGTGGTCGTTGAACTCCCACATGCCCTTCGTGGTCACGTCGACGCCCCGCTCCCAGTGGAACGCGACCGAGGCCGGGTGATAGGCGACGCCGTACGTCAACAGGGCGTTGTAGCCCCGCATGCACTCCTCGCAGCGGTCGACGGCGAGGAACGTGTCGGCGTCGGGGAACGGCGCGTCGCCGACGTCGCGGACCCGGGTCGAGAGCGCGCCGGCACACTCGGGACAGACCCCGCGCCGGACCTGCGCGTAGTCCATCGCCTGCTTTCGCTCGACGCCGCGTACCAGTTCCTCGCCGTCGGCCGAGCGGGCCTGGGCGGGCGTGACCGAGTAGTTCGAGACCGGCCGCCCGCAACCGGTGCACTCGACGACGAAGAACTGGTAGTGGAGGTCGGCCTCCAGGGCCCGCTCGCCGCAGAACGGGCACCGACCGTCGGTCTCGGTCGACGCGAAGTCGCCGGGGTGGCCGTAGTTCCCCGAGAGGACGAACCTGACGATCCGTTCGCCCGCGTGCGTGAACGAGTAGCCCTCCTCGGTCTTCCGGAGGAACGTCCCCGCGAGTTCCCCGAGGTGGTAGGACAGTTTCGAGGTGTTCTCCACGTCGACCCGCTCGTAGACCTCCGAGAACGTCAGTTCCCGCGGACCGGACCCGAACTCGAGTCGCTCGGCCTGCGCCCGGGCGAGGGCGCGGAGAATCGCCACCCGCGTCTCGTCGGACAGCAGCCCGAGCGCGTCGGCCGCCGACTCCTCGGAGGACATGGGTCGCCGTCGTGACGATAGCTCCGGGAGAATATTCAAACTACGGCCGCGAGGGCCCCCATCGTCGCGCAGTCGACGCCGTTACCTCACTCTCGGTCGTGGATGCGCGCCAGCTTCAGTCTCGGTCGTGGATTCGCACCAACACGGGGTCACGCGGTCGCGCGGTGATCGTCGCGATCAGGTCGGGGTCGGGACTCGACACGAGTTCGAGGTGATACCGCTGGAGCAGCGTCGCGAGGACGACGCGGGCCTCGAGCATGGCGAAGCGGTCGCCCACGCATCGCCGCGGTCCCGCCGAAAAGGGGAAGTACGCCAGCCGCGGTAACCCGTCTTCCATCTCGTCGGTCCACCGCTCCGGGCGGAAGGCCATCGGGTCGTCGTAGTGCTCGGGGTCGCGGTGGACGGTCCACTGGTTTATCGATATCGTCGAGCCCCCGGGGATGGCGTAGACGGCGATCTGGTCGCGCGCCTTCGCTTCGCGGATGATCCCGGGGACGGGCGGATAGAGCCGCATCGACTCTTTGACCACCTGTTCGAGGTACGGCAGGTCGCCCATATCGGTGACGGTGGGCGGGTCGCCGCCGAGCGTCTCGTCGAGTTCCGCGCGGAGCGTCTCCTCGACGCGCGGGTGCTGTGCCAGGAGGAAGAAGGTGAACGTCAGGGCGAGCGCCGTCGTCTCGTGGCCGGCGAGCAGGAGGGTCATCACCTCGTCGCGGATCTGCTCGCGCGACATCCCCTCGCCGGCCTCGTCCTCGACGTCGAGCATCCGCGAGACGACGTCGTCGCCGGGGTTCCGGGCGCGCTCGTCGATGATCCGGTAGACGACGGTCTCGAGGTCGTCGATGGCGCGCTCGAGCCTGATCCGCCCGGGCGTCGGCAGGTCGACGGGCAGCAGGTCGGCGCTGAACCCCTCCTGGTAATTCATCACGACCTCGAGCCCCTGGGCGACGGTCTCGACGTCGTGACCGACGTCGACGCCGAACAGCGCGTCGGCGACGATCTCGAGGGTGAGCTCCATCATGTCGTCGTTCACGTCGCGGACGGCACCGTCCCGCCACCGCGCGGCGGTCTCTTCGGTTCGGTCGACCATCGTCTGGGCGTACTCCGCGATGCGGTCGGGTTCGAACGCCGGTCCGATGAGGTGGCGCTGTCGGCGCCAGAACTCCCCCTCGCTGTTGAGCAGGCCGTTGCCCAGCACCGGCCCGAGCGACTCCTGGAAGATCTCGCCTTTGACGTAGTTCTGGTTGTTCTGCACGAGGACGTGTTCGATCCCCTCGGGGCTGTTGACCTGGTAGAATGAGGTCCCCACCACCTCGTAGTACGCGAGGTCGCCGTACTCGCGCGCGCAGCGCTCGATGAAGCCGTACTGGTCGCGCACGAACTGGAACAGGTTACCGACGACCGGTACCCCGCCGGGACCGGGCGGGCGGACGACGTCGGCGTCCGCGGAGGCCTCCTTCGTCATACCCACCGTTCGGTCCGAGCCTTGTTAACGGTGTACCCGCACGCGGTGGCTGGGTCGGGAGATCGGTCGCTCACTCCCTCTCGAACTCGGGGTCGCGGTCCCCGCGGAGGTCCGCGCCCCTCGTCGACGTCCTCGGTCGTGGTGGGGAAGCCCAGAGGGAACGGGAAGACGAGCGTCCGACGTGACCGAACGGGAGAGAGACGAGCGTCCGACGGGCCAGAGTGGGAGACGGGCGATGCTGCTCGGAGGAGGACAGCGAGAAACGGCAGAACACCCACCAGCCAGCCCCGGGGACGAACTGTCTGTCGTGACCGGTTACAGTTTCTTCTCGGCGTCTTCGGCGAGTTCCGCCATGCGCTTGCCGACGCGTCCGGCGTCGGAGAACTCGTCTTCGCTCATCGCCGTGGCGAGGGCGTTTCCGAGCACGAAGACGGCGTGTTTGTGCTCGCTCTTGGACTTGTGGACGTCGTCGGGAGTCACGTCGAGTTCCTCGTAGGGGTCGAACAGCGAGGCGTCGACCTCCTCCAGGTCGGCGAAGTAGTCCTTGATCGTCACCATCTGCGCGTGCAGTTCGAGCAGTTCGTCCTTGTGCATGAACGGCTGTACGGTAACCGCCGTTTTAAGAATTGTCCGTCAGTCGGTCACACGGGCGGCGAGCGGGGTTCGGCGGTGTTCAGAAGACGTACTCGTCTTCGTGACCCATCATCCCGTCGTCCTCGTAGCTGCCAGCCTCCTCGTCGTCGTCCATCGGACCGCTCGTCTTGTAGGCTTTCAACCCCGTCGAGAGGAGATCCTCGATGGCCTCCTCCCGGTTGAGGAACTCGCCCTGCTCGACGAGCTGCGTGATGCGCATTTCGAGGTGTTCGGGGATCGTGAGGTCAACCTTGGGCATCGGATCGGTCGAATCTTCGGGAAGGGGGTATTTAAGTCTGGTGGGGGGTAGTGTCGCCGCGACAGGCCCACTATCGGGCGGTTTCCGGGAGCTCGTTCGGCTCTCGGACTGGCGACTGCGCGTGCGGAGAACGGGGATTCGAATGCGTCGAACGAGGACCGACCCTGCGTGGCGGTCGGTCGTCGCCGCGGGGGGCCCGCGGATCGAAGTAGTTAGGCTAAAAGGCGTACGGTCCAAAGGCCCCGAAGATGGAACCTCTGCGTGGTGACGAGGCGTCGGTCGATCCCGGCGAGACGGCCATCGCGACGCGCGGCCGCGAGGTCGGCGCCGTGTCGGTCGGGGCCGTCCTCCGCGAACTGCCTCGACCGACGGTCGCCTGGTCTGAGGGCGGCCAGCGGGTGGCCGCCGGCGGGTCGGTCGCGACGATCACCGCCGACGGAATCGGTCGGTTCGAGACGGTCCGCCGGGCGGGCGAAGCGCTGTTCGCCGAGCGAACTGTCGCCTCGGAGCTCCCGCGGGCCGCTCGACCGCGACTGTTCGGCGGCTTCGCCTTCCACGAAGGCGACAAGGACGACGGCGACGACACCTGGGACGGGTTCCCCGACGCGCAGTTCGTGCTGCCGGCCGTCCAGGTCGTCGCACTCGAGGACGGCTCGACGTGGGTCGTCGCGACGGCGACCGGCCCCTCGGCGTCGGAGACGGCCGGGGCTCGACTCGAGGAGTGGAGCGAGCGAGCCGCCGCGGCCGAACCGCCCGCTCCGACCGCGGGCCCGGGTATCGAGCGACGGACGTACACGCCCGACGAAGCGGGCTGGCGGAGCCAGATCGAGGCGGCCGTCGAGCGCATCGACAGCGGCACGCTCCGGAAGGTCGTCCTCGCGCAGGCGCTGCGGGCCGACCTCGGTGCGGATCTGTCGGTCCCGGCGGCCTACGAGCGCCTCTCCGAGACGTATCCGGACTGCTTTCGCTTTCTCGTCGCTCCGGAGGGCGGCGGGCAGTTCTTCGGCGCGACGCCCGAGCGGCTGGTCAGCCGCGACGGACGCACCGTCAGGACCGAGGCCCTCGCCGGGTCGACCGGCCGCGGGGACACCCCGGAGGAAGACGAGTGGCTCGCGCGCGAGCTCCAGGGGAGCGAGAAGGACCGCCACGAGCACGACCTCGTCGTCGAGGCGATCAAAGACCAGCTGTCGCCGTTCGCCACCTCGATCTCGACGGGCGACCGGACGGTCCGACGACTGGCGACCGTCCAGCACCTCCAGACCCCGATCTCTGCGGAGCTGGCCGAGGACGACCACGTCCTCTCGCTGGTGGAGGCGCTGCATCCGACCCCGGCGGTCGGCGGGCTGCCCCCGGACGAGGCGCTGGAGACGATCCGCGAGACGGAGACCTTCGAGCGCGGCTGGTACGCCTCGCCCGTCGGCTGGTTCGACGCCGAGGGCGACGGCGCGTTCGCCGTCGCCATCCGCTCGGCGGTGGCGACCGACCGGCGGGCGACGCTGTTCGCCGGCAACGGCATCGTCGGCGACAGCGACCCCGACCGCGAGTGGGACGAGGTCCAGCTGAAGTACCGCCCCGTCCTCGACGCGCTCGAATGACGCCCGAGGAACTCCCCCGCGAGGTGGCCCCGTGACCGCACCGAATCGCGCGACGCTGTGGGGCCGAACGCTCGTCGACGAGCTCGCCGCGAGCGGCGTCTCCGCCGCCGTGGTCTCGCCGGGGAGCCGCTCGACGCCGCTGACGGTCGCCCTCGCCGAGCACCCCGACGTCGAGGTGTACTCGGTCCTCGACGAGCGATCGGCGGCGTTCTTCGCGCTCGGCCGCGGGCGGCGGACCGGCGAGCCGACCGCGCTGGTCTGTACCTCCGGCACGGCCGCGGCGAACTACCACCCGGCGATCGTCGAGGCCAGTCAGTCGCGGGTGCCGCTGCTGGCGCTGACCGCCGACCGACCGGCGGAACTGACCGACAGCGGCGCCAACCAGACGGTCGACCAGGAGAAGCTCTACGGCGACGCCGTCCGCTGGTACAAGACCCTCCCCGAACCGGCGCCGGAGGCTCGCCGCCTCCGCTCGCTCCGGGTCGCCGCCGACCGCGCGGTGGCGAAGACCACCGGTTCGAACCCCGGGCCGGTCCACCTCGACGTCCCCGTCGCGAAACCGCTCGAACCGGCCGACCGTCCGGGTGACGTGCCGGACTCGCTCTCCGAGTCGGCGCCGCTGGGCGCCGGCGGACGCGAAGGACCGTTCGTTCGCGCGTCCGCCGGGAGACTCGAGCCCGACGCGGGAGCGATGGACGAACTGGCCGGCGCCGCGGCGGAGGCCGAGCGCGGGTTGCTCGTCGCCGGGCCGCTGAATCCGGGGACCTGCGACGCCGACGCGGTGGTCGACCTCCTCGACGCGACGGACTGGCCCCTCCTCGCGGACCCGCTTTCGGGCCTCCGATACGGCCCCCACATCGACGACCGGCCGGTCCTGGGCGGGTACGACTCCTACCTCGACGCCGGTGGCTGGCCCGACCCGGACTTCGTCCTCCGGATCGGCGCCTCTCCCACGTCGAAGGTCCTGCGGCGGTACCTCCGCGATGCGAACGCCCGGCAGGTGGTCGTCGACCCCGCCGGGGACTGGCCGGAGGCGGAGTTCACCGCGACGGACTACGTCGAGGCCGACCCGTCGGCCGTCGCGTCCGCGCTCGCCGAGCGGCTGGGTAGCGATTCGGACGACGTCGCGACCGCCGCCCGGTCGTGGCGAGACCGCTTCGAGCGAAGCGAGGCGATCCACTGGGACGAACTCGCGGCCGCCGACGAACCCGACTTCGAGGGGCGCGTCCTCGCCGAGGCCGTCGCCGCGGCGCCGGACCCGGCGACGGTCTTCGTCTCCAACAGCATGCCGGTCAGGGACTGCGACCGCTTCGGTCGCCCGCGGGCCGCCGACCTGACAGTCCTCGGGAACCGCGGCGCCAGCGGCATCGACGGGATCACCAGTTCGGCGCTGGGCGCCGGGAGCGCGACCGACGACCCGCTGGTGCTCGTCACCGGCGACCTGGCGTACTACCACGACATGAACGGCCTCCTGTCGGTCGCGCGCTGCGGCGTCGACGCGACGGTCGTCCTGATCAACAACGACGGCGGCGGCATCTTCCATCTCCTCCCCATCGAAGCGTTCGACCCGCCCTTCACCGAGCAGTTCGTGACCCCGCACGGGCTCGACTTCGAGCCCTCTGCGGACCTGTACGGGCTCGCGTTCCGGCGCGTCGAGTCGGTCGGAGCGTTCGGCGAGGCGTATCGCGAATCGCTGGCGAGCGACGGGACGCAGGTGATCGAGGTGCGGGTCGACGGAGAGCGGAGCCACCGCGCCCGCGAGCGCCTCCACGAGCGCGTCTGCGAGCGGGTGAGCGAAGACGGGTGATATCGCCCACGGACCCGTCCGCGGCGGAGACGACGGCCGGTCAGGGACGAACGAGCGAGAACGTCAGCACGGAGAGGCCGAGCGGGACCCACGTGGCGACGAGAGCGGCGACCCCGACGAGCGAGAAGAGGCTCGCCGCCGGGACCGCGACCAGTATCACCGGCGTGAGGACGCTCCAGAGGCCGAAGACGGCGACGGCCGCGCCGGGGATCGAGAGGAGGTACGCGAACGTCAGGAGCGTGCAGACCGCCACCGCCGCTCGGGCCGCGAGCGGGAACGGCGGGTAGAGCATCGTCCCGACGAAGAAGGGGTAGCAGAAGAAGATAGACCCGACGAGGAGCGCGGTCTGTTCCGACGGGACGAATCTGTCGAGGCCGAAACTCCGACCCGGCGAGCCCCGACGGACCGCCCACGCGCCGGTCGACGCCCACGCGTTCCACGACGAGTCCACGTTCGGGCCGTCCGCGGACCCGGCCGCCGCCTGTCGCTGCGCCGACGGCGATCCGGCGGCCGTCGCGGCGCCCGTCCGGGCGCCGCTCGATTGCCACGACGGCCCGGTCGAGTCGCCCCGCGAGCGGGTCGTCCCGTCGGGCGACCGACGCCGTCGGCGTCCCGAACCGGCGGCCGCGGCGGCGCCGTCCGTATGGGCTCTCCCGGACTCGTTCCCGGTATCGGCGCGACGACCGGGATCCCGGGGGCCGGCCGCCCGGCGACGGCCGCTTCGGCGGCCGCGCTGCTGTGACCCTCGCCAGGCGCTCTCGTCCCCGGTCGCGCTACTCCCGTCCGCTCGCTCGCTCTCGTCCGGGGACGCGGAATCGCGAGCCCGACCCGTCGACCGTCGCCCGGTCGCGCCGGTCCGCTCGGCCGAGTCGCTCCCGCCGCCTCCGCGCGGATCCGCGGTCGAAGCCCGACCCGAGTCGGTATCGCCGTCTCCCGGTCTCGAGTCCGGGTTCGAGCCCGAGCCCGAACCCGTGTAGGCGGCGTGGCCGAGGCGGTCGTACTTCGCCCGTTCGTCCTCGTCGGTGAGCACCCGCTTGGCCTCGTTCAGTCGCTTCGTCCGCTCGGCGGCGTCGACGTCGTCGCTGACGTCCGGGTGGACCCGCTTTATCGCCTCCCGATAGGCGGTCTCGATCTCCCCCACCGCCGCGTCGGGCGACACACCGAGGCGGTCGTAGTACGTCTCCGTCATGGCGAGCGCGGCTCGTTCGTCGCGAGTTCCACGCCGCACGGTAAAACGACTGCGGGTTGGGTATCGCATCTGATACTCGTGGGGCCGTCCGAGTACTCGAAGGCGGGCGGGCCATCGACCGAAACGGCGACGGTCCCGGCCCGTCAGCGTGCCCACGTGTCGCGCCAGACCGTCTCCAGCGGGACCGAGTGGGAATCGCACGTGGGGTACTCGCGGGCGGTTCGCGCCGGCGGGCAGGTCCACGTCTCGGGGACCACGCCGGTCGACGAGGACGGCGCAGTGATCGGCGACGGGCCCTACGAGCAGACCGCGGCCGCCCTCGAGATCGTCGAGGGCGCTCTCGAAGCGGCGGGAGCCGAACTCGCAGACGTGGTCAGGACCCGGACGTACGTGACCGACATCGACGACTACGAGGCGGTCGGTCGCGCCCACGGCGAGGTGTTCGACGAGATCCGCCCGGCGTCGACGATGGTCGAGGTGAGCCGACTCGTCGACGACGACCTGTGCGTCAAGGTCGAGGCGACCGCCGTGCTGACGGAGTGACTCCCGCGATTCGGTGCGCGGTCCCGTACAGCGTCGCCGACTGAGGAATCTTTTTGCGCGGGCCGCCCCGAGGGCCGTCAATGGTTTCCGACGTCTTCGATCCCGACCGATGGGAGCCGGTCGACGCCTTCGACTTCCGCGACCTCACCTACCACCGCGGGACCGAGGTCGACGCGGTCCGCATCGCCTTCGACCGTCCCGAGGTCCGCAACGCCTTCCGGCCGGGCACCGTCGACGAGCTCTACACCGCGCTCGACCACGCCAAGCGCCAGTCCGATATCGGCTGCGTCCTCCTGACCGGTAACGGTCCCTCGCCGAAGGACGGCGGCTGGGCGTTCTGTTCCGGCGGCGACCAGTCGGTCCGCGGCGACGACGGCTACGAGTACCGGGGCGACGACGCGGACCGACGGGACGCGGCCGAGGCCGGACGGCTCCACATCCTCGAAGTACAGCGTCTGATCCGCCACATCCCCAAACCCGTCGTCTGCGTCGTCCCGGGCTGGGCGGTCGGCGGCGGGCACTCCCTGCACGTCGTCTGCGACCTCACGCTCGCCTCCGCCGAGCACGCGAAGTTCCTCCAGACGGACCCCGACGTCGCCTCCTTCGACGCCGGCTTCGGTTCCGCCTACCTCGCCCGCCAGGTCGGCCAGAAGAAGGCCCGCGAGGTGTTCTTCCTCGGCAAGACCTACGACGCCGCGGAGGCGGCCGACATGGGCATGGTCAACGAGGCGGTGCCCCACGACGAACTCGAGGAGACGGCCATCGATTGGGCGGACCGCATCACCAGCAAGTCCCCGATGGCCATCCGCATGCTCAAGTACGGGTTCAACGCGGCCGACGACGGCATGGTCGGCCAGCAGGTGTTCGCCGGCGAGGCCACCAGGCTGGGCTACATGACCGACGAGGCGAAAGAGGGCCGCGACGCCTTCAACGAGGGTCGCGACCCCGACTTCGACGACTACGAGTGGTACTACTGAGACCGTCTCTTTCCCGCGGGGGTTTCCTCGCGGCCCGCAGGGTCGCTGCGGGAACCGCTCGGCGGAAAAAGATGGCAACAATGCGAGCACGGAGCGTCTCGACAGTCGCACTGACGTCTTCCCACGACTCGAGTCGCGGGGCCCCACGGGCACAGACCGTGCCCACGTCGGAGAGGGTCCCACCTCGACGAGTGCACGGGTGGGTCGTGGGCCGTGGCAGTACGGCCCCCGAACGAGAGAGCGGACCTCATCCGCTCCCGTGGTGAGGTGCATATCCGTGCCCCGGACTCGGTCCCACAACCGACACACGCCGAATCGACGTTCCACTAGCTATCCGATCCATCCCGCGGCTACGACCGTCGGCTTCCCCCTCGAACCACTGTGGTCGCTGGCGTAACTCTCACCTGTCCGACGGCCCTACGATCCGGTATGTCTCAGCGCGTTCAGCGTCGTTTGACCTACCGGCTCCGGCGTGCGGTCGGACCGACGCTAGACCGCACTGTCCGGTCGGTCGTCGACGAGACCCTTCACATCTATCCCAGGGAGTACGCCGCGACGGTCCGCTGCGAGATCCAGGACCTCGAATCGCTGCTCTCGAGCGCCGGCTTCCGATGGAACCCGCTGAGCATGTACCACTACACCGAGGTCGGCAACCGGACGGACGGGAGCTGGGTCCTGCGGGACTCGCCGCTCGCCGACAGACAGCTCCACGCGATCCTCATCCGACAGGGGCCCGAGCGGATCGACGTCTACGCCCACGACGAGTACAGCTGGCTTCGTCACCCCGTGGCCCACGCCGAAGAGGTCGACCTGGACCGCGAGGGCGGAGCGGCTCGTATGCGGGAGATCCTGCGGGATATGGACGTCGAGTGCGTCGAGGAGTCGAAGCTCCGCCGGAAGGCCGAACACGTCACCCGGCGCGTACGGAAGCGGGTCGGCGCGACGATCCCCGGCTGACTGCGCTCCCGGCGGAGGCACCACCGAGTCTCGTCGGAGCGGCCGAGTCCGCGACTGACCGACCGGACTCCTGCCGGTTACTGTCGCGACCCGGTCGACGCGCTCGCGGTCGCCGGGATCAGTGACTGCTCTCCCCGTCGACCGGGATGCGAACTTTGACACTCCGCGCATCCCGAACGTCGGGTATGTCGACCGCAGACGCACAGGTGTCGAAGACGCGCGCCTGGCTGATGGCGGCGCGGCCACAGACGCTCCCCGCGGGGTCGGCGCCGGTCGTCGTCGGCGCCGGCCTCGCGGTCCACGCGGGCGTGTTCGCCCCCCTCCCGTGGCTCGCGGCGCTCGTCGGCGCCCTGCTCATCCAGGTGGGGACGAACTTCGCGAACGACTACTACGACGCCGTCAAGGGGGCGGACACCGACGACCGGGAGGGGTTCACCCGCGTGACCGCCGGCGGACTCATCCCGCCCGCGCGAGTCAAGTGGGCGATGATCGCCACATACGCGCTCGCGGTGGCCGTCGGCGCCTACCTCGTCGCTATCGGTGGCGTCCCGATCCTCGTCGTCGGACTCTCGTCGATCGCGGCCGGGGTCCTCTACACCGGCGGCCCGTACCCGTACGGCTATCGCGGGCTCGGCGACCTGTTCGTGTTCGTCTACTTCGGCGTCGTCGCCGTCACCGGCACCTACTACGTCCAGGCCGTCACCGACGTCTCGGCCGGGCTCTTTCCGACCTGGGTCCCGCCGGAGACACTTCCGGTCGCAGCCGTGGTCGCGAGCCTCCCCGCCGCGGGCCTCTCGACGGCCATCCTCGTCGTGAACAACGTCCGCGACAGGGAGACCGACGCGGCGGCGGGCAAGCGGACGCTCGCGGTCAAACTCGGGTACCGCTGGAGCCGCGTCGAGTTCTGCCTCCTCGTCGGGATGGCCTACGTCGTCCCCGCGGTCTTCGCGCTCGACCCCGAGTACGGGCTGCGGGCGCTGGCACCGCTCCTCTCGCTCCCGCTCGCGGCCGACGTATCGAAGACGGTGCTCGAACGCACCGACGGCGAGGCGCTCAATCCGGCGCTCGAACGAGTGGGACAGACGCTGTTCCTCCACTCGATACTGTTCGCCGCCGGCCTCGCCGCGCCCGCGCTGCTATGAGCCGCGACGGACTCTCCGAGATCGAGCCGTTCTCGCTCCGCCTCGAGTCCCCCCTGTCGACGGCGAGCGGCGACGTCGACGAGCGTTCCGGATTCCTCGTCCGCTACGACCACCGCGGCGAGCGCGGCGTCGGGGAGGCGACGCCGCTCCCCGGGTGGACCGAATCGCTCGAGGAGTGCGAACGCGCGCTCGAACGCGCGCTCGAGGCGGGCGCCGACGGCGACCGCACCGGGGCGCTGCTCGAACTCGACGCCGACGAGGTGCCGGCGGCCAGACACGGCTTCGCGACCGCGCTCCTCGACGCCGACGCGCGCGCCGACGGCCTCCCCCTGTATCGCTGGTTCGACGACTCGCGCCGGGTCGACAGCGTCCCCGCGAACGCCACCGTCGGCGACGCCGACCGCGAGGCGACCGTCGACCGCGCCGAATCGGCCGTCGAACGCGGGTTCGGCTGTCTCAAACTCAAAGTAGGTGCCCGAACAGTCGACGAGGACGTCGCCCGCGTCCGCGCCGTCCGCGAGGCCGTCGGCGACGACGCGGCGCTCCGACTCGACGCGAACGGCGCCTGGTCTCGGGCGGAAGCCGAGCGAGCGATCGAACGGATGACACCGCTGGACGTGGCCTACGTCGAGCAACCGCTCCCGGCCGACGACCTCGCCGGGCTCGCGGACCTGCGGGGTTCGGGCGTCCGCATCGCCGTCGACGAGAGCCTGCGCGCACACTCGATGGCCGAGGTGTTCGCGGCCGACTGCGCCGACGTCGCCGTGCTCAAGCCGATGGTCCTCGGCGGTCCCGGTACCGTCCACACCCTCGCGCTGCGGGCCCGCGAACGCGGGGTCGAGCCCGTGGTGACGACGACCGTCGACGCCGTCGTCGCGCGGACCGCTGCGGTCCACGCGGCGGCCGCGATCCCGGACGTGGTCCCCTGCGGACTGGCGACCGCTGACCTCCTCGCCGAGGACGTCGGACCGGACCCCGCACCGGTCTCCGACGGGACGATCGCGGTCCCGCAGGATCCGGGGATCGGCGTCGATCCGACGGAGGTGTCGCCGTGACCCTCCCGTCGCCCGACGCGTGGCCGGTCGACGACCCGGTGTCCGACCCGTCGGTCGACCTGCTGCGCGAGCGCGCCCGGTCGACGCCCGAGGCGACGGCGGTCGTCGACGCCGACGAGGGGGAGTCGCGGACCTACGCCGAACTCGACGCGCGCGTCTCCGCGACGGCCACCGCACTCGGCGAGCGCGCGGGCGTCGGAGATCGGGTCGCGTTCCTGCTCGGGACCCGACCCGCGTTCGCCGAACTGTACTTCGCCGTCGGTCGCCTCGGCGCGAGCGCGGTCGCGCTGAACGTCGAACTGCCGGCCGACCGCCTCGGGGAGCAGGCCGACCGCGCCGAGGTCGCCGCGCTCGTCTGCGAGTCGGCGACGGAGGGGCTCGCGACCGAGGTCGCACCCGACGGCGTTCCGATCGTCTCCGTCGACGCGACCTCCTCCACCGCGGTCGATCGGCTGGAGCGGTCCGGATCGAGCGACCGCGACCCCGTCGAGCGACCGCTCGACGCCGAGCGGCTCGTGATGTTCACCTCCGGCACGGCGGGCGAGCCGAAGGGCGTCCGCCTCACCCGCCGCAACCTGGTCGCGAGCGCGGTCGGTTCGGCCCACCGCCTCGGCGTCGAGGACGGTGACCGCTGGCTCGTCTGTCTCCCGACGTACCACATGGGCGGGCTCGCCCCGCTCGTGCGTTCGACCCTCTACGGCACGACCGCGGTGATCCAGCGCGAGTTCGACGCGGCGGCGACCGCGCGCGTCCTCGACGAGTCCGCCGCCACTGCGGTGTCGCTCGTCCCGACGATGCTCGCGCGGTTGCTCGACGCCGGGTGGTCGCCGGTCGACTCGCTACGGTTCGTCCTCCTCGGGGGCGCGCCCGCCTCGCGGGAACTGATCGAGCGGTGCGCCGACCGCGGGGTCCCCGCCTGTCCGACCTACGGGATGACCGAGACCGCCTCGCAGGTCGCCACGGCCACGCCCCAGGAGGCCCGATCCTACCCCGATACGGTAGGGAAGCCGCTCCGCGGGACGACCGTCTCCGCGCTCGACGACGCGGGCGACCCCGTCGACGCCGGGGAGACGGGCGAACTCGTCGTCTCGGGGCCGACCGTGACGCCGGGGTACCTCGACGACGGGCAGACGGCGTCGGCGTTCACCGAGCGAGGGTTCCACACGGGCGACCTGGGGTACGCCGACGGAGCGGGGCGGCTGTGGGTCGTCGGTCGGGTCGACGACGCCGTCGTCACCGGCGGCGAGAACGTCCATCCCGCGCGGGTCGCCGATGCGATACGCGAGATCGACGGCGTCGCGGACGTCGCGGTGGTCGGCCTCCCCGACGAGGAGTGGGGCGAGCGCGTCGCGGCGCTGGTCGTCGCCGGCGGCCCCTCGCCCGCGGGCGCGGCGCTCTCGCCCGAGCGGGTCCGGGCGGTGATGCGCGAGCGGCTCTCCGACTTCGAGGTCCCCAAGACCGTCGCGTTCGCCGACGAACTCCCGCGGACCCACTCCGGAACCGTCGACCGCGACGCCGTGCGCGAGCGGCTCGAAGCGGCGCGCGAGACGGCCGGGTGACCCGCCGACGCGGGATCGCCGGCGGGGGCCGCCGCGCCGCCACGGCCTTTAATCGCCCGCCGCGCCTACCGGGGACCATGTGTACGCTCGTCTTCGCCTGGCAGGTCTTCACCGACGCCCCGGTCGTCGCGGCGGCAAACCGCGACGAACTGCTCGACAGACCGTCCACGCCGCCCGCGGTGATCGACGGCTCGCCGCGGGTCGTCGCGCCCCGCGACGAGGAGGCCGGCGGCACGTGGATCGGCTACAACGAGCACGGCCTCTTCGTCGCGATCACCAATCGCTGGACCGGTCGCGAGGCGCGACGGGAGGGAGCTTCCCGGGATAGCGAGCGCCTCGAGAACGCGAGCGGCGAACCGGCTGCCGAGCGCTCGCGCGGGCTGCTCGTCCGGGACGCGCTCGGGCAGTCCTCCGCCGAGGAGGCCGCCCGACTCGTCGAGCGCGAACTCGACGAGCGGACCTACGACGGATTCAACCTCGTCCTCGCGGACGCGAACGCGGCGCTGCTCGTCGAGTGGGACGGCGAGAGCCGGCGCGTCGGGAACTTCGACCCGGGGGTCCACGTCGTCGTCAACGTCGGCGCCGACGGCGACTACGCGATCCCGGAGGCCCGCGCGGAGGCGGGCGAGGCCCAGGCGGAGAACGCCGCGAAGGTCGCGAGCGCGCTGCAGGTCGAACCCGGCGAACGGAGCACGGCGTGGCTCGACCGCGCCGCGGACGTGATCAGCGACCACGAGTACGGCGTCTGCGTCCACCGCGACCGCTTCGGGACGCGCTCGTCCTCGCTGGTCGAGATCGGCCGCGAGGGGTCGCGCTACCGCTACGCCGACGGGCCGCCCTGCGAGACCGACTACCGCGACGTGGAGGGCCAAATTTAAACCGCCGAGAGTCGGACCCTACTGATATGGCCGCTGCCGAAGCCGACCTCAACGAGGACGAGCGAGCGGGACTTGAACTCATCCGGGAGACGGGAGGCATCCACCAGAGCGACTTCTGGAAGGAACTGGACGTGAGTTCCCGCAAGGGCAGCCGCATCGCCGACGCGCTGGCCGAACAGGACCTCATCCAGCGCGAGGAGACCGTCTACAACGGCCACAACACCTACTATCTCACGCCCGCGGCCCGCGACCTCGACTTCTCCCTGCTGATGGCCGGCGACATGCTCTCGCCGTTCGTCGGCGACGACGAGGTCAACGCCCACAGCGACACCTTCTCGCAGTTCGTCATGAACCTCGCCTACGAGGAGTGACGCGAACCGTCCGTTCGATTCTCGCCCGTCGGGTCCCCCGATAGCTATGCATGGACCCGACACCGGACGCGCGAACACGGACCGATCGCCGACCGGCCCGGACTGGTGGCGTCACGGCGACGCCGTCGTCCGCCCGTTCGGGTACGGCCACGACGAACCGATCGTTCGGCGCGTCGGCGACCGCGATCTCTTCCTCGGGAACGCCGCCGCGGCCGAGGCGGCTACCGCGGCCGACGCGGACGGGAACGACCGGTCGTTCGACGTCGTGCTCTCGCTGACGGCGGATCCGGTACCCGCGACGACGCATCACCGTCCGCTCGTCGACGGGCCGGAGAACGACTGGCCCGCGTTCGAGGCGGCCGCCGACGCGACCTGTCGGCTCGCCGCCGGCGGAGCGGGATCGCTGCTGGTTCACTGTTCGCACGGGATCTCGCGCAGCGCGGCGGTCGCCGCGGTCGCGCTCGCAGTGACCGAGGACCGACCGCTCCGACCGGCGCTCGCCGACGTCCAGTCGGCGCGACCGCCGGCGCAGCCCCACCCGGCGCTCCACGAGCAGGCCGTCTGCTATCTCGGAAAACGGTGAGCGCGTCGGTCGACGGGCGATTCGAGAGCGGAGCTTCGTACGGATTCTCGCGAGACAGTCCGGGATCGACCGCACGCGTTTCCCGGGTCGACCCGGGAAACGCGTGCGCCGATTCCGTATCAGTCCTCGAGCGCGTCGGCGATCCGGCCGAGCTCGCGCCAGGCGTCGTGGACCTCGTCGCGGAGCTTGCGGACCTCGCGGACGAGCTCCTCGTCGGCCTTCGACGAGGACTCCTCCTCGCGGCCGGGAGCGCCGGGGCCGCCGCCCATGCCCGGCGGGCCGCCGCCGCCGCCCATCATGCCGCCCATCATCTGCGCGAAGGGGTTACCGCCGCCGCCCATACCGCCGGGGCCGCCGCCCATCATCTCCTCCATGCGCTCCTCGCGGCTCGGGCCGTCGCCCTCTCCGTCGCCCTCCTCGGCGCGCTGCTGGCGGATCTCCTCGACGCGCTCGCGGAAGGACTTCGACTCGCTGTCGCCCTCTCCGTCGCCGCCCTCGGCGTCGGGTGCCTCGTCCGCCGACTCGTCGGCGGGTGCGTCGCTCTCCTCTGAGTTATCGTCTGCCATAGTCGCGCTTTGCCGCGGCGTCCCAAAAGGGTTGTCGTACTCGGATAGCCGCCGCCCGCGCTCTCGGCCGCGTCGGTCCGCTCGACCGACACTACCTCGTGGTAAGGGGCGAGATCGGCGCCCTCGACGCGTCTCGCCGACGGAAACGTTCATCGTCTCACACGTCGTCTCTGGCACATGAACGCCGACGACGCGACCCGGGCGGACCCGGACGACGCCGATTACGCACCGACGCCCCCCGACGACCGCTCGGAGGGGGACGACGACCGGGACGCCGGGCCGCTCGGTCTCTCGCGGCGCGCGCTCCTCGCCGGCGCGGGAACGGCCGGGCTGGCGGCGGCCCTGGGGATCGGCTGGTCGCTGCGAGGCGAACCTCCGACGGACACGCCGACGCCGACGATCACCCCGACCCCGCCGGGCGACGGCGGGCCGACCCCGCGGAGCGGCCACCTCCCGTTCGACGTCTGGCGGGAGATGCGAGCGGCCTTCCGGGAGAGCCCCGACCATCGGCCGGCCCGCGCGGAGGCGCTGGTCGCGGCCGGCGACCCCGAAGCGATCTTCGAGTTCGTCCGCGACGACGTGCTGACGATCCCGGGGTCGCGGACCGGCGTCGGATCGCCCTCCCGGAGCCAGCGGTGGGGTCCGCGCGCGACCCTGCGCGGCGGGATGGGGACGCCCCACGAGAAGGCCGACCTGCTGGTCGAGTCGCTCGTCGCGGCGGGCTTCGGCGCCGACCTGGTGTACGGTCCCGCCACCGATCGGGCGGGACTCGCGTCGCTGTACTTCGGCCAGACGACACCAGAGTTCGACCCGTCGATCGACGCCGAGCGCGCGACCGCGTGGCGCGACCGGCTGGGGATCGCGGCCGAGACAGGGGGGTCCTACCGGGTGCTGGACCCCGACGGGACCGAGAGCGCCGCCCTGGCCGCGGACGTCCTGGGCGCGCTCGGACCGGAGGGCGACCGCCGCGAGCCCGCCGGCTTCGACTGGCGCGGCGGTCCGGTCCCGGTCGTCCGGTTCTGGCCGCTCGCCGATCCCGCCGCCGACGGTGGCGAGATCGACCCGAACGCCGCGACCGACGACGCGGTGTCGGTCGATACCGGCGACGCGACCGAACCCGGGGAGTCGGACCCGCGGACCGCGTTCGAACCGCCGGACGACCCCGATTCGATCCAGTACGCGAACCTCTTCGCGCCGGGCGTTCCCTTCGGCGAGGCGGGGACGGAACGTCCTCCGACGAAGACGGTCGCGGAGCCGACGGAGACGCTCCCGGTCTCGGTGTCGCTGGCCGCGGCGACGGCCGACGCCCCGAACGACCCCTTCGAACTCGTCTCCGGCGAGTGGCGCGCCGAGGACCTGGTCGGTCGGCAACTGCTCGTCCAGACGCTCCCCGGTGTCGACCCGTTCGATTATCCGTCCGTGCGCTTCTCGGACGTCGGGACCTTCCTCCCCGCGCTGACGGTCCAAGGGGCGGACCTCGACCGAGAAGCGGCGGCGGCGCTGTCGGTCGTCGGCGACGCGGTCGCGCGCAACGGCGACCGCGTCGGCGTCGACGAGAGCGGCGCAGTGGAGCGAAACGGTCGCCCGCTCGTCGAGGCCGACGCCGGCGCGGACCCCGCGGCGGTGGCGGATCTCGCTGTCGCGGCCGACGCCGGCCGGTACCCGAACCTCCGACTGCGCGTCCGCGCGACCGACGCGGCGGGCGACCCCGTCGACGGGCTCGCGGGGTCGGCGTTCGAGGTGACCGACGAGGGCGAACCGGTGGCGGTCACGCTCTCGGCCAACCGGGCCGCACCCAGGGTGAAGGTCCTCTACGACACGTCCGCCAGCATGCCGATCGCCTACTACGGCGACGGGATGGACGCGTTCGTCGAGGGGCTGACCGAGACGATCCGGGAGGCGAACCCCGCCGCCACCGTCGACCCGGTGCCGACCAGTTCCGACCTCTGGACGGCGCTCGCCGACGCCGCGGACACCGACGCCAACCTGATCGTCTACGCGACCGACGGCGACGTCGCCGACGAGGCGACGCCCGAGCGCGTGGCCGCCATCGAACAGGGGCCGCCGGCGGTGATGGTGTGCGCGAACGGGTCGTACCTCGACGTCGCCGGCGAGATGGCCGACGCCTCGGGCGGGACGGTCGTCCTCGCCGAGGAGCGCGACGCGACGACGGACGCGATCGCCGAGTACGTCGCGGACGTCGGGTCGGAACTGGCGTCGTACCTCCTGGACTACGGCTGCCCCGGAGAGGGCACCGGGACCAGGACCGCGGCCGTTCGGGTCCCCGAGGCCGACGTCGAGGCGACGACCACCTACGAGGTGCCCGAGACAGCGCTGCTCGGGTCCGCGCTGTCCGGGCTGTATCTCACGGTCGCGGTGGGGCGACACGAGTCGACGCGGACCCTCGCCGGCTGGAACCCCGCCACGGAGGACCGCCGCGGGACGGCCCCGACGAGGGCCCACGTCGAGGACGTCGCCGGCGCGCTGTTCGGCGCGAACACGCTCTCCTTCGAGGCGGGCGCGCCGTCGACGGCGACGTGGTTCGACGACCTGCTGGACGCCAAGTGCTCGGTCGCGGACCTCGACCTGGCGCTGAGCGGGGGCGACGCGAAGGCCGTCGAGGCCGCCACGGACGCGGGCTTTCGCCACCTCCCGCCGGCGCTCGCGCTCCTGCAGGCGCCGATCCCCGACCGGGCGACCGCGGACTCGCTGACCTATCCGGACGGCCTCCGCGTGGCGATGTACCGCGAGCGACCGGTTTTCGGCGCCGATCACGTCCTTCACCAGACGGACGTGTTCCCCTTCGCCGGCTTCCGGACTATCACCGACGCTGACGAGCGATGGCGCGAGTTCGACCTGACCGCGGAGCGGACGGCTCGGATAGCGGTCGTCGAGCGCGACCGCTACGACGAGAGCACCGCCTCGCTCTTGGCCGGCGAATCGCTGGCCGACCGTCGCTCGGCAGAAGGGGACTGGGAGTACGACGCCCGGGACAGCTTCGACCGCGTGGTCGAGAGGGGCGGGCTCGGGGGGTACGGCGGTCGCAACTACCAGGTCGTGCCCGCGGACGGGACGCCGGTGGCGTTCTGGAACGTCGACCACGAGACGGGCGCCCTGCTGGGCGTCCTGGCCGACGGGAGCGGCGGCGGGACGGGTCACCCGGGCGTCGACAGGCTCCTCCGGGAGTACGACCGCGTGGTCAGCATCCTCAACCTCTACGTGATGGGCGCGCAGGCCGCCGGCGCCATAAACCCCATCGGGGGGTTCGCGCTCGGCGTCGTGGCCGCGTACGGCCAGACGCTGGCCCGACTGTACGCCGGCGCCGGCCTCGCCGTCCTCGCGATGGACGCCGACGAGGCGGACGAGGCGGTCACCGAAGCGACGGGGACGCTCCTCTGTAACGTCGCCAAGAGCGTCGTCTACGCGGGCTTCACTAAACTCGAACTCGTCCCGTGGCTGGAGAACATCCTGGGGTCGATGGGCGCGCCGAACCCGCTGTCCTGCTGACCCGGGACCGTCGGGTGACGGTCGCTCATCCGAACGCGCCGAGGCTCGACTGCAGGTTCCGGTCGGTATCCCCGCGTTCGAGGTCGTACCCGACGAGGTCGCGCATGTCGACGGCGTAGGTGCTCCCGCCGTTCTCGAGTAACAGCACCCTACCCTGGCTCCCGCGGACCGTCCCCGAGGCGAGCGTCTCGCTCACGGGCCGGTCGTCGAGGTCGACGCCGTGGTCGAACGAGAAGGTCTCGACCGGGTCGAAGTCGGCGAGGAGGGCCGACCACGCGGCGTCGTCGACGGACTCGTGGAGCCCCTCGACCTTCGTCGGAACGCGCACGCGGTCGCCCACGTCGGCGGCGATCTCGGCCTCGATCTGTCGGGCGACGCGGCCGTCGGCGACCGTCCGGAGGTGCGCGGCGCGGTCGGCGCCCTGCTCTCGCAGGCGCGTGTCGAGTCGCCAGGAGCGCGTGACGCCTACTTTGAACGTCTCGGGGGCGAAGGCCGCGAGGTAGATCGCGTGCTCCTCGTGACAGCTCTCCAGCGGCATCGAGCACTCGCCCGTACAGCGCGCGCAGGGCCAGCGGTAGGTGTGCTCCTCGCAGTACGGCGCCGCCGGGTTCGCGCACGACTCGTGTGCCCCGTCGTCGACGACGCCCGCGCAGTGGCGGTCGCCGAGCGCGTACGAGAGTTCGGTCCCGGGGTCGAGCGGTTCGGTCGACACCGACCCGTCGTCGGCGATCAGCAGGGCTGGGGATCCGTCGACGCCCGTCTCGTACCCCACGATCTGCACGATTCCGGGTTGGCGACCGCCGGATATAGGCGTGGCGTTCGCCGGCCGGCTGCGACGGGGGGATCGACCGCCGAAATCCGCCGCGGTCGCCCGATCCGCGGCCCCGTCGCTCGACCGAACGGTCGGGCGGGTTTATCTGTCGGGCCGTCGTCGGTTCGTGATAGACGATAGCATGGCCGACCTACAGCTCACCAGTCCGGCGTTCGAAGACGGCGCCCGGATCCCCGAGAAGTACGGCTACACCGCGGAGAACGTCAGCCCGCCGCTCGAGATCGCGGGCGCGCCGTCGAGCACGGTGTCGTTCCTGATCGTCGTCGACGACCCGGACGCGCGCGAGCCGGCCGGGAAGATCTGGGACCACTGGGTCGTCTGGAACGTGCCGGGAGCCACCGAGTCGATCCCCGAGGGCTGGGACCCGGCGTCGGTCGGTGCGGTCGCCGGACAGAACGACTACGGCGAGACGGGGTGGGGCGGTCCGAACCCGCCGGACCGCGAGCACACGTATCGGTTCCTGCTGTACGCGCTCGACGACGAGCTCGACCTGGGGCCGGGAGCGACGAAAGACGACGCGTACGACGCGGCGGAGGGGTGCGTCGTCGACAAGGCCCAGATCGAGGGGACGTACGCGCCCTGAGCGCGGACGGTCGACGCGCCGGTCGGCTCGGGGCCGCGGGAGCGGTCAGTCGGCGAGCAGTTCCCGCGTCGCCCGGCGGACGGCGTCGTCGCTGGAGCCGTCGGGCTCGAACCCGAGCGCGGAGAGCTTCTCGATCGAGAGGCGCATCCGCGGCACGTCGCCGACCCACCCGCGGTCGCCGCCGGTGTACGCGTACTCCGGGTCGATCCCCATCTCGTCGCTGACGATGTCCGCGATTGTCGTGACCGACGTGGTCGTCCGCGTCCCGAGGTTGTAGACGTTGAAGTCGCGGTCCGCGTGCTCGACGACGTGGCACATCGCGTCGACGCACTCGGCGACGTGCATGTAGGACTTCTCCTGGCGGCCGTCGCCGAGGATCGTCAGCGAGTCGGGGTCGTCGCGGAGCTTGTCGATGAAGTCGGGGATCACCGCGCCCAGCTGGAGCCGCGGGCCGACGATGTTGGCGAAGCGGTACACCCAGACCGAGAAGTCGTGGCTGTGGGCGTACACCGACAGCAGCCCCTCCTCGCCGAGCTTGCTCGCGCCGTAGATGCTGATGGGTTCAAGCGGCGCGTAGTCCTCTGGGGTGGGACGGGGCGCCTCGCCGTAGACGGTCGAGGAGGAGGTGAAGGCGATCTTGTCGACGCCGACCTCGTCCATGCGCTCGATCACGGTCTCGGTCAGTCGGTTGTTGACGCGATACTGGTCGACGTCGTCGGCGGCGGCGTTCTTGTCGGCCGCGAAGTGAAAGACGCCGTCGACGTCGGCGGTGATGGCCGCGGCGGCCACGTCGGGGTCGGTCAGGTCCCCCTCGACGACCTCGACGCCGTCGGGCAGCCACGCGCGCTCGCCGTTGGAGAAGTCGTCGACGACCACGACCTCGTTGTCGTCGACGAGCCGCGCACAGAGGTGCGAACCGACGAAGCCCGCGCCGCCGGTGACGACCAGTCGCTTGCCGGAGAGTTCCATGTCCGAACGTCGTCCACCGCCGACATGTGCGTTCCGGTTACGGGGACGGTCGCCCGCGGCCGTCGGACGTGTCGCTCGCCCGGAGGTGTCACCGACAGGGGTAAATCGGGCGGGTGCAAGAGGGGAGGTATGAACGAGCGCGGCAGACGCGCGCCGAGTCGACGGGCGTTCCTCGCCGGGGTCGGGACGGCGGTCGGCGCGGGGGTCGCCGGCTGTCTCGGCGGCGGACCGGACCTCCCCGACGAGACGCCGACCGGCCCGGTCGCGACGGCGCCGGTCCCCGACGCGCCGGGCGAGTACACCTACGCGACGATGGGGAGCGCCGACGCGCCGGTGCGGGCCGTCTACTACGGCAACTGGAAGTGCCCGTACTGTTCGAACTTCTCCACGGGCTCCCTCGGTGACGTCGTCGGCGACTACGTCGAACCGGGCGACGTGGCGCTGACCTTTCGGTGTCTCGCCTACGTCGGCGGCGAGCCGTTCCTCGGGAAGGACGCGCCGCGGGCCGCGCGGGCGGGGCTGGCCGTCTGGAACGTCGACCCCGCGACCTACTGGCGGTACCACGAGTACGTCATGACCAACCAGCCCGCCGAGAGCAAGGAGTGGGCGACCGTCGACACGCTCGTCGGCATGGCGAAGAAAGCCGGGGTCAGCGATCCGGACGCCGTCAGGTCCGCCGTCACGTCCGGGAAGTACGCGTCGCCGGTGCGGAAGACCGCCCGGCGGGCGTCTCGGCTCGGCCTCCGCGGGACGCCCGCGCTGGTCGTCGGGGACCGCGCCGTCAACCCGCTCGACGCCGAACGGACGCGCGCGGTTCTGGACGGAGCGATCGACTCGGCGACCGGCGGATCGGCGGCGACGGGAACCGAAAGCGGGTAACCCGTCGCCCCTGAATCGGCCGGTATGCGAGACCGAGCCGAAGTCGCCGTGTTGCGTCTGGGCCACCGGCCGGGCCGCGACGACCGAATGACGACCCACGTCGGCCTCACCGCGCGAGCGCTGGGCGGCGACCGCGTCGTCTTCGGTCCCGAGGCGTCGGGGTCGGCCGACACCGTCCGCGACATCACCGACCGCTTCGGCGGTCCCTTCGACGTCGAGGTGACCGATTCGCCGAAGGCGGTCATCCGCGACTGGGACGGCGCCGTCGTCCACCTCACGATGTACGGCCTGCCGATCCAGGACGTCGAGGGCGACCTCCGCGCGTTGCTCGAGGAGGGGACGCCGCTCCTGTTGGTCGTCGGCGCCGAGAAGGTGCCGTTCGACGTCTACGAGCGGGCCGACTACAACGTCGCCGTCACGAACCAGCCCCACTCCGAAGTCGCGTCGCTCGCGGTCACGCTCGACCGCCTGTTCGACGGGGGCGAACTCGACCGCGAGTGGATCGGCGCCGACCGCGAGGTCGTCCCGAAGGAGACCGGCAAGCGCGTCGAGGACGTGAGCGGCGACCGCGGCCCGGTCGAGGACAGTTGATCGGGCCGGGCGTTACAGTCGTCACGAACGCCGAAACCGAGGCTCTCCGGGGAACCGGACCGACTGAACGAGCCAGCGGTAGCGGATCGTCTCCACGTGCGATGGCCGTACCGGGGCGGAGAGCACGCTACGCGGCGATTCGCGCCATCCGGTGCTTTTAAACGCCTCACGCTCTGAGACTGACCCAATGGCTTTTGACGACCTCCTCGAGGACCCCGTTATACAGAAGTACTTACACGAGCTGGTCGGACCGAAGGGGATGCCGGTGGCCGCGGCGCCCCCCGACGGCGAGGTGACCGACGAGGAGCTGGCCGAGGAGCTCGGGCTCGAGCTCAACGACGTGCGCCGCGCGCTGTTCATCCTCTACGAGAACGACCTGGCGAGCTACCGGCGGCTGCGCGACGAGGACTCGGGGTGGCTGACCTACCTCTGGACCTTCGAGTACGAGAAGATCCCAGAGCAGCTCGAGTCCGAGATGTACCGCCTGCTCGAGGCCCTGGAGGAGCGCGAGGAGTACGAGACGGAAAACGAGTTCTACCTCTGTGAACACTGCGGTATCCGCTTCGAGTTCGGCGAGGCCATGGAGTTCGGCTTCGAGTGTCCGGAGTGTGGCAACGCGGTGGAGGCCATGGAGAACACCCGGCTCGTCGACGCGATGGAGGGGCGCATCGAGGCGCTGCGCGACGAACTGAACGTCGAGCACGGCGAGGCCTGATGGTCGTACTCGCAACCAAGGTCTACGTCGAGGGGTCGGCCCGGGAACGCGCGCTCGACTCGCTGCGCTCGCAGGTCGACAACGCCGTCGGCGACCTCGACGTCACCTACGAGGTCGGCCTCCGCGACGACGAGTTCCCCGCCGTCACCGTCGACGGCCCGGACGCGACGGTCGCGCGCAACCTCCTCGCCGAGGAGTGGGGCGTCCTCACGCCGCAGTTCGAACCCGGCGAGACGTACGTCGGGACGCTCGGGTCCTGGGACGACGAGGGGCTCGTCCTCGACGTCGGCCTCGGCAACGAGGTGCGGATCCCCGCCGACCGGCTGGGGCTCGGCCAGGGGACGCCCGAGCAGATCCGGATGCGGTTCGGCCTCGTCCAGCACCTCCCGATGCGGTTCGTCGCCGGCGACCCCGACGAGGGCGAACCGGCTCGGCTCGCCGACGAGGAGCGCGACCGCCTCTACGACTGGACCCGCGGCGCCGGCCGCGTCAACGTCAACTCGGCGACGCGAGCGGAAGCGCGCGCGACGGTCAACCGCGCGGGCCACGCCCGGGATATCGTGACCGTCGAACGGCTCGGACTGCTCGAACAGAGCATCGTCTGTACCGAGGACACCGACCCGCCGGGGCTCCTGGCGAGCGTCGGGCAGTACATGCCCGCGGAGCTGCTCTGCGTCGTGCCATGAGGCGCCGACTGGTCGCCGCGCTCGCGCTGATGGCAGTCCTGGTGGCGCTCGCGGGCTGTGCCTCTCCGTTCGGACCGAGCGGCCCGCCAGACACCGAACTCAACCGCAACGCGACCTACGACTGGGGGAGGAACGTGACGACCTACTACAACGTCTCGCGGGGCCAGTTCGCCGGCGTGATCGGCGTCGAGAACGAGTCGTACCTCCGGCTCTACCAGCGCAGCGAACTCGGTACGGACGAGCCGCTACAGATCGCGTCGCTGCGGTTCCGGTTCCCGAACGGGACCGTGGTCTCGCCGGCCAACCGCTCGGACTTCTACGTGAACGCGACCCGGTCGCGGCTGAACGTGACCCTGCCACAGGCCGGCGGACAGGTGGCCTTCACCGCCGAGCGGCCCAACGCCAAGCAGTTCTCGGTCCCGACGTTCGTCGAGTCGCCCCACTCGGTCGCGGTGACGCTTCCGCCCCACGCCCGCGTGGGCGTGCCGCTCCTCTCGAAGGTCTCGCCGGGCGGCACGACCACGAGCGTCGACGGCGCGACTGACCGGATGACGGTCCGCTGGGAGTCGGTCGAGCGCGGACCGATCATCGTCCGGTACTACCTGGTCCGCGACCTCCTCCTGTTCGGGGGGATCGGCGGCGTGCTGGCGCTGGTCGGCATCGGCGGCGCGCTCTACTACCTCCGTCAGATCCGGGTTCTCGAACGCCGCCGCGAGGAGATCGGACTCGACGTCGAGACCGGGACCGACGAGTTCGACGACGACGATCCGCCGCCGGGGATGCGCTGAGCGGCCACGCGACCGGGGCGGCCTGTCGGCCGGGTCAGCTCCGTCCGACCGGGAGTTTCCCGGCCCGGTCCGGCTCGCGCGCCGGGAAGCGGACCTCCTTTTAGTCGTCGGGGCCGTACGGCCGGTATGCGCGTTGCCATCGTCACGGTGGGGGACGAGTTGCTCGCCGGAGACACCGTGAACACGAACGCCGCCTGGCTGGGGGAGCGACTGACGGAACGCGGCGTCGACGTCGAGCGGGTCGTCACGCTGCCCGACCGCGTCGCCGACATCGCGCGCGTCGTCAACGAGTACCGCGCCGAGTACGACGCCGTGGTGGTGACCGGCGGGCTCGGCCCGACCCACGACGACCTGACGATGGACGGCGTCGCCGCCGCGTTCGGCCGCGACGTGGTCGAGAACGAGGCGGCCCGCGAGTGGCTGGCCGAGGAGGGCGGGTACGCGGCCGACGACCTCGCCGAGGGGACGGCGGACATCCCCCGGGGTGCCCGTCTGCTGAAGAATCCCGAGGGCGTCGCGCCCGGGTGCGTGATCGGCAGCGTCTACGTCCTCCCGGGGGTGCCCGCGGAGATGGAGGCGATGTTCGAGACGGTCGCCGACGACTTCGCGGGGGAAGTCGAGCACGTCGCGTCCGTGGTCGTCGACGAGCCCGAGAGCGCGCTGCTCGACCGGCTGGCCGACCTGCGCGCGACCTTCGACGTGACCGTCGGGAGCTATCCCGGCGACTCCGTCCGCGTGAAGATCCAGGGGCCGGAGCGGGAGGTCGAAGACGCGGCGGCGTGGCTCCGCGAGCGCGTCGACCTCGCCGACACCGGGGAGTGACGGGCTCCGACGGGCGGTCCGCCGGCGTGGCCGACGGACCGGTGACCGGCTACCGGTAGAGGACTCTCCACCAGACGGCGGTCAGAAAGAGTCCGCCGAGCAACAGCACGTACCCCGCGACGTTGATGAGCCCGGCCTGCACGCCTTCCTGCAGAGGGATGAGCATGCGAGCCCCTTTCAGGCCGTCCGATGTAAAACCGACCCATTTCCGCCGGGACCGGGACTCGCGACCGCGATGCGGACCCCTTTTGCCGGGCCCGACCCTACAGGGAGCAATGCGACGGATCGGTCTCGTTGTCAACCCGATCGCCGGCATGGGCGGTCGCGTCGGCCTGAAAGGCACCGACGGGAAAGTCGACGAGGCCCGCGAGCGGGGTGCGGAACCGAGAGCGCCCGAACGGGCGCGGGCGGCGCTCGACGCGCTGGCCGAGACCGACGACGCCGTCGAGGTCTACGCCTTCGGCGGCCCGATGGGAGAGGACGCCGCCCGCGCGGCTGGATTCGACCCCGTCGTCGTCGGCGACCCGGTCGGCGACGGGGACGCGGGAACGGACGCACGGGAGACCAGCGCGGCGGACACCCGTGCGGCCGTCCGGGCGTTCGTGGAGCGCGACGTCGACCTCGTCCTGTTCGTCGGCGGGGACGGGACCGCCGTCGACGTGGCGGAGACGCTCGACGAACTGGGCAGCGAGACGCCGATCCTGGGCGTTCCGGCGGGCGTCAAGATCTACTCGTCCGTGTTCGCCGTGCGCCCGCGCGAAGCGGGGATCGTCGCGGGGTCGTTTACCGACGTCGAGAGGGGCGAAGTCAACGACGTCGACGAGGACGCGTACCTCACACAGGAAGTGTCGACGGAGCTGCGGGCGATAGCGAACACGCCCGTCGCGGAGGAGCGCCAGGCGAGCAAGCAGACCGGCGGCGGGACCGTCGAGACGCTCGCCGAAGGCGTCGCCGAGGAGGCCGAGCCCGGCGTGACGTACGTCCTCGGTCCGGGCGGGACGGTGGGCGCGATCAAGTCGAAGCTCGGGTTCGAGGGGACGCCGCTCGGTGTGGACGTGTGGCGGGCGGGCGAGCGGAGCGAGCCCGCCGAACGAGCGAGCGGGGAGAGCGAGGCGCGAAGCGCCTCGAAAGCGAGCGGCGAAGCCGCGAGCACGGAGCGACCCGCGAGCCGCGACGACGGGGAGCTCGTCGTGCGGGACGGCGGCGCGTCGGAGATCGAGGCGGCGCTGGGGGACCCCGAACGGGGGGAACGAAACGTGGTCGTCGTCTCGCCGATCGGTGGCCAGGGGTTCGTCTTCGGCCGGGGCAACCAGCAGATCTCGCCCGACGTGATCCGCCGCTCCGAGGTCGAGATAGTCGCGACGCGGGCCAAACTCGACGGCCTCGACGCGCTCCGGGTCGACACGGGCGACCCGGATCTCGACGAGTCTCTGCGCGGGTGGCACCACGTCCGGGTCGGCCGCTACGAACGTCGCCTCGTGAAGATCGAGTGATACGGATTCGAAGCAAGCGGTTACCGGGTCGGCCGCGCGCGGTCGGAGCACGCGTGTACCGGGCCGACCGCACCGGTCCTGGGTCGATCCCGAACGGTCTTGCGAGAACCCGTCCGAGGATCGCCGGGGGGTCTCGTCTCCGACCGGCGCCGATCGCCCCTTGTATGTGAACTATTCAGGGCCGGTCTGGGGATTTCTGGACGACTGTTCAGCAGGTGTAATAGTATTTGACTGAGAATAATACCGTGTATGGATACAATTAAGGTCTCGAGCGGATAAGAAAGGGTATGGAAACGCGGAAAGTCCAGCGGCTGGGTCCGTCGACGCTGGCGATGACCCTGCCCGCGAAGTGGGCGAAAGAACACAACGTCGAGAAGGGAGACGAGGTGTCGCTGCGGATGGGCGGCAAGGGTACGTTGACGGTGATGCCCGAGTCGGTGCAGGGCGAGGAGTCCGAGGCGATCATCCACGCGGAGGGGCTCACCGCCGACGCGCTCGAACGGGCGATCCTCTCGCAGTACGTGCTCGGTCGCCGGGTAATCCACGTCGACGCCGGCGAGAACGGCACCCTGGAGAGCTCGCACATCAACGCCGTCTACAACGCTGAGACCCAGCTCATGGGCCTCGGCGTCGTCGAGGAGACGCCCGAACGGATCGCCATCCGCTGTTCGGTCGACCCCGAGGACTTCACGCTCGACAACCTCCTCGAACGCCTCGAGAGCACGGGCTCGACGATGCGAAACGAGGCCGTCAAGGCGCTGGCCCACGGTAACCCCGACCTCGCCCAGCGCGCGCTCAACCGGGAGCGCCAGGCCAACAAGATATTCGTCCTGTTGCTCCGGCTGATATTCACGTCGTACCAGAACCCGAACCTCGCGCGGGCGGTCGGGCTCGACGACGGCTTCCCGCTCATCGGCTACCGCTCGATCGCGAAGAATCTCGAGCTCACGGCCGACAACGCCGAGGACATCGCCGAGATCGCGCTTGAGACCGAGGGCCACTCGCTGAACGTCGACTCCTCGACGATGCGCCGGATCAGGGAGTTCACCGACCAGGTCAACGACATCACCGAACGCGCCGTCGAGGCGGCCGTCGAGCGCGACTACGACATCGCAATCGAGGTCCGCGAGATGTTCGCGCAGATCGGCGACCGCGAGGACGAGATCCTCTCGGACCTCGACGAGATGTCCAACGACGACGTCCTCAGAGTGCGCGAGGTACTCGTCAGCCTCCAGCAGACCGCCCAGTACGCGGTCCGCAACGCCGAGATCGCGACGAACCTCGCGCTCAACGAGGAGTCCGAGCACACGACGATCCAGTCCGACCCCGAGGACGACTGATACGGATCGCTGCAAGCGTTTACCGGATCGACCGCACGACTGCGTGCGGCCGGCCCCGGACTGTCTTGCAATAATCTGTATGAGGCGGATTCGAAGCGAGCGTTTACCGGGGTCGATCGCACGCGATCGTGGCATCGACCCCGGACCGGGCTGCAATACGCCGCCCGAGTTCGCGTCCGACCCCGAAAGAATTACGTACCGAGTGACGGAACTGCGGGTAATGAGCGAGGTAGCTGCGGGGTCTGACATGGGAATCGGTCTCGGACTGGTGTTCGCCGTGCTCGCCGTCGTCGGCGCGGTCGGGATGCTCGTCACATACCACGACCACGTGGTGGCCGGGTCGAGCTTCGCGCTGGCGATGATCGCCGGCGTCCTCTCGGTCGCCGCGGTTCATCTCTACGGCGAGCGGGACGCGTAAGGAATCGTTAAGGGCGTTCGCGACCAACATCGACGTATGAGCGAACTCGGCGAGGAGGACAGAGAAATTCTGGATTACCTGCGCGACAGCGTCTCGCGCGGGCAAAGTTACTTCAGAGCGAAGAACATCGCGGAGCAGATCGGCCTCTCCTCGAAGCAGGTCGGGGCGCGCCTGCCGAAGATCGACGAGGAGTCCGACGACGTCGAAATCGAGAAGTGGGGACGCGCCCGCTCGACGACCTGGCGCGTCACGATCAGTTGACTGGTCTTTTAGTGTCGTAGTTCCAAGCACCGCCATGACTGTCCGGGTCGAGCGGTCGTTCGAGGTACCGGCCGACCGCGAGCGCGTCTGGGAGTTCATCGCCGACCCCGGCCGACGGGCGAGCGCCATCAGCGTCGTCGACGACTACGATGTCCACCGGGACGGCAGCGCGACGTGGCACCTCAGGCTCCCGATCCCCGTCATCGACAGGACCATCGCCGTCGAGACGGAAGACGAGGAGCGCCGAGAGCCCGAGTACGTCCGCTTCGTCGGTAGCTCGCGGGTGATGAACGTCGTCGGGGAACACGAACTCGCGGAGACGGACGGGGGCACCAGCGTGACGAACCGCTTCGTCGTCGACGGCTCGCTTCCCGGCGTCGAACGGTTCTTCGAGAGGAACCTCGACGGCGAACTCGACAACTTAGAGGCCGCCCTCGCCGAGGCCCTCGGTGTCGAAGTGTGAAGCTCGCTCTCTGCCAGTCGGCGATCGAAGGCGGCGACGTCGACGGGAACGTCGAACGGGCGCGCGAGGCGGTCGCCGAGGCCGCAGACGCGGGCGCCGATCTGGTCGCACTCCCGGAGATATTCAACGTCGGGTACTTCGCGTTCGACCTCTACGAGCGCTGCGCGGAGAGCGTCGACGGGCCGACCGTCACCGCGCTCGCCGAGAGCGCCCGCGAGCACGGCGTCGCGGTCCTCGCCGGCAGTATCGTCGAGGACATGGCCGCCTCCCGCGCCGCCGGCGTCGACACGCCCGAAGCGGAGGGGCTGGCGAACGCCTCCGTCTTCCTCGACAGGACGGGCGAGCGGCGGGCGGTGTACCGGAAACGACATCTCTTCGGCTACGGCTCGGCCGAACAGGAGCTGCTGACGCCGGGCGAGTCGCTGCCGACCGTCGAGTTCGAGGGCCACGTCGTCGGGATGACGACCTGCTACGACCTGCGCTTCCCATCGCTGTATCGCTCGCTCGTCGACGCGGGCGCGACCCTGCTGCTCGTGCCCAGCGCGTGGCCCTACCCCCGCGTCGAGCACTGGAAGCTCTTCCCGCGTGCGCGCGCCGTCGAGAACCTCTGTTACGTCGGCGCGGTCAACGGTGTCGGCAGTTTCGAAGACGCCGAACTGCTCGGTCGTTCGACGGTTTACGACCCCTGGGGGACGACGCTCGCGAGCGCCGGCGACGAGGCCGCGCTGGTCACCGCCGAGGTCGATCGGGACCGCGTCGCCGAGGTGCGCGCGGAGTTTCCCGCGCTCGCGGACCGGCGCAACTGACACGGACGATTACGAGACCGTCCGGGATCGATCGCACGACCCCGTTCGGCCGACCCGGCACCCGGACTCGGGCCGTCGCCAGACACGAAGTTTATATCGGTGGGGCCAATACGACCACGTGCCGGCGAGACGCTTTTCACGTCGCAACCGGCATTCAACCGCGCTCGGCCAGGCCCACGTCGACCACCGACCGCGGCCCGCCTGTCCGGACAGGCGGGCCGCGGAACCCGCCTCTTCGTCCGCACCTCGCCCCTTTCGCTTTCGCGGCCGACGCATCGACCGGACACGTCTCCGCGACGGTTCGTCCGAATGTCAAGCTATATGTAATTCCTGGAACTCGTCCCCGGTGACGATGGAGTACGAACTCGAGAACCGACCCGCGTACGCGGTCGCATCGGTCCGGCTGTCGCCGGGAGAGGAGCTCACCGCGGAGGCGGGCGCGATGGTGTCACACACGGAGACGATCCGGATGGAGACCGGCATCGGCGACGCCGACGAGGGGTTCCTCGAATCGGTCAAAGACTCCGTCCTCGGCGAGGAGTCGCTGTTCCGGAACCGGTTCACCGCCGAGGGCGGCGAGGGAGTCGTCCAGATCGCGGCGACGACGCCGGGCGACATGACCGTCCGCGAACTCGACGGCGGCGACGTCTACGTCCAGTCGGGAGCCTACGAGGCCGCGGGATCCGGCGTGGAACTCGACACCGACGTCGGCGGCCTGGACACGCTGTTCGGCGGCGAGGGGCTCTTCCTGCTGCGGGCCTCGGGGACGGGACCGCTCTTCCTGTCGAGTTTCGGCGGCATCCAGGAACGGACCGTCGAGGCGGGCGAGGTGTTCACCGTCGATTCCGGCCACGTGGTCGCCTGGGACGCCGCGATGGAGTACAACACCGAGCGGATCGGCGGGATGAAGGAGACGCTGTTCAGCGACGAGGGGCTGGTCATGCGGTTTACTGGCCCGGGCACCGTCCTGTTGCAGACGCGCAACTACGGGGCGTTCGTCAGCGACCTCGCGTCGCGCTTGCCGTCGAACAACTCGGGCGGCGGTGGCGGCGTCGAGACCGGCGGGGATATCTGAGTATCAGTCGCCGTCGGTCTCGATATCGGCCGAGAGCCCCTGTGCCATCTCGATCTCCCTGGAGTTGTTGAGCGTCCACGCGGTGCGCTCGGTGACGGCCTCGACGACCTCGCGGGCGCTGGGCGACCCTTTCCCGGACTTCTTCACGCCGCCGAAGGGCAGCTGGACCTCGGCGCCGATCGAGGGGAGGTTGCCGTACGAGAGCCCGACCTCGGCGTAGTCGCGGTAGTAGTTGATCTGGCGGTAGTCCTCCGAGATGATCGCCCCTGCCAGCCCGTAGTCGGTGTCGTTGTGGATATCGACGGCGCGTTCGACGTCGCCGGAGTACTCGATCAGGGCGACGTGCGGGCCGAACACCTCCTCGTGGATGCACCGCAGGTCGGGGTCGTAGTCGATCTCGTAGACGAACGGGCCGACCCAGTGACCCTCGGCCATCCCCTCGGGGATCTCGCTGTCGTCCAGTTCCTCGCGGTCGACGAGGACGGTCGCGCCCTCCTCGCGGGCGAGCTCGTTGTACTTGCGGAACTTCTCGACCTGACCCTCGTCGACCACCGGACCCATGAACGTGTCCTCGTCGAGCGGGTCGCCGACGGCCACGGACTCGGCCAGATCGACGAATCGCGGTTTGAACTCGTCGTAGACGTCCTCGTGGACGATGAGGCGCTCGCTGGAGACGCAGCGCTGGCCGGTCGTCTTGAACGACGACATCACCGCCGAGTGCAAGGCGATGTCCAGGTCCGCCTCCTCCGTGATCACGACGGCGTTCTTGCCGCCCATCTCCAGGGCGGCGTCGCGACCGGGGACGCCGCCGAGCGTCTCGTCTATCTTGTGTCCCACTTCGGCCGACCCCGTGAACAGGACGGTGCTGACGCGCTCGTCCTCCACGATGGCGTTGCCGGCGTCGCCGAACCCCTGGACGACGTTGAACACGCCGTCGGGGACGCCTGCGTCGATCATCATCTCGGAGACGATCTGGCCGCAGTAGGGCGTCTGCTCGGCGGGCTTCCAGACGACGGTGTTGCCCTCGACGAGCGCCACGGCCATGTGCCAGAAGGGGATCGCGACCGGGAAGTTCCACGGCGTGATACAGCCGACGACCCCCCGCGGTTTCCGGCGCATGTACGCGTCTTTCTCCGGGATCTCCGAGGGGACGACGTCGCCGTGCGGGTGGCGCGCGTTGCCCGCGGCCCACTCGACCATGTGGGCGGCCTCGACCACGTCCGCGCGGCCCTCGCTTATCTCCTTGCCGCACTCGCGGGTGACGATCTCGCCGAGTTCGTCGGTGCGGTCGCGCAGCTCGTGGTAGACGTCCCAGAGCACCTCCGCGCGGTCGATGTACGACAGTCGCCGCCACTCCTCGTAGGCGTCCTCGGCCGCGCCGACGGCGCGCTCGACGTCCGCGGGCGTCGCGCGATAGAACTCTCCCACCGTCTCCCCCGTCGCGGGGTTCTCGCTCGCGAACGTCTCGCTGCTCTCGCCGGTCGTCCACTCCCCGTTCACGTAGTGCTGGTGTGGCTCGTCGCTCATGATCGTCTCAGGCAAATATTGCGCCGGCGACGTGAAAAAGGCACCCGTGGCGCGGGCGTCGTGGGCCGATTCGAGCGAGTCGGAACACGCGGACGCGACCGGTGGTGGTCACGGGTCCGCCGCCGGCACAGAAGGTATTTACCGCGCATGGAGAAACGCGAGAGCGTGACCGACGAGCAGTCCACGGACGTCCTCACGCGGCGCAGACTCCTCCGGACCGGTGGCGTCGTCGGGACGGGCGGAGTGGCCGGCGCCGCGGGGGCGACGCTCGTCCGCGAGCCCCTGCCGGCGGCGCCCGACCCGCAGACGGGTACCTGGCCGCTGGCGCATCGCGGGCCGCGAAACACCGCCCGGATCCCACGCGCGACGCCCCCGGACGATCCCGCGGTCCGGACCGTCTCGACCACCGAGGACCCGACGACGCTGGTCGTCGGGGGAGCGGGTGAAGTCCGCCGGATCGTGGTCGGTGGCTACAGCCGAGTGGCGGCCCACGAACCGGACGGGTCCGTCGCCTGGCGCGGTCCCGAGAGCGACGCGCTCGCCATCCGGCCGGGGCTCGGACAGTGCTACCTCGCCGCCGCGGACGGATCGCTGCGGGAGCACGCGCTCGGCGACGGTCGCGTCCGGTGGGAGACAGACCTCGTCCACGAGTCCGTCTTCTCGGTCGTCCCGACGACCGACGGCCTGTTCGTCCCGTTCAACGGCGGTATCGACGCCTACGACGCCGAGGGCGAGCACCGATACACCGTCTCCCACGGCGACGGCATCGGCTACGCGGGCGTCGCGATCGGTGACGAGGACGGGGTGTACGTGACCGACGTAGGGATGGTCGAGCGGCTGGCACCGCGGTCGCTACTCGACGAACTCCGCGGCCGCCCGCCGCCCGCCGAGTGGCGCGTCGAGGACGGCCTCTCGTTCTCGCGCGCCCCCATCGTCGAGGGCGACGAGGTGTACGTGACCCACGAACGGGAGGGCGGCCGCGGGGGCGTCGTCGCCGCCGACGCCTCGGGATCGGTCCGGTGGTGGCGTGAACTCGGCGACCGCCCGGTCGGAGCGGCGCTGGGTCCGGAGCGACTCTTCGTCGGGATGGGCGGGCGGGGTTCGAACGGGGACGACGAGACGCCGGACCGACCGTATCGACTTTACGCGCTCGACAGAGGCGACGGCTCGACCGTCTGGTCGACCGATCCGAGCGCGTACTACGCCGACCCGGTCGTGGCCGGCGAGACGCTGCTCGCCCGCGAGGGGACGAACGGGGGCGAGGGCCGCGTGCGAGCGTTCGAGCGCGACGGGCAGCTCCGCTGGACGGTCGACCTGGACGGGAACGCAATGGGTATCGCGCCGGTGCGCGACCGCGTCTACGCAGTGACGGACGACGGGTCCCTCCGTGTCCTCTCCTGAGCGGTCGCTCCCGAACGGCTCTCCGTCGGGTTACAGACCGGGTTCGATCCGTTCGAGTGCGTGTTCGAAGTCGTCCCGGCCGATGACGACCTCGTCGGCGCGCTCGTTGGCCTCTTCCGGCGGGACGCCGGCGGCCACTTCGCTGATGGCGCGCATCGACGCCGTGCGGACGAGCGACTCGATCTGGGCTCCCGAGAGTCCCTCAGTCTCGCTCGCCAACTCGTCCAGGTCCACGTCGTCCCCGAGCGGTTTCCCCTCGGTGTGAACCCGGAGTATCGCCCGCCGACCCGCCTCGTCCGGATACGGCACCTCGACGTGCTGTTCGAGCCGCCCGGGGCGGAGGAGCGCGTCGTCGAGCGTCTCGCGACGGTTCGTCGCCGCGATGACGACGAGATTCGGGTTCTCGGCGGCGCTGTCCATCTCGGTGAGGAGTTGGGAGACGACCCGTTCGGTCACCTCGTTGCCGGCCGCGCGGCCGCCCGCGATGCCGTCGATCTCGTCGAAGAAGACGATGGCGGGCGCGGTCTGGCGGGCGCGGTCGAACACCTCCCGGACCGCCTTCTCGCTCTCGCCGACGTAGCGGTCCATGAGCTCGGGCCCCGCAACGCGGATGAAGTTGACGCCGCTCTCGCCCGCGACGGCGCGAGCGAGCAGCGTCTTCCCCGTCCCCGGCGGGCCGTGGAGCAGGACTCCCGACGGAGGGTCGGTCTTCGTCGCCGCGAACAGCGGGCCGTACTCCAGGGGCCACTGGACGGCCTGTTCGAGCGTCGACTTGGCTTCGGCGAGCCCGCCGACGTCCTCGAAGGTGACCGTCGGCGACTCGGCGACGTACTCCCGCATCGCCGACGGGTCGACCACCCGCAGCGCGGCCTCGAAGTCCTCGCGGGTGACCCGGGGTTCGTCCCGCGTCCGCCGCAGCGCGTGCATCGCGGCTTCGGTCGTCAGCGTGTGGAGATCCGCGCCGACGAACCCGTGGGTCCGCCCGGCCACGCGGTCCAGGTCCACGTCCTCCCCGAGGGGCATCCCCCGCGTGTGGACGTCGAGTATCTCCCGGCGTCCGCCCTCGTCGGGGACCCCGATCTCGATCTCGCGGTCGAAGCGGCCGCCCCTGCGGAGCGCGGGGTCGATGCTGTCGACGCGGTTCGTCGCGCCGATGACGATGACCTGCCCGCGGTCCTCCAGCCCGTCGAGGAGCGTCAGCAGCTGCGCGACCACCCGGTTCTCCATGTCCGAGTCCTCGTCGCGCTCGCCGGCGATGGCGTCGATCTCGTCGACGAAGACGATCGCCGGCGCGTTCGCCGCCGCCCGGTCGAAGGCCTCGCGCAACCGCTCCTCGCTCTCCCCTTTGTACTTCGAGACGACCTCCGGCCCGGAGATGACGTCGAAGTACGCGTCGACCTCGTTCGCCACCGCCCGGGCGATGAGCGTCTTCCCCGTCCCCGGCGGCCCGTGTAGCAGGACGCCCCGCGGCGGCGAGATGCCCAGCCGCGTGAACAGCTCCGGGTTCGACAGCGGCAACTCGATCATCTCGCGGACCTGGTCGAGTTCGTCGTCCAGCCCGCCGATGTCCTCGTAGGAGACGCCCGTCCGCGAGGCCGACTCGTCGGGCGTCGACCCGGACTCGGCTCCGACGCCCGTACCGTCCGCCGATCCGCCCGACCCGCCGGCCGCCCCGGCCCCGCCCGAGTCGCCGGCCGGTCCCGCCCGAGCGTTCCCACCGCCGGACGATCCGCCGCGGAGCGGCGGGAGTACGGTGATGTCGGTCCCGTCGGTGACGCGCACGGCGCCGTCGGGGTCGGTCCCGGCGACGGCGAACGCGCCGACGCCGTCGATGTGGACCTGTTCACCCTCTCGCAGCGGGCGGTCCAGCAGCGCGCGCCGGACGGCCGCCTCCTGCTGGGCCTCGTCCAGCCCGACCGACTGGGAGAGGCGGACGGTGAGGCCGTCGGCCTCGCGGACCGACGTCTGCTCGACGGTGACGGTGTCGCCGATGTTCACTCCCGCGTTGGCCCTGGTATCGGCGTCGATGCGGATGTAGCTCCCGTCGCCGCTCTCGGGCCAGGCCTTCGCGACCGTGGCCCGCTCGCCCGTGATGACGAGCGGGTCGCCGCTCAACACACCGAGTTCTGCCCGGAGGCGCTCGGGGACCCTGGCGATACCGCGACCCGCGTCGCGCTTGTTCGCGCCCTCGACGGTGACTTCGATGGCGTCGCCGCTTCCCATACCCCCGCTATCGGACCGACGCTCTTTATCCTTCCACCTTTTTCGCTCGGGGGTCGCGCTCGGCGAGGCCCCGAGCCAAAAAGATGGGGGCAAAAAGGCCGGTCGCGACCGCAGGGAGCGACCGGAGAAACGCCTCGCTTCGCTCACGGCACTGCGCGCCGTCTGCTCACGGGCGCTTCGCGCCCGTTCGCACGGCCCGTGGGACCTTCGGTCCCACGCTGTTCGCATCGATGCCTCCCCCCGTCTGCTCACGGGCGGAGAAGCCGCCCGTTCGCATGGTATGAGGGACCGAAGGTCCCTCACTAGTCGGCCTCGCACCGCTCGGCGTATGCTCGGTACAGGCGGTAGACTTACCGCGATAGCATCCGCCGAGCGACCGTCGGGAGCGAGGCGGTTTACCGGACGCAAGCGAACGAAGTGAGCGCGTCGTCCGGCCTTTTTCCCCACGTTTTGCGGAAGGGGGGTTCCTCACTCGGCCTGAGGCCTCATTGCGGGAACCCCCTTCCGCAAAAAGTGGGCAACCCGAACCGATCAGATCGCGACGGGAGAAATGCATTTACCTCGTGCCGACGCAACGCCTAGCATGGTCGTGACCACCGAGCGCGACGAAATGACCTGGTACAAGTGCGAGGCCTGTGGGTTGATGTTCGACGACCAGTCCGACGCGCGACAGCACGAGAGCAACTGCGACGCCGAAGAGCCGGCCTACATCCAGTGAGTTCGGCCTTCGACCGGAGTCGCTACGCCCCGTCGACGATCTCGTAACTCCGTTCGCCCATCTCGTCCTCCGCGAAGACGAACACCCGACCGTCGACGACCGACAGGTCCGCCTCGATCTCCACGCGGTGGGCCTCCGCGCGGGCCGTCACGCCGGCGAACAGCGTCTCCTCGTCCCCGTCGTCGACCATGACCCGTCCGACGCCGGTCTCCTCCAAGATGTCGTCGTGCGTGTTCAGGTCGTTGACGTAGAGCATGATCCCCTGGGTCCCGCTCTCGTCGGTCACGAGGACGTGGACGTCCTTGCCGGGGCCCGCGCGGACGCGCCCCTCCACCGCCTCCGGCACGCCGCGGTAGAACACTTCGCGGCCGTCGAGGTACTCGACGGCGACGCCGTCCTCGGTCAGTTCGACCCCCAGCGTGTCCGGCGGCACGTCGTTGCGCGTGCTCATGGGTCTGAGTTCCCGCGGGCGACCCAAAAGCGTCGCGTTCCCGCGCGCTCGGACGTAGCGTCTCGGCGGGCCGACCGCCGTCGGCGGCGTCGCTGACGGCCGTCCGGCGAAATACCACAGAGGTAAGTACCGCCCGGGAAGACTGTCCCACGATGGAAGGACAGGCAGTCGCCCCCGCGGCGGGGACGGTGTTGAACGCGCTGGCGACCGGTACGGGATCGGCGTTCGCCATCGACGAGTACACCACGGCGACCGTCGAACTCGACGCCGCCGCCGAGGACGTGACCGGTCGCGTCGCCGAGGACCCCGACGCCGACACGAGGCTGATCGAAGGCTGCGTCGAGGCCGTCGTCGACCGCTTCGGCGACGGCGAGGGCGGGCGCGTCCACACCGAGAGCGACGTGCCGATGGCCTCGGGGCTGAAGAGTTCGAGCGCCGCGGCCAACGCCACCGTGCTCGCGACGCTCGACGCGCTCGGCGCCGCTGACGAGATCTCCCGGGAGGACGCCTGTCGGATCGGCGTGCAGGCCGCACGGGACGCCGGCGTGACCGTCACCGGAGCGTTCGACGACGCGAGCGCGAGCATGCTCGGTGGCGTCACCGTCACCGACAACGCCACCGACGAACTGCTCGCCCGGGAGGAGCGCGACTGGGCGGTTCTCGTCTGGACGCCGCCGGAGCGCTCCTTTTCGGCGGACGCCGACGTCGATCGCTGCCGACGGGTCGCACCGATGGCCGACCTCGTCGCCGACCTCGCCCTCGACGGCGAGTTCGGCCGCGCGATGACGGTCAACGGGCTGGCCTTCTGCGCGGCGCTGGAGTTCCCGACCGACCCGATCGTCGAGGCGATGCCGACGGTCCACGGCGTCTCGCTGTCGGGGACGGGCCCGAGTTTCACCGCCGTCGGCGAGCGCGAGGCGCTCGAGACGCTTCGCGAGCGGTGGGGCGAGCGCGAGGGGCGGACCTGGCTGACGACCACGCAGACCGAGGGAACGCGGATCACATGAGCGGGACACGATTCCAATGAGCGAAGACGACTCACCGACCTACGCCGAGGAGATGAGCCTGGACGAACTGCGCGAGGAGATCCGGACGATCGACCGGGAGATAGTCGAACTGATCGCCCAGCGGACCTACGTCGCCGACACCATCGCGGGAGTCAAAGACGAGCGCGGCCTCCCGACCACCGACGAGGACCAGGAACAGGCCGTGATGGACCGCGCCGGCGAGAACGCAGAGCAGTTCGACGTCGACGCGAACCTCGTGAAGGCGATCTTCCGCCTGCTCATCGAACTGAACAAGGTGGAGCAACGAGAGAGCAGGTAGCTGAATTCGGGCGTTTCAGAGCCTCTCTTGTCGTCGGACTAGTCAAATCTTCTTCCGGCAGTTGTGCTTTCGTTCCTCAGTCGGTGACCGATAACACAGTTCCCTGACCGCCTCCGGAGTGCGGAGCGGCGTGATGTTCGCAGCGGTTCATCTTCCGATTCAGCCGTCGTCTCGCGTGTCTCGTTGCTCATGGCTATTGTTCCTCGTACTTATTGCTCGACTGGCTGGGCGTCGGGGAACTGATAGCTCCCGTCGAGGATCGGCTCGCGCGGCTGGTAGAGGCGGACCGTGTAGTTCCACCCCTCCGGTGTGTAGATGAAGTTCGGCTGGTCGGGGTCACCGCCGAAGTGGATCGTGATACTCCCGGCATCGTCCGGCTCGGCAGTCGCGTTGCTGACTGTGTAGGCGTCGAACTCGTTCTCCTCTAGATAAAAGTCGCTGTTGTAGACGGTGACCGACCAGAACCCGTCGACGGGGACGTCCTCGACCGTGAGTGTGTGTGGCGTCGTGCCGTCGTTCTGGGCGGGGGTCCGCTGAAGGACTAACGCTTCCGACGGTTCCGGAACGCCGGTCCACCCCGCCGTACTGGCGATGAAGAACTTCACGGGGTCGACCTCGTCGACGTATCCAAACGCGCCCGAGTAGTCGCCGAGCGTGAATCCGACCGTTACGAGCGCGTCGGTGAGTTGTCTGTACGATCGCCGATCCCAGTCGGGAACCTCGAACGAGCCAGCCGACGATTGGTTCACCTCGATCTCGTCCTGGAGT
>JBDGSU010000095.1:0-42448 GCA_042217395.1 Halosimplex sp.
ACGCGGTACTGCGTGTCGGTCACCTCGCAGTTGATGTACTCGACCTCGCAGGGCACCTCGTACTTCTGGGACGTGGATTCGAGCTCCGTGCTGACGAACTTCGCGCTCGCGGTCTTGCCGGTCCCTGTCTTGCCGTAGATGAGGATGTTCGACGGTGAGTCCCCGCGGAGGGCGGTGACGAGGATCGTCGCCATGTTGTTGATCTGCTCTTCGCGATGGGGGAGCTTGCGCGGCGTGTACGAGGGACGCAGCACCTCCTTGTTCTCGAAGATCGGATCGCCGGCGAGGAGGTCGTCGAACAGCCCCTGGGACGCCTCCTCCGGGTCGTCGGACCCGACGTCGTCGAGCATCACGTCGTCGAGGACCGACGAGTCCGCGTCTCCCGCGCCGTCGCTCGACTCGACGTCGACGTCCACGGCGTCGAGCGAGTCGGTCGGTCCGTTCTCCTCGGTGGGACCGTCGCCCTCGCTCTCGGCGGTTTCGCCCGCGCCGCCGTCAGTTCGCGGCGTCCCGTCGCCCGACGCCGGTTGCGTTTCACCCTCGTTTGCCCCATCCACGAACCGCCGTGAATCGAGCGTCGCATCCTCGTCTGTATCGTCCCCGTCCATCGTTGTGTGATCGTGCGATTCGAACCCCTCTGTTTCGTCTGGAAGTGGTCCCGCGGACCCCCGGAACGCCACTCATACCGAATAACTCGCCGTGGTACGTCGATTATCTGCGGACGGCGAGTCCAGTTGAACCACATGAACCCGTGGTTGATACGATATTAAATATTTCGGTGAGCGGTCGGGAACACGAGCGACACTCCGATCGGATCACCACGGTTCGAGGGTTCTACACGGCTATATCGGCGTTTTCCGACCGGCAGTTCCACCTGTCTCGACTGTCAGGGCGGACGCCGCGTGATACGGATTGCTCTAACTGTTTACCACGACGACCGCTTGACTGCGAGCGGTCGATGTGGAACTGACTTAGAGCAATCCGTATGAGTCCCGAGTGTCCGAGAGGTGTCACCTGTCGTGATATTCTAGCCGGAACACCCCCACCCCTTCGTTTCGGGTGGAACGACGAAAAGGAGGGACGGGGGGTGAGCGAGCGTCGGTTCGCTCTGCTAGAGAGAAAGATTTACTATCTCGTCCATAAAATCAAATCCGCACTAGAGCGAAAACAAATTTACAGGTGTATTCGTTTCTAGGACTAGGGTGGTAATGCACAGTAGTTATCGCTATATGTCTAGGAGGAATCTCGACCGACTTCGAAATCACTTCTGGGCATCGTCCGCGCTCGTTCCGACGGTCACGACTCGCGCTCTCGGTCGACCCCTGCCCAGGGGGTTCCGGCGTTCCACTCGAAACGAAGGGGTGGGGGTGTCGGACTGTCGGACCACGGACTGTCGGACCACGGACTATCGCCTTCCCGACGAAACCGTCATCGAAACCGCCGACGTCCTCACGGCAGTTTCCGACCGACTTCGAGTTCGGTCGACTCCGATCGGTTCGGACCGACCGGGTCCACCTCGGTTCTCGCTCTCCCGTCGCTTCGACGCGTCCGGGATTCGTCCGATGAGTTCCGTCAACTCCCGTCCCCGTCGTTCGGATCCACTCGTGTCCCCGCCTCCGATGCCGCGATCCGGTCGGATTCGCGGCCGTCTCTGCGGCCGTCCTCGTTCGCACGGACGATACCGCGGGACCACCGAACCGAGACGGAACACCACACCGTGAATATAACGTACCTGATACGTTCTCGCCGGTGGAGACGCGAGCCGGCGCCAGCGCGGTCGAACCGGCCGTCTCGGCCAATTAGTATCGAATTATTTATCTGCGTCTGACGTAGGCTTAAGTGAGTCGGCCCGGCTTATTCGCTCAGATGCGCCGCCGCGGCGCAGGAGGATAGGATGGGACTGTTCACAGAACTCAAAGACAGCATCTCGCGGGCAGCGTCGACGCTGTTCTCCGAGGAGGATCCGAAACGAATCGGTATCTACGGGCCGCCCAACGCCGGGAAGACGACGCTGGCCAACCGCATCGCTCGCGACTGGACGGGCGACGCGGTCGGGCCGGAGAGTCACGTTCCCCACGAGACGCGGCGCGCACGCAGGAAAGAAGACGTCGAGATCGAGCGCGACGGCAAGACGGTCAACATCGACATCGTCGACACGCCGGGCGTGACGACGAAGGTCGACTACACGGAGTTTCTCGAACACGACATGGAGAAAGACGACGCGGTCCGTCGCTCGCGGGAGGCCACCGAGGGCGTCGCGGAAGCGATGCACTGGCTCCGCGAGGACGTCGACGGCGTCATCTACGTGCTGGATTCGACGGAGGACCCGTTCACGCAGGTCAACACGATGCTCATCGGTATCATCGAGAGTCAGGACCTGCCCGTGCTGATACTCGCGAACAAGATCGACCTGGAGGACTCGTCGGTCCAGCGGATCCGCAACGCGTTCCCCCAGCACGAGACGACGGAGCTGTCGGCGCTCGAAGGTGACAACATGGACGAAGTCTACGACCAGATCGCGGAGTACTTCGGGTGAATCATGGCTGAAGCAAAACACCCCGAAGACGAAGACGGAGTGCAGATCGACCTGATCAGCGCCGAGCGGATGGACGGCAAGACGACGATGGAGAAGATCCGGATGATCTTAGACGGCGTCCGGGACAACAACATCGTCATCCTCGAGGCCGGCCTGACGCCCGACGAGGAGTCGCGGCTCATCGAGGTCACGATGACCGAGATCAGCCCCGACGAGTTCAACGGCATCGAGATCGAGACCTACCCCAAATCGCAGGCCGACGATTCGAGCCTCCTCGGCCGGCTGATGGGCAAAGAGGAGACCAAGAAACTGACCGTGATCGGCCCGGCCAACCAGATCGAGACGCTCCACAAGGACGAAACCCTCATCAGCGCGCTCGTCTCGCGGAAGTAATCAGGTATGCCCCACCAGTGTACGAGCTGCGACCGGACGTTCGCCGACGGCTCCAAGGAGATGCTGTCGGGCTGTCCGGAGTGCGGCGGCACGAAGTTCCAGTTCCGACCCGACGGCTTCGAGGGGTCGGACGAGCCCGACGCGACCGCCAGCGGCGACACCGCTGGCCCCGACTCACCACCGGAGTCGCCGCCGGAGCCGAGCGACCGGCCCGGCGACGCGGTGAGTCGGACGGTCGGGAACGCCGCCGCGACGGTTCGGGACCTGGTCGGCGGGTCCGCGGGACCGGACGCCACCCAGGCGCGCCCGCCCGGTGAGACGGAGTCGCCATCGACGCCCGCGTCCACCGAGGACGCGTCGTCAGGTGACGACGCCGGAGACGACGACATCATCGTCGCGGACTCCGAGCCCGTCGACGGCGAAGACGCCGCGCAGGCCGACGCCCGGAGCCAGCTCGTCGAACCAGACGAGATGCCCGACACAGAGGGGTACGATCCCGCGACCGACGACCCCGCGACCGAGGACGCCGCGACGGAAACCGATGCGACGCCGTCCGCGGCGACCGACGTCGCCGCTTCGGATACGACGGCCGCGGACGCCGAGGGATCAACGGCGGAGACGCCGGATCCCGACCGGTCGGTCGCCGACGAACCGGACACCGAGCGGGCCGACCGCCCGGATCTGGCTGAACTGCGCAAGGAGCTCAACGACCAGTTCGAGAGCATCCGCGTCGTCGAGCCGGGCCAGTACGAACTCAACCTCATGGAGCTGTACGACCGCGAGGAGTACATCATCGCGCTCCAGGAAGACGGCCGCTACAGCATCCAGGTGCCCGACACCTGGCGACAGGCCGACGCCTGAACTCGCGATCCACCTCCCTCCTGCGGCGCGCCGTTTTACCGGACCGAAGGGGATCTCCGTCCAGCGGAAACCGAAGCGGTACCCGATCCGAGACGGGTCCGGACCGATCTGGCTGCACGTCGGGCCACCGCAGTCGCGGGTCTCAGTGCAGGCACAATCATTATACTCCGCGGCGTCGATACTCGTGCCAACGGAGGAGTACCCGTGCGTCAGGCATCACATCTCGAGGAGTGGGCGTCGCTGCTCGACGAGCGAGTGTCCGAAGAGGCCGTCGACGAGGCGGGCCGACGCGAGGAGGCGGGCCGACGCGACGGTCGGGCCGACCGCTCGGAGCCGCGCCGGGGCGGGTAGGACGGTTACGCGGAGCGAACCGGCGCGGGTCCGCCGTCAGTCCTCGTCGGTCATCCGGTCGTACTGGTCGGAGAGCTTCTCGGCGGCCTCGTCCATGAGCTCGCGCTCGTAGTCGGAGAGCTCCCACTCGACGACCTCCTCGACGCCGTTCGAGCCGAGCTTGACCGGGACGCCGAAGGCGGTGTCCTCGTAGCCGAACTCGCCGTCGAGGACGACCGACCCGGGGAGCACCTCGCCGGTGTCCCGGAGGATGGCCTCGACCATGTGGGCGACGCCCGTCGCGGGGCCCCACTCGGTCGCGCCCTTGCGCTCGATGACGTTCATCGCCGACTCCTGGAGGTCCTCGAGGATGGCCTCGCGCTCGTCGGCGTCGAACTCGGGGTCGCGGCCGTCGACGCGTACCTTCGAGAAGACGGGGACCTGCGCGTCGCCGTGCTCGCCGAGGATGGTCGCCTCGACGTTGCCGACCTGCGTGTCGAAGCGCTCCGAGAGGACGTAGCGAAAGCGCGCGGAGTCCAGCCGACCGCCGAAGCCGACCACCTGCTCGCGCTCGCGCGAACCCGTCTCGTAGAGGTGACGGTTCAGCAGGTCGACCGGGTTGGAGGTCGTGACGGTGACGAAGTCGTCGTTGTGCTCGGCGAGCGAGGAGCCGATGTCGTCCATGATCGGCGCGTTGTCGCCGGCGAGATCGATGCGCGTCTGGCCGGGCTGGCGCGGGATGCCGGCCGTGATGACGACCACGTCCGAACCGGCGGTGTCCTCGTAGGTACCCTGTCGGACCGTCGTGTTCGAGTCGTAGGCGACGCCGTGGTTGGCGTCCGCGGCCTGGCCGATCGTGACGTCTTCCTGGTCCGGGATGTCCACGAACACCAAGTCGTCGACGATGTCCCGAAGCGCAAGGTTGTACCCCGCTGCCGCCCCGACGGTGCCCGCCGCACCGACGATGCTTACTTTCGTCATATCACGTCACACTGTGCCACGTCCGGGGGTAAATCTATCGAAACCCGACCGTACGGGCCGTCGTTCGTCCTTTCTGTATTCGACAGTCGTCGATCGGATCGGTGGAGCGCACGCCCCGTCGAGCGGGGGCCGTGGCGACGCCCTTTTCCTGTGTCGCCGGTATCCTACGGGTATGAGCGACTTCGACAAGGAAGCCGAGCGCGAGCGACTCCGCGAGAAGTACGAGGAGGACAAGCAGAAACGCGAGGCCAGCGAGCGGATGAGCGACCTCCTGCTGAAGGGGGCGACGATGACCAACTCCCACTGCGGGTCCTGCGGCGATCCGATCTTCCGCTACGACGGTGAGGAGTTCTGTCCCACCTGCCAGCGGGTCGTGACGAACGACGACGCCGTGGAAGCGGCCGCGGAGAACGACGAGTCAGTCGACGACGCCCTCGACGCGGGCGACGCCGGAGCGGACACGGCAGACGACGCGCCGGCGGCCGACGCCGGCACTGGGGCCGCGAGCGACGAGAACGGCGACGCGCCCGGGCACATCGAGATCAAACAGCCCGACGGCCCGGCGGTCCAGACGGGCGCGAGTCAGCCTGACGACGCCGGGACGGACACCGACGAGGGAACCGGCGAGACGGACGTTCCCGCGGAAGGCACGAGCGCGCCCCCGGAGGAGTCCGCGGCAGCGGGCGCGCAGCCCAGCGAGTCCGGTCGGCGGTCCCAGTCGGAACCGTCGCAGCCGAAGCCGTCCCAGTCGGAACCGTCGCAGCCGAAGCCGTCCCAGTCGGACCCGTTGCAGCCAGAACCGTCCCAGCCGAAGCCGTCGCAGTCGGAGCCGTCGCAGCGGTCGAGTCCGACGTCGCCCGGGGCGGGCGGTCAGTCGTCGAACCGCGGCGGGGCGTCGACGGGTGACGTCGACGGAGCACCGGCGGCCGACGTCGACGGCGAGTTCCGCGCGGCGCGCGCGTCGCTCGTCCGGACGCTGCGGAGCCACGCAGAACGGGCGGAGGCCTGCGACGACCCCCGTCGCGCCCGCGACCACCTCGCCGCGGCCCGCGAGGCGGCCGAGGCGCTGTCGGCGCTGTCGAGTTCGTACTGAACTGCGGCGGAAAATCCCCCGATTTCCCCTCCGCGGTGCGTTACTTCCCGAGCGCGTCGAGCGCCGCGTCGAGCGCTTCCTCGGGCGACGGGCACTCCTGGAGCGTCTCGCCCCCCTCGGTGTAGACGAGGCGCGGGAACTTCGAGCGGGTGTCGAGGACGCCGATCCCCGGCAGCGTCTCGGCGCCGATCTCGACGTCGGCGAACGCGTCGAAGCGCGGCGTCCCGTCCGTCATCGCGGTCCCCGCGGCGCCGGCCTCGGCGCCCCCTGCCGAGGGCCCCTCCGAGGAGTCGGCGAGCACGGGATAGGTCAGGTCGTAGCGACGGCGCCAGTAGCCGGCGCGCTCGGCCGTGTCGGGCAGCGCGCCGACGACGGCCACGTCTTCGGCCTCGAACTCCTCGAAGGCATCGCTGTAGGCGGTCGCGCGCTCGCGAGAGACCTGACAGTAGTGGTCACGCAACAGGAGCACGACCACGGCGTCGAACTCGTCCGCGAGGTCCTCGCTCGCGACCGTATCCGGCCCTGGCCCCCCGTTCGGCAACTCGAACCTGACGATCCATTGCATTCCGTCGCTCATCTGTGGCCCCCTGTGATTATCAACTGTGAGCCCGGGGGTAATCGTTGTTGTGATCTGCCAGTATCTCGACCCGAAACGAAGGGGTGTATCCGCACCGAAACGGCTCGCCGTCCCGCGATAGCGCGCTCGGATCAGCCGTCGTAGTCGCTTCCGACCACTTCGCGGATACGTTCGGCGGTCTTCTCACCGACGCCGTCGGCCCGCTGTAACTCGTCGGCGTCGGCCGTGACCACCGCCTCGACGCTCCCGAACTCCGCGAGCAGCGACTCGGCGGTGACCGGTCCGACCTCGGCGACGCTGGCGACGACGTACTCCTGTTGCTCGGCGAGGGTCTTCGAGCTCTTCTCGCCGTGGACGCTGACGGTCCGGTCCGCCCGCTCCTGCTCGCGGGTGGCGATGGTCTCCAGCAGCTCGGTCGTCTCGTCCTCGTCGCTCGTGCGGAGGACGCTCGCGCCGAAGTCGACCGCGAGCGAGGCCAGTGCGCCCCGGATCGCGTTGGGGTGGACGTTGCGCTCGCCGTAGAGGTCCCCGCCCTCGACGACGACGACCGGCCGCGCGTAGTAGCGCGTCGCGTCTTTGACCTGCTCGAACATCGACCGCTCGTCGCCGCCGGTCAGCGTGTCGAGGAAGTCCGCGACCGTCTTGCGCTCGACGACCACCCGGTCCGAGAGCACGTAGTCGCCCACCGCCAGCGTCTCCAGTCGCGTCTCGATCCCCGCCCGCCGGGAGAGCTCTTTCGCGATCGACGCGTCGAGTTCCCGCTGGTCGACCACGATCTCGACCGCCTCGTCGTCTCCGGCGCTCGCGGTCGCGATCTCTCCCTCCGGCTCGTCGCGGTCGGCCGAGGCGTCGTCACTGCCCGTCGAGTCGCTCGCCGAACCGCCAGCCCGCTCCCCGTTCTCGGCGTCCTCGCCCGCCGAGCCGTCACGCGCTCCGGCCGAATCTCCGCCCGCGAACGCGTCGAGGCCGGCCTGACCGTCGCCGCTCGCCGCCCGCGAGTCGGTTGCGGATTCGTTACCCGTGCGTGCGGACTCGCTCGCGGTCGCTGCGGACTCCTCCGGTTCGGACGCGTCGTCGTCGCCTTCGACTACCGAGTCCCCGCTCTCGGCTGCGGGTTCGCCCTCCGTTTCGTGTGGAGCGTCCGCCCCGTCCGCAGGCTCCGCCGGGTTCGACCCCGGGTCCGCCGGGTCGGCCGAACCCGCTGGATCCGCCGAGGCCGCTCGATCCGCCGGCTCCCCCGCGCCGGCCTCGAACTCGTCGACGCCGGTCTGGGCGGTGAGCTCGCTCTCGATCTCGCCGGTGATCGACTTCAGCGAGCGCAGTTCGTCTTCCATCCGCTTCTGGTCGTTGCGGGCCTTCCAGAAGTACGCCTCGTCGCGGGTGTCCTCGGCGAGCAGGACCGACACCGCGCCTTCGGTCTGGCGGCCGGTCCGACCCTTGCGCTGGATGGCCCTGATCGCGGTCGGCACGGGCTCGTAGAACAGCACGAGGTCGACTTCGGGGACGTCCAGCCCCTCCTCCGCCACGGAGGTCGAGACGAGCACCTCGAACTCGCCGGCGCGGAACTCGTCTAAGGTCTCCTGTTGCTCGGTCTGGGTCATCCCGTCGCTGCCGTCGGTGTCGGACTGGCCGACGAACTTCCGGGCCGTGAAGTGCTCGTTCAGGAAGTCAGTCAACGTCTCGGCGGTGTCACGCGACTCGGTGAAGACGATGATCCGCTCGCCGTTCTCGATGCCCAGCGTCTGGGCGATCAGCATTCGGGTGCGCCGGAACTTCGGGTGCAGGTCGTCGTAGGCCTCGGCCCGTCGCATCGCCTCGCGGACCTTCGGCTCTGAGATCATCCGCTGGTCGGCCTTCGAGGCGCCCGAGGAACGGGCGGCCTGTTTCTGCCGTTCGAGGTACCGCCGGAGGCTCTCGACGCTCTGGGTCTCCGCGTAGGTCACGGCGGTCCGCAGCTTCCGCACTTCGGCGAGGAAGCTCATCCCCTCGTACCCCTCCGACTGGTCGTTGTTCATCAGCTCCCGGAGTTTGCCCTGGATCGTCTGGATCTCCCGCTCGGAGACGTCGGGCTGGCTGGTGTTCGTGACGCCCAGTTGCTTCAGTTTCGAGAGCCGGTCGGCGATGACGTCGTTGATCGCGTCGCGGATCTCGATCACCGTCTCGGGGAGCTCGACGCGCTCCCAGTCGACGCTGGTGTCGTGGGTGTACTCGCTCACGTCGGCGTCGGCCTCGGTCATCACCTCGACCTGCCGGAGCCCGAGGTTGTGACACACCTCGAGGATGGCCTCCTCGTCGTCGCCGGGCGAGGCGCTCATCCCCGTTGCGAGCGGGTCGCGGGCCTGTTCGTGGTAGCGCTCGGCGATGTAGTTGTAGGCGTAGTCGCCGGTGGCGCGGTGGCACTCGTCGAAGGTGACGTGGACCACGTCGGTCAGGTCGACGCGCGACCCCACCAGGTCGTTCTCGACGACCTCGGGAGTGGCGACGACGACGCGGGCCCCGTTCCACAGCTCCGCGCGGTCGTCGGGGCGGGTGTCGCCGGTGTAGACGACGACCTCGTCGTCGGGGACCTCCAGCGCCTCGCGGTAGAACTCGGCGTGCTGGGTGACCAGCGGTTTCGTCGGCGCGAGCAGCAGCGACGTGTTCACCACGTCGCCGGCCAGCCGCTCGGCGGTCACCAGCAGGCTCACCGTGGTCTTGCCGAGGCCCGTGGGCAGACAGACCAGCGTGTGCGTCTCCAGGGCGGCGTCGGCCAGCCGGCGTTGGTAGCCGCGGTCCTCGAGGAAGCCGTCCACGAGCAGCGGCCCCGAGACGCCCTCCCCCTCGTCGGTCGTCGCCATTTGCTCGTGGTTGGCCCCGCCACTGGTTAAGGGTTCAGGTACCGCGGCGGAAGTAAAACGGGCCGCCGACGGCGCCGCCCGCCACTCAGACGCCCGAGTCCGTGCTCACCAGGCGGAGTTCCTCCCCCTCCTCGCCCTCCTCCAGGCGGGCGTTCGGGAGCGTACAGGGCCACTCGTCGAAGTCGACGGGCAGGTCGCTCTCGCCGTCGCGCCAGCGGTCGTAGTCGACGTCCTCCCAGTTCACGTCGTACTCGGCGCGGTCGCCCCAGCCCAGCCCGTCCCAGGTGTTCTCGTCGATCTCCGGGGAGGGCTCGAGGTAGAACAGGGCGCGTTCGTCGTCGTAATCGACGACGGTGCCGATGGGTTTGCCGCGGTCCGCGACGCGCGTCCCGAGGTAGTCCTGCCAGTTCGGGTCGTCGAGCATGGCCACGCTTGCCGGGCGCGGCCGATGAGCGGCGGGCCTGCCGTGGCAAGCCGCCGCCGGCCGAGCCGCGGTTCGACCCCTCATTTATGCCGGAGACGGTCGAATATCGACGTATGACCGTCTACGAGGCGGACGTCCCGGGGGTCGGTCGGAAGTTCGAACTCGAGGTCGGGGACGGCGAGCGGCTGGTGGTCGTGATCCACCACGACGGCACGCGCGACGTCTACCGTCGACCGGGCCCCGACGCCGACAGCGAGCACCTCTTCTCGCTGTCGGACGAGGAGTCCCGGAAGCTCGGGTCGATCCTCGAGGGGGCGTACTTCCAGCCCGTCGCGCTGGAGGAGGTGAAGGTGCCGCTGGGCGAGGCGATCATCGAGTGGCACACCGTGGAGGACGGGGCGGACGTCGTCGGTGCGACGCTGGAGGACTGCGGCGTGCGCCGCCAGACGGGGGCCTCCGTCATCGCCGTCCAGCGCGGCGAGGAGACGGTGCCGAACCCGCCGGCCGACACCGTCGTCGAACCGGGCGACACCCTCGTCGCGCTCGGCACCCGCGAGGAGCACGCGAAGCTGAAGGACCTGATCACCGACGCCGAATGAGCGCGCCGCTGCTCGACGTGGGATTCGCGCTCGGGGCGCTCGCGGTCGCCGGCTACCTCGCCGCGCGCGTCTCGCTGTCGGTCATCCCCGCCTACATCGTCGCCGGGATGGTCGTCGGTCCGCACGCCCCGACCGCGCTGCTCGGCGTGTCGCTGACGCTCGTCCCCGAGTCGGAGTTCGTCGACGTGCTCGCCGAACTCGGCGTCGTCGTCCTGCTCTTTTTCCTCGGGCTGGAGTTCTCCGTCTCCCAGCTGCTGGCCGACCGCACGCGGATCGCCACCGCCGGCGCCGTCGACCTGGTCGTCAACCTCGGCGCCGGGCTGGCGCTCGGGCTCGCGTTCGGCCGCACGCTCCTCGAGACGCTCTTTCTCGCCGGGATCGTCTACATCTCCTCGTCGGCGGTCGTGACGAAGTCGCTCATCGACGAGGGGTGGATCGCAAACCCCGAGAGCGAGCCGATCCTCGGGACGCTCGTCTTCGAGGATCTGTTCATCGCGGTCTACCTCGCCGTGCTGGCCGCGCTGGTCGCCGGCGGCGCCAGTCCGGCGACCGTGGCGACGGACGTGGGGCTCGCCTTCGCCTTCCTCGCGGTCCTGGCGGTCGCCGCCCGCCTGGGCACCGGCGCGCTCGACCGCGCGTTCGCCGTCGACTCGGAGGAGCTGTTCGTCATCGGCGTGCTCGCGGTGACGGTGCTGGTCGGCGGTGCGGCGCTGACGGCGGGGCTGAGCGAGGCGGTCGCGGCCTTCTTCGTCGGCGCGGCGTTCAACGGGACCGAGCACGTCCACCGGATCGAGGGAGCGCTCTCGGCCGTCCGCGACCTCTTCGCCGCGTTCTTCTTCTTCGCCATCGGCCTGACCATCGACGTGACGGTCCTGGGGAGCGTCGCCGGCCTCCTCGTCGCGGCGGTGGTCGTCTCGACGGCCGCCAAGCTCGTCAGCGGGACGATCGCGGGCCGGACGTACGGACTGAGCCCGCTCCGCTCGCTCCGGACGGGGATCGGGCTGGTGCCCCGGGGGGAGTTCTCGCTGGTGCTTGCCGCGCTGGCGCTCGACGCGGGCGGGCCGCTCGCTGCGGTCGTCCCGCCGTTCGCCGTCGGCTACGTCCTCGCGATGAGCGTCCTCGGGACGGCGATGATCCAGTACTCCGACCGGCTGACGGCCGTGCTGGTGCCGCTGGTCCCGGGAGCGGAGTGAGCGACCGGGGTGGCGGCGAACGACCCCGCTCACACCGGGCTCGCGGGCAGGTACTCGACGGCGAGGAACATGACGACGGCGCCGGCGACGGGGATGGTGAGGTTGTCGTCGATGACGTACCCCCGGATCACCGGTTTGATGCCGTCGGCGATCGTCGCGGCGGCGCCCCCGAGGACGGCGGCGGTCGGCGGGACGAACGGCACCGCGAGCAGCGTGGCGACGGCGAAGGTCACGAGCAGGACGGTGGTCTCCTTGGCGGTGCGCAGTTCGCCCGACCCCAGCAGTCCGCTGACGGGATCGGCGATCGTGAGCATGAGGATGGCGGGGACGGCGATGGGCGGCTCGAAGGCGAGCGCGACCACCGCCATGCTGAACACCGCGAGGAAGTAGCCCGCGAGGTTGTCCCGTTCGTACTCGCGGGTGAGCGTCTCGTAGATCCACCAGTCCAGCCCGACGACCAGCCGGACGACCTCGAGGACGAGCGCGACCCCCAGCCCGGCCACGAGCAGCGCCTGGACGTGGACCCACTCGACGCCGGGGACGAACAGGTACGCGAGCGGCACCGCTGTCCCGCTCGCGTGGACCAGCCGTCTGAGTATCTCGTCTCGCATCGGAGTGGGTCGCGGGTGGTGGTACCGGGTCCGGCGTCGCGGGGCGCGCGGTCCGGCGTCGCGGCCGCGTCGCCGGTCTACAGGTCGGCGAACTCGACGTCGCCCTCGCGAAGCGCCTCGAGCGTCTCCGGGAGGTCGTCGATATCGATCCGCTTCTGGGCGGTGGTGTCCCGTTCGCGGACCGTCACCGTTCCCGGTTCGCCCTCGTCGTCGTCGCGCGCCTCGCCGATGGTGGCGTAGTCGACGGTGACGCAGAACGGCGTCCCGACCTCGTCCTGGCGGCGGTAGCGCCGGCCGATGGCGCCCGAGTCGTCGTAGGCGACCGAGAGGCCTCGCTCGCGGAGGTCGGCGGCCACCTCGCGGGCGCGCTCGCCGAGGCCGTCGCGGTCCATCAGCGGGAAGACGCCGACGGTGGTCGGCGCCACCGCGGCGGGGAGTTCGAGGAACGCGCGCTCCTCGCCGTCGACCTCGTCCTCGCGGTAGCAGTGGTCGAGGACGGTGTACAGCGCGCGGTCGATGCCCAGCGAGGGCTCGACGACGTGGGGCGTGATGTGTTCGCCCGACTCGGTCACCTCCTCGACGGCAAAGCCGGTCTGGCTGACGGGCACGTCGTGTGAGTCGCCGTCGACCTCGACGGTGACCGTGCCTTCACCGTCCGCCTCGCTCTCGGCGTCGCGGAACGCGTCGGGGTCGCTCTCGGCCAGCGCTTCGAGCGCCTCGGCGACGTCGCCGGCGGCGCCGCCGAACTCCGGCCCCAGGTAGCTCATGTCGGGGTCGACCGTCGGCCGCTCGACGGTGACGGGTTCGTCGTACTGTTTGAATATCGTGTAGTCGTCGTCGGAGTACTCGTCGTGCTTCGAGAGGTCGTAGTCGCCGCGGTAGGCGAAGCCGGCGATCTCCACCCAGTCGCCCGTGACGTAACTCTCGGCGTCCCAGCAGTCGGCGGCGTAGTGGGCGAGCTCGCCCGACAGGTGCTGGCGGAAGCGAAAGCGGTCCATGTCGACGCCGATGCGCTCGTACCACTCCGTCGCGACGCCGAGGTAGTAGGCGATCCACGGGTCGGCGACGACGCCCGCCTCGACCGCCTCGCGGATCGTCAGCTCGCGGGCCTCGCCGCCGTCCTCGTTCTGGGCCTCGGCGCTGTAGAAGGGCGCGACGACGTCCTCGACCGCCGAGAGGTCCGGTTCGTCTTCCTCCGGGTCGACGAACAGCTCGAGCTCGGCCTGGGTGAACTCCCGAACGCGCACCAGCGACTTCCGGGGGCTGATCTCGTTGCGGTAGGCCCGGCCGATCTGCGTGACGCCGAAGGGCAACTGGTTGCGGGCGTACTCCGCCAGTTGCGGGAACTCGACGAAGATGCCCTGGGCGGTCTCGGGGCGCAGGTAGCCCGGCGAGGACGAGCCGGGACCGATGTTCGTCTCGAACATGAGGTTGAACTCCTCGACGGCCTGGCCGGCCAGGCCCGCGCCACAGACCGGACAGACGAGCTCGTACTCGGCGATGATCTCGCCGACGCGGTCGGGGCCGAGCGCTTCGGCCTCCTCGTAGTCGGTGTTGTCCTCGACGACGTGGTCGGCCCGGTGGGAGGCCCCGCACTCGGGGCACTCGACTATCATGTCGTCGAAGCCGTCGAGGTGGCCCGAGGCCTCGAAGACGGGTTCGGGCATCACGGTGGGGGCGTCGATCTCCATGTTCCCCTCGCGAACGGTGAACCGATCCCGCCAGGTGTCCTCGATGTTGTCCTTGAGGCCGGCGCCGTTGGGACCGAAGGTGTAGAAGCCGGAGACGCCGCCGTAAGCGCCGGCCGACTGGAGGAAAAAGCCCCGGCGCTTGGCGAGTTCGGTGAGGTCGCCGCTCCGGTCGGTCGCGCCCTCGGCCTCGCCCTCGCTCATCGAAGCGCCTCCAGCAGGTCCATGTCCCGGACGATGCCGGCCAGGTCGTCGCCCGAGACCAGCGGGATCTGCTCGATGTCGTGTTCGATCATCAGCTGGGCGGCGTCCTGGACGGTGCGGCGGCCGCTGACGGTCACGAGGTCGCTGGTCATGAACTCGGCGACGGGGCCGGCGGGGATCTCGACGTTGCGCGTGGGCATGTAGCGCGAGCCGACGGCCTTGACGCTCTCCCACTTCCAGTCGTCGTCCTCGCTGGCGAGGCTGTCGCCGGCGTCTTCCTCCCCCTCGACGACGCGGGCGACGTCGATGATGTCGACCTCGGTGATCATGCCGCCGGTCTCGCCCTCGGCGTCGAGCGCGACGCCGTAGGGGACCTTCGCGTGGGAGAGCTCGCGCTCGGCGACGTGCAGCGGCGTCTCCTCGTAGACGCAGTTGACGTCGCGACGAGCGACCGCCTCGACCGAGCGGTCGACCGCGGCGTCGCCGTCGACGTCTCCGGTGGCGATGGCGTGGACCACGTCGGTGATGGTGACGATCCCCTCGAGACGGCCGTCGACGACGGGGATCCGGCGGGCGCGTTCCTCGAGCATCAGCGCGGCGAGCTCGGTCAGGTTCGCGTCGGCGGTGATCGTCGGGACCTCCTCGACGAGCAGGGCGAGCTGGTCCTCGTCGGGGCGGTCGATCAGGGCGTCACGGGAGACGAGACCGCGGAACTCCTCGCCCTCGTCGCCGTTTTTGACGACGGGGACCGAGGAGAACGCCCGCTCCTGGAGGTACTCGAGGACGTCGTCGCGCGTGCCGGGTAGCTCGACCGTGACGAGGTCCTCGCGGGGCGTCATTACGTCTGCGACGTTCATAGTACAGCGTACTCCCAGCCCCAAATACTAAGACCTTACACTTCACCGCTCGCGAGCGCGTGCCGGGTCTCCGTTCCCCGCGTTCGCGTCGCCCCGTACGGATTCGGAGCGACGGTCCGGGGCCGACCGCACGCAGTCCCGGGTCGGCCCGGTAGACGCTCGCTCCGAATCCGTCTCACCGGCAGTGCGCCCGTCGCCTCGGTCACTCGCCGTCCGCGGCAGGGAATGGATCCCACTCGCAGACGACGTCGAGGACGACGCTGGTCGCGACCGAGCGGACGTCGGGGTCGGTCAGCAGCGCCTTGATCGTAGCGTTCAGCGACTCCGTGTCGGTGAACTTGCCGATCGCCACCACGTCGTGGGCCCCGGTGACCTCGTAGACGTCGACCATCGCGTCGGTCGCCCGGAGCTCGTCGACGACCGCCCCGAGGCCGTCGCCGCGCACGTCGAGGTTGAAGACGGCGGTGACGTCGTAGCCGAACGCGGCGTAGTCGATCTCCGGTCGGTACCCCTCGATGACGCCGGCGTCTTCGAGCGCGCCGACGCGCTTGGTGGCCGTGGCCGTCGCGATGCCGACCTCGGCGGCGAGTTCGTTCGCGCTCGCGCGCCCGTCGGCGAGCAGCGCGTCGACCAGCCGCCGGTCCGTGTCGTCGATGTCGACCATGCCTTCGCCCTCCGGCTCTCAGACCGCGTCGCGGCCGGTCTTGCCCGTCCGGATCTGGGTCGCGCTCTCGACGGGGAGGACGAACACCTTTCCGTCGCCTTTCTCGCCGGTGCGGGCGCCCTCGACGATGGCGTCGACGACGTCCTCGGCGGGGACGTCGGCGACGACGCACTCGATCTTGACCTTCTGGTGGAGGTCGACGACGTACTCCTCGCCGCGCCACTGGCCCTTCTTCGCCGGCTGGGAGCCCCGGCCGGAGACGTTCGTCACCGTCAGCGACGGCGCGCCGGCCTCCGCAAGCGCCCGCTTGACCGCGCCGAGCCTGTCGGGCCTGACGATGGCGACGACCATCTCGATCTCGTCGTCGTCGCTCATCAGTCGTCACCTCCCGTGTAGCCGCCGTCGGCGCCGACGGGCTGGTCGGGGCCGGTGTCGGGCGTGAACTCGGGGTAGGTCTCGACGCCGTGCTCGCCGCGGTCGAGGCCCATCTCCTCCTCTTCTTCGGTGACCCGAAGGTCGACGAACAGGTCGATGACGTACAGGAAGACGGCCGTGACCGCGACGGTCCAGGCCGCGATGACGAGGACGCCCACGACCTGCATGGCGAGCTGCGTGCCCATCGCCGCCCCGTCGCCGGAGATTGCCCAGATGGGGATCAGCGCCGTGCCGACCGCGCCGGCGACGCCGTGGACCGCGAAGACGCCGCAGACGTCGTCGATCTTCAGCGTGTCGACCGTGAACCGGTAGGCCGGCAACACCAGGACGCCGCCGATGACCCCGGTCAGGATGCCGCCCCACCAGGTGACGTGGACGCAGGCGCCCGTGATCGCCACGAGCCCGGCCAGGAGGCCGTTTGCCGTCCACAGCGGGTCGGGCTTTTCCTGCATGACCGCCGAGACGACCATCGCGGCCATCCCGCCGGCGCCCATCGCCAGGGTGGTGTTCAAGGCGACGCGCCCGAGCTGTTCGCCGAGGAACGACCCGTCGCCGCCGATGATTCCGGAGGTACCGACGTTGAAGCCGTACCAGCCGAACGCGAGCACGAGCGTCCCCAGCACCGCGAGGACGATCGAATGACCCGGGATCGGCTGGCTCTCGCCGTTGCTGTCGTAGCGGCCCTCGCGGGGACCGACCATCTTCGCGGCCACGAGGCCGGCGACGCCGCCGACCATGTGGACGACCGTCGCGCCCGCGAAGTCCTGGTACCCCGCACCGAGGGCGCTCCCGATGAATCCGCCCGCGGACAGCAGGCCGCCGCCCCAGGTGAACCCGACCACGGCGGGGTACATGATACCCGTCATGAGCGCCGTGAAGACCACGTACGCGAGGAAGTTCATCCGCTCGGCGACCGCGCCGGAGACGATGGTCGCCGCCGTCATGGCGAACACCGCGCCGAACAGCCAGCCGACCCACGCGCCGGGACTGTTGACGTAGGCGAACGCCCCGGCGGTCGAACCGCCGGAGGTCAGTGCCCCCACGACCGTCGCCACGCCCGCGCCGACGACGAAGTAGACGAGCACGCCGAGGACCCAGTCGGTCATGTTCTTCATCAGCACGTTGCTGACGTTCTTCGTCCGGACCTGTCCCGCCTCCAGCAGCGCGAACCCGGGCTGCATGAAGAAGATCAGGAACGAGACGACGAGGATCCAGACCGTGTTGATCCCGTCGGCCAGCGCCGTCGGACCCGCCTGCAACACCGCGTCCGTCACCGCCATCAGCTCGTCACCCCCGACTGCAAACTATCTCTCGATATTTCTTTGCATCCGTCTACCTTTACTCCTAACACCGATACGTTCGTGGTGTACATCTCGTCTGAGCCTCATGGAATCCTACCATATAATGGTATGCTTGAAAAAATAGAAATTTTGGGCGCGTAACGAGACGTACGTCAGAAGTTCACTACAATATTATGGATATAAGGCTGTCGTACGTCCAAACACTGGACGAACAGGCGGACGGATCTGGACGTTCGTCGAGCGAAATCGAGGCGGATCGGAGGCGATCACCCCGATTTCGCTCGTGCGCGCCGGTCCGCGGGGAGTAGGGCCCGCGCTCACGGTTCGCCCGCGTTCGTCGCCGTTCGGCACGTCTCGGCCCGCTACAGTCGCTCGGCCACGTCCTCGGCGAAGTAGGTGAGGATCAGGTCGGCGCCGGCCCGCTTGATGGACAGCAGGGACTCGCGGGCCACGGCCTCGAGGTCGAGCCAGCCCTTCTCGGCGGCCGCGTGGAGCATGGCGTACTCCCCGGAGACGTTGTACGCGGCGACGGGGTGGTCGAACTCCCGACGCACGTCGGCGACCACGTCGAGGTAGGGCAGCGCGGGCTTGACCATCAGCACGTCGGCGCCCTGCTCGACGTCGCGGGCCACCTCGCGGCGGGCCTCGCGGGCGTTCGCGGGGTCCATCTGGTAGTGCCGCCGGTCGCCGAACGCGGGCGCGCCGTCGGCCGCGTCGCGGAACGGGCCGTAGAAGGCCGATTCGTACTTGGCGGCGTAGCTCATGATCGGCGTCGACTCGAACCCGCGCTCGTCGAGTTCGGCGCGGATCGCCCCGACCATCCCGTCGGTCATGCTGGACGGCGCGACCATGTCCGCCCCCGCCTCCGCGTGGGAGGCCGCCGTCTCGGCCAGCAACTCGAGGGTGCGGTCGTTGTCGACGGTCATCCCCGGACCCTCGCGGGCGCCGGCCTCCGGCGCGCCGTCCCAGCGCTCGCTCGCTTCGCTCGTGAGCGCCCCACAGTGGCCGTGCTCGGTGTACTCGCAGAGACAGACGTCGGTGATCACGTAGGCGTCGGTCTCGTCGGTGATCGCCCGGACCGCCCGCTGGACGACGCCGTCGTCGGCCCACGCCCGCGACCCCTCGTCGTCTTTCGACTCGGGGATCCCGAAGACGATGACCGCCTCGACGCCCGTCTCGCGTACCTCCCGCACGCGCTCGACGGCCTGCTCGACGGGCACGCGCTCGTGGCCGGGCATCGAGTCGATCGAGCGGCGTTCGCCGATCGTCGCGTCGACGAAGACCGGTGCGATCAGGTCCGCCGCCGTCAGGTCGGTCTCGCGCACGAGGGGCCGGACGCCGTCGCTCCTGAGCCGTCGGGGTCGGCGAGTGAGGTCCATATCCCGGTATCATCGCCTCTCGGTAATGAGGGCACCGGACGGCGGAGGCCGCCGCGGTTCGTCGGTGCGAGACGCGACGCCATCGGGACCGCCTCGTGATTCCGGAACAGACAGTTCTATGGGCTAGAAAGGGCCTCTCTCACGTAGAGTGGTAGAGTATCCAGTTCGACCGGAGAGCGTCCGTCGCCGGTACCGGGAGCTCGCGGACGACGTTCGCGACCGGGAGCGGCGAATCCGCGGCGATCTCCCGGTCGAGACGACCGCCGGGATCCACGCTCACCTGCGCGGCGTCGTCACTGACTGGGAGACGGGTCGGAAATCGCTCCGAACCGTTCCCGTCTGCAACGCCGTCGCGCGTCAGGTCGGGCGTTCGCCCGGCGACGACCTTACGGCGGTGCTCACGGCGCTCGATGCCAGCGTGAACGTGCTCGACGACGTCATCGACACGCGCGAGCTGTCGCCCCGAACGAGGGTCGCGTTGACGGCCAACGCGGCGTTTTCGGCCGCGTTTCTCGCCGAGAACTGTCCCCCGGATAGCCGCGCAGCGGTGGGTAGCCGGCTACGCGAGTACTTCACCGCGCTGTTCCAGATCCCCCTCGTCGAGCGGGAACTGTTCGCCGAGATGACCGACGCGTCCGAGGCCGATTCCCGGACCAGAGCGGCCGAGCGGATCTACGCGTATCGCGCCCGGGACATCGACGCGTTCGTTCGTATCGCCACGCTGCTCTCCGACGTCGACGCGGACTGCGGGCGCCGCCTCCTCGGCGACCTCCGGGCCTACCGGGCGCGGCGCCTGCTGTTCAAGGACATCGCCGACGTGGAGCGGGACCTCGCGGACGGGGACGTGACGCCGGTCGTCCACCTCTTGGACCGCCACGACTCGGCCGAGGCCGTGGCGGACTCCGTCGAGGAGCTGTACGGCCGCTTCCCGTACTCCGACGCCGGGGCCGAGCGATACGGCGACGTCCTGGCCGAGCTGGAGGATCCCCCGACGGACCTCCGGTCGGCGGTCCGCGAGGCCGGCGATCACCTCGCAGCCGCCGACATCTGACGTCCGTCGGCCGCTCTCCGATCGACCGCCCACTGTCCTTCCCTCCCCCACCGCGAGCAGCCGCGTGCTCGCACGTCGACCCGGGCGGCCAGCGGAGCGACAGAAAGACATTTGCCCGACACGCCCCGACCGCTGAACTGAATGGCATCGCTGGACTCGACCCGTCGGTCCCGGCTGCGCGGGTTCGCCGAGGACTACGGGTTGATCGCGGTCGCGGGCTTTTTCTTCCTGCTCGCGGTCGCGGGCGTCGTCCTGTTCGTCTTCGGCGACGAGGCGTTTGCCAAGCGGATCATCGACGACTACGGGCTGGCCGCTCTGCTCCCGATCTTCGTCCTCGAAGGGGCCATGCTCCTCTACTTCGCGCCCAGCGAGGCGCTGGTGCCGGGCGCAATCCAGTTGCTGGCGACCGACCGCTCGGGCTACGAGTGGGGGACGGTCGCGCTCATCTTCGTCGTCGCCACCGTCGGCGCGACGATCGGACAGGTCGCGCTGTTCGAACTCGCCAGGCGGGGCGGGCGCGAGTGGCTGCTGCAAAAGCCCTGGTTCCGGGTCGACGAGTCGAAGCTCGACCGCTTCGACCGCTGGTTCGACCGCTGGGGCAAGTGGGCGGTCCCGGTCAGCAACGCCCTCCTGTTCACCCGCGGGATGCTCACCGTCCCCGCCGGCGTCGCCGAGATGGACGTCCGCGAGTTCGCGCTCCTCTCCGCGGCCGGCACGCTCGTCTTCGAGGGCTGGCTCGCGCTCGCGTACCAGTACGCCGTCTCGCTCGGCCTGCTGAACTTCTTCTGAGCGACCCGCCGACGGCCGCCCGGGCGCGGCAGTCTCCCACGCCACCGCAACGCTTTCGCGCGCCGGGAGCGAGTCGGCGGGTATGCCAGGTCCCGTCTTCCTCCGCGGCGGCGGCGTCACCCTCCGACCCGTCGAGGAATCGGACTACGAGTTCCTCCAGCGCCACGCGAACCACCCCGAAGTCCGCCCGGGGTTCGGCAACGGACCGCCGGTCGCCGCCGACGACCTCGCCGACCGGATCGAGGGGATGGCCGACGACGACGGGTCCGAGACGTTCCTCGTCTGCGCCGAGCCCGGCGACGCGCGCGGCGACGAGGCAGCCGACGCACCCGCTCGCGTCGGCGAGGCGTTCCTGTTCGACCTCCACCCGGGCCGGGAGAGCGTCGAGATCGGCTACTGGATCGCCCCCGCCCACCAGGGCAGCGGGTACGCCACCGCGGCGGCCGAACTGCTCGTCGACTACTGCTTCGCCGAGCGCCGCCTCCACAAGGTGAACGCCCGCGTCCTCGCGTTCAACGGCGGCTCGCGCGCGGTCCTGGAGAAGGTCGGGTTCGAGTCCGAGGGGCGTCGCCGCGAGACCTACTACGTCGAGGGCGAGTACGTCGACGTCGACCTCTACGGGATCGTCGAAGACGAGTGGGACGGACCGACCGCCGCGGCGGCCGAACGCGCCGTCGAGACCACCGGGCCCACCGACGCGCCCGAGGAGGACGCGGACTGATGCCTGGGCCCGTCTTCCTCCGCGGCGAGCGCGTCACGCTCAGGCCGCCCGCGGACGAGGACCTGGAGTTCCTCCAGCGGTGGCACAACGACCCCGCGGTCCGCCGGTCGATGCCGCGCGTCCACCCGCAGAACAGCGAGGCGACCCGCGAGGAGTACGTCGAGGGCGGCGACGAGACCGTCGGCCTGCTGGTCTGCGGCGAGCGCGAGAGCGGGGGCGACGGCGAGCGCGAGGGCGACGGCGAGCGCGAGAGCGGGGACGAGACGGCCGAGTCGGACCCCGACCGCCTCGGCTTCTGCGCGCTGTTCGGGATCGAGGAGAACTCCGGTCGCGCCGAGGTCGGCGCGTGGCTCGCCCCCGACGCGCAGGGCGAGGGGTACGCGACCGAGGCCCTGTCGCTCCTGGTCGACTACGCGTTCGACGAGCGGCGACTCCACCGGCTGAACGCCGGGCGACTGGCGACCAACGACCGGTCGGGCGCGCTGCTCGACCGGCTGGGATTCCGCGAGGAGGGGCGTCGGCGCGAGTACTACCTTGTCGGGGGTCGGCGCGTCGACCGCGTGGAGTACGGCCTGCTCGCCGACGAGTGGCGCGACGACTGAGGTCGTCCCTCGAACTCGCTACGGCTCTTCGTCGGGGTCGGCGACGCGCTCGTCCACCCACGCGATGGCGCGCTCGACCTCCTCGGGGTCGGTCCCGGTCACCTTCACGCGACCGGGCGTCCCGCGGCGGGCGGGATAGCTCCCGACGGCCACGTCGAACCGCTCGCGGGCGCCGTCGAGGACGTCCTTCAGCGCGCCCTCGGGCGTCCCGGTCTCGACCGCGGCGGAGACGGCGTCGCCGCCGAACTCGTCGGCCACCGAGTCGAACATCACCTTCAGTTCCTCGGGGAACCCGGGGAAGACGTAGACGTTCTCGACGACGCACCCGGGGTTGAAACTCGCCTCCGTCTGGAGCGGGCGCGCCCCCTCGGGGAGCGCGGCGGTCTCGTCCGGGTCGAGGTCGAAGTCGTGGGTCTCGTAGTACTCCGGGTCCTCCTCGCGGAAGCGACGCGCCTTCTCGACGACGCGTTCGCGGACCGCGGGCTGGACGTCCATGTCGAGCCCGAAGGCGTCGGCCACCGCCTCGATCGTCACGTCGTCGGGCGTGTCGCCGAGGCCGCCGGTGACGATGACGGCGTCGAACTCGCGGGCGTACTCTTCGACCCAGCGAGCGATGAGGGCGCGGTCGTCGGGGATGGTGAGCATCCGCGCGACGGTGGCGCCCCGCTCGGTGAGCTGGCGAGCCAGCCAGGTCGCGTTGGTGTTCTCCGTGTCGCCCGCGAGCAGTTCGTCGCCGACCGTGACGAGCGCGACTTCCATGGGCGTGTGAACGGAGTAGAGCGGGTAAACGATGTCGGCTCGGGGATGCTGTTCCGTTGTGTATGCGAACCCACTTTTTTCGACGGAGAGTTCCTCGCGGCCCTGCGGGCCGCTGCGGGAATCCTCCGTCGAAACAACTTGGGGAAAAAAGGCCGGACGGCTCGCTCCCTGCTCGCGGGCTTCGCCCGCTCGCTTTCGAGGCGCTCGTTTCACTCGCGCCTCGCACCGCTCGCTCGCGTCCAGTGTCTCGCGGAGTGCAACGACGCGAGGCTCGAGAGCGCCCAGCGCTCTCGGTGTCTGCGGGAGTGAGTCCCGCGAACGACCGCAGGCTCGTCAGAGCTCCGCTCTGACGGCGAACCGCCTCGCTCACTCCGTTCGCTCGGTGGATGCTAACGTGGTATGTCTATCCCCTGTATCGAACACTGCCGATCGACTGGGAGAAGTCACCGGCGAACGACGGCCCCGTCCACGTTCAATCGTCGGCCGGTGACTCCGCCGCGCCGCCGCCGGCCGCCGCACCCGCGCCCTCCCGCACCTCGACGGCCTCGATCAGCAACTCGGCCACGTCGACGACCTCGATCTCGTCCTCGAAACCGCCGGTCTTGCGGCCGTCCTCGAACATCGTGGTACACATCGGGCAGGCGACGACGAACTTCTCGACGGCCGGACCGACGGGGGTGTCTTCGAGAGCTTCGCGCAGGCGCTCCTCGCTGGGTTTCGGATCCTCGTCGTACTCCATCCAGAGGCCGCCGCCGCCACCGCCGCAACAGAACGAGTCGCTGCGATTGCGCGGCATCTCCGCGAGGTCACAGCCGGTCGCCTGGATAAGCTCGCGCGGCGCCTCGTACTCCCCGTTGTACCGGCCGAGGTGACAGGGGTCGTGGTAGGTGACGGTGTAGTCGAGTTCGTCGCCGCGCAGGCCGAGGCGCCCCTCGTTCACGAGCTCCTCGACGACCTGCGTCCAGTGGAAGACCGGGGCGCCCGCCCAGTTCTCCTCGGGCACCTCCATCATGGGATCGTCGGCGTACGCCTCGAAGTCGAGTTCGGGGTACTCGTTCGCGAAGGTGTTGAACGCGTGGGGGTCGGTGCAGACGATCCGGTCGAACTCGCAGTCCTCGAAGGCGCTCACCATGGTCGCGGCCTGCTCGATGAAGAGGAACTCCTCGCCGACGCGGCGCACGTCGTTGCCGTCGTACACCTCCTCGTCGAAGAGGATGCCGTACTCGACGTCCGCGCGTTCGAAGATGCGGGCGAGCGAGCGGGCGACGCGCTCGTTCCGGTCGTCGAAGCTCGGGTAGTCGCCGACGTACCAGAGGTACTCGACCGACTCCTCGCGGGCGTCCGTCGGCTCGGCCTCGAGTTCCTCCGCCCAGTCGGCCCGATTGCGCTGGGACTCGCCGAAGGTGTTGCCGTGTTGCATGACGTTCTGGAAGACGTCCTGGACGTTGCGGTCCAGATCCCCCTGGTCGACGAGCTGGCGGTTCATCCGGGTGAACGAATCGAGGTGTTCGATCTCGACCGGACAGGCGTCCATGCAGGCCATACAGGCCATACAGGACTCCATCGTCTCGGCGTCGATCACGGAGGTTCCCCCGTCGGCGACGATGTCGACCGATTCCGCGCCGGCGTCGCGGGCCTCGCGGTAGCTCTTGAGATCGAGGATCACGTCACGCGGGTCGAGCGGGCGGCCGGCGGCCTTCGCGGGGCAGGCCGACGAACAGCGGCCGCACTTGGTGCAGGCGTCCTGGTCGAGCAACTCCTTCCAGGTGAAATCGTCGATGGACTCGGCGTTCGTGGCCTCCAGGTCGGCTGGGACGCCCGGGAGCCGACGGCCCGCGTCCTCGTCGTGGGTGAGGACGTTGGCGGCCGAGGAGAGCATGTGGAAGGGCTTGCCCAGTGGGAGCGCGGCGACGAACGTCAGCGCGAGGACCGCGTGGCTCCACCAGACCAGCGGGTAGGTCGCCTCGGCGGTCGCGGGCGTCAGCCCGACGCCGTCCAGCGCGACGGCGACCGACCAGCCGACGAAGCTCACCGTCTCGAAGTCCGGATAGCCCTGTCCGAGGATCCGGAGTCCTTCGGTGAGATACCCGCCGACCCCCAGGAGAAAGAGCGCCCAGACGAACAGGTCGTCCTCGGCGGCGGTGTGACGCCCCCAGAGTCGGTCCTCGCGGGCGGCGTACCGGCGGTAGAGGAAGACGCCGAGGCCGACGACGAACAGCAGGCCCATCGCGTCGACGACGAACGAGTAGGAGAGATAGAAGTCACCGACGAAAAAGGAGTCGCCGGTCAGGGGTCCGTAGACGTCCATGTCGACCCCCAGGATCGTCGTCGCGACGAGCAGCGTGAGAAAGCCCCAGAGGACGAACGCGTGGGCGAATCCGGCGACGACGTCGCCGTCCCGAAGGGTGCGATTCGAGAGGATCGTCCGGGCCGTCCGGACGGTCCGGCCGGGGAGGTCGTCGAGTCGCGGGAGAGGGTCTTCGCGGCCCTCGGTGTAGCGGGCGACGCGGCGGTAGGTCCCGAGCAGGAAGACGGCGATCGAGACGGCGGCCAGGTAGTAGAACGCGGCCTTCCCGACGGGCCCGATCCCCCAGAACGTCGGGCGCGTGGGCGCCCCTGACTGGAGCGAGAACATACTGGAAACCCGAGAGTCGCCCGCATAAAGCTTGCCACGAATCCACCCGGCGCGCGGAAACAATCGTTTCCGCGCGCCGGGTTCGGTGCGTCCCGAGCCCGCCGCGGTCCGACGGCGGCGCCAACAGGTATTTGCCCGTGTGGGACCGACTGTCGCGTTCGGGGATGGACGACAAGACAGACAAGCTGCGGGACATCTTCATGGACGTCTCCGAGGAGGGGACGGTCACCGAGACCCAGGAGGACCCGCGGGGATCGCTCGCGACGGACGCCGACGAGGACGCCCGGCGCGAGCGCCTGCGGGAGGTCGTCGAGACGCTCCGCGACCGCGAGGCGTTCGCGACCGAGTTCGAGACGGCGACCTACGTGGACCTCGTTCGCGCCTTCTACGAGGAGGCGTCGGACGCGGCGATCGCCGACAGCCTGGGACTCGCGACCGACGAGGTGTTCCGCGCGCGCATGGACCTGCACCTGCTCCGGGGGGAGGACACCGACGCGCCGTTCGACGTGCGCGAGTTGCGCCGCCGCCGCGACGCGAGCGACGACGCGCTCGCCGCCGAGTTCGGCGTCGACGACTCGACCGTCCGCCGCTACCGGCGGGTCGTCGCCGCCGAGGACGCCGCCCGGGCCGCGAACCACCGCTATCGGGACGAGTTCGACGAGATCCTCACCGACGCCGCCCTCTCCGGCCAGTTCTCCGCGGACCTGGAGGACGGCCTCGAAGAGGCCGCCGAGGACATCGAGACCGACGTCTCGTTCTGACCCGCGGTCGCCGTTTTCGACTCGACCGGCGTCGATCCGACCCCCGTCGCTTCGGCCGTCGACCAGTCGGGCGAACCGCGGCCGAGCCCTTATGACCGAAAGCGCGACCACCGGGCCGTATGCACACGTTTCGCGACGTGTCGACGGCGGCGTACTGCCCGCGGAAGCTCTACTACCGCCACCGCGACCCCGCGGCCGACGAGGGGGTCCCACAGCGGGTCCGCGCCCGCCGCGACCTCGCCTTCCGGTACCCCGAACTGCTCGACTCGGACCCCGAGGTCCAGGCCGCCCCCATCGAGGTGACGCCCACGCAGTACCGCTCGCGGCTCGGGCGCCTGCGCGCCCGGCTCGACGCCTGGGACGCCCTCACCGATCCCGCCGGCCGCGAGGTGTTCCTGGAGGGCCGGGAGTGTCGCGGCGTCGCCCACAAGGTGCTCGAAGACCCGGTCCGCCCGTCGCTGGTCTTCGCCGGCGCGCCGCCCGAGGCGGGCGCGTGGGAGCCCCAGACCGTCCGGCTCGTCGCCGCCGCCAAGGCGCTGGCCTGGGAGCGCGAGACGACCGTCGAGTCGGCCTTCGCCGAGTATCCCGCCTACGGCGTGATCCGCCGGATACCGCTGACCACCCGCCGGAAAGCGACCTACCGGTCCGCCGTCCGCACTGCCGACGCCATCGACGGCCCGCCCTCCCGCACCCCGAACCGCGAGAAGTGCTCGCCCTGCGACTACCGGGAGCGCTGTGGCGTCAGGACACGCTCCCTCAGATCGATGCTGTAACCCCACTTTTTACTGCGGGGGGTTTCCTCGGCGCGCTCCGCGCGCCTGCGGGAACCCCCCGTCTGCGAACGGCGCCTCGCGCCGTTCGCATGGTCCGAGGGACCGAAGGTCCCTCGCTATTGCAAAAACGTGGGGAAAAACCGCCGGATGCTGCACTCACTGCGTTCGCTTGCATCCGGTGAATCCCGCCTCGCTTCGCTCGGCGCGAATGTTCAGTGGAGCCACCTTTTTCATCGTCGCCCTTCCTCACTCGCTTCGCTCGCTGCGGGAGGGCTCCTCGAAAAAGATGGGGCAAAAAGGGCCGAACCCTCGCTTCGCTCGGGTTCGGTCATTCGCGCTCACTGCGTTCGCGCGAATGCCAATGATAAGTTCGCACATAGAACTGAACGCTCCTGCAGGCCGAGTATCGCCGGGACGACCCGCTCACTCGCGCTCGTCGAGCCACGCCTCGATGGCGCCGCTCATCGCGCCGCGGCGGTGGATCTCGCCGCGCTCGACGTCGACGACGGTGCTCTCGGCGCCGCCGGTCTCGCCGCCGTCGAGGACCACGCTCACCGCCTCGCGGACCTCGTCGCTCAGTTCCCCGACCTGACGGACGCTGCCGGTCCCGCTGAGGTTGGCGCTCGTGGCGGTCACCGGGGCGTCGCAGGCCTCGAACAGCTCCAGGGCGAGGTCGTGGTCGGGGACGCGGATCCCGACCTTCTCGCGGCCGGCGGTCAACGCGTCGGGCACGACGTCGCGCCGCTCGACGACGACGGTCACCGGGCCTGGGAGGAACGCCTCCATGAACGCCACCTCGCGCTCGGTGAGTCGCGCGTACTCTCGCGCGCGCTCGACGCTCGGGACGCCCAGCGAGACGGGTTTGTCGCGGTCTCTGCCTTTCACCTCGAAGACCCGTTCGACCGCGTCGGGGTCGACGGCGTTCGCGCCCAGCCCGTAGACCGTCTCGGTCGGGTAGACGACCGGTTCGCCGTCCTCGATGGCCCGCGCGGCCCGCTCCACGTCGTTCATCGATCTGGGGTCGGTCGCTCGCGGTGATAAGGGTGACGCGACGGTCGTCCGGGCGCGGCCGGCGCCGGGTCAGTCGTCGGATTCGGCGGTCTCGGCCCGCGGAACGGAGACTTCGGTCAGTTGCGCCTCGATCTCCTCGCGGCGCTCCTCGAACTCCCCGGGGAGGACGAGCCGTCCGCCGAGGTCCTCGAGCGGTTCGTCGCTGTCGTAGCCGGGGCCGTTCGTGGCGAGTTCGAAGAGGACGCCGCCGTGCTCGCGGAAGTACACCGAACGGAACCAGTGGCGGTCGATCGGCCGGGTCGGGCTCAGCCCCTCCGAGCGAGCGACCGACCGGATGGCCTCCTGGTCGTCGTCGGTGGGGGTCTGGAAGGCGACGTGGTGGACGGTGCCGCGGCCCTGGCGGCCGCCCTGGATCGTGGGGAGGACGTCGACGTACTTCCCGACGTCGCCGGTCGCGGCGTAGCGGGTGCGCTCGTCGCCGGGGGTGTCGCCCTCGGCCTCCTCGGTCCCGACCGTCTCGCGGCTATCGCCGCTCGACCCATCCGTGGCTGTCGCCACGCGCTCGAACCCCATCCGGACGAGCAGGTCCTCGGTGGGCTGGGGGTCGGCGAGCCAGAGCGTCACCGAGTGGAAGCCGCGGATGGCGTACTCCTCGGGGACCCACTCGGTCCACGGGACCGTCCGGTCGTCCGCCGGGATCTCGGTCTCGACGAGTTCGACCGGGAGGCCGTCGGGGTCGCTAAAGGGCAACACCGTTTCGCCGAAGCGCTCGACGCGGTCGTCGTAGTCGACGCCGTAGTCGTCGAAGCGGTCCTCCCAGTAGTCGAGGCTCCCCTCGGGGACGCGGAAGGCCGTCCGGGAGACCTGGCCGGAGCCGACCTTCCCCTGGGGGGTGTCCTCGCCCCACGGGAAGAAGGTCATGCTCGTGCCGGGGTTGCCCTCGGCGTCGGCGAAGAAGAAGTGGTAGGTGCCCGGGTCGTCCTGGTTGATAGAGCGCTTGACGAGGCGGAGGCCGAGCGTCTCGACCCAGAAGTCCAGGTTGCGCTGGGGGTCGCTCGCGATGCAGGTCACGTGGTGGATGCCCGGCGTTCGGGTGTCGTCTGTCATTGCCGCTCCGTACGGACCGCTCCTACTTCAGTTGGCGCTGACATCGGTGTAACCGGGTTCGGGCGGTGGCAGTGGACGGCGGCCGCGCTCCGGCGAGGCGCTGTCGGGGTAGAGACGGCCGTCGGCGGATCGGGGTCGCGATCTCCCCGGAGTGGACCCGCCTCAGAGTCCGTCGATGACCTCGCCGACCGCGTCGTAGTCGGGGAAGTCGGGCCACTCCTGGGCGACCCAGGCGTACTGCACGACTCGCTCCTCGTCGAGCGCGAAGACGGCGGGACGGGGTTCCTCGATGCCGGCCATCCCGTCGAGGTCGTTGACGATGTCGAACCGCTCGGCGACGCCGTTGCCGGGGTCCGAGTAGAGTCGCGCGTCGACGCCGCGCTCCTCGAGCAGCGTCTCGTGCTCGTAGGGGGTGGAGATCGAGACGCCGACGACCTCGCAGTTGTCGGCCTCCGCCCACCCCCGCTCGCGGATCTCCGACCAGATGTACGTCGCGGGGAAGGCGCCGTCCATCGGGTGGAAGACCAGCACGACGGGATTCTCGTCGGTCAGCTCCGAGAGGGCGACGTCCTCCCAGTACTCGTCGCCGACGAGCGGCCGCTCGAAGTCCGGGGCGCGGTCGCCCTCCTCCGGGTGGTCGGTCTCGGGGAGGTCGACGACCTCGAAGGGCAGGTCCATCAGGCGCTCCCCTCCCCGCGCTGGCCGTAGGTGGCCTCGAGGTATTCGACGATATTGGCGCTCTCGGACATCGTGACGCCCGTCGTCTCGTCGACGATGGCCGGGACGGTGCGCGCGCCGGTCAGGCGCGCGACGACGTCGCGGTCGCTGTGCATCGGTTCGACGAACCGCGACCGGTAGTCGAGACCGTACTCGTCCAGCTTGCGGACGACCCGCTCGCAGAACGGGCAGGCCTGCAACCGGTAGAGCGTGATCGATGGCTCGCTCATCTCGCCGCAACTACGGCCAACGGCCGGGTAAGCGCTTCGCCCCCGGCAGGGCGGAGGTTTATGACGGAGGGGGAGACCAGTCCGGCGCGTGACCGACCGCCCCTCGAGCGCCCGCCGCGCGCTCCCCGCCCGCGTCTCGGCCGATCGGACCGCGACGGGCGTCGACAGAGCGACGAGCGCCGTCGTCGGCGTGGTCGTCCTCGTCGGGCTCGCAGCGGTGCTGGCGTCGCTGTCGCTCGCGGCCGTCGGGATCGACCGCGCCCGACCGCGAGCGACGCCGCGGGTCCACCTGAGCGCGGACCTGTCGGCGACCGACGGGTGGCCCGACGGGCAGCGCCTCCGGATCGTTCACGAGGCGGGCGACGCGCTCGCGGTCGCGGATCTCGCGGTCGTCGTCGAGATCTCGCGGACGGGGGCCCGCGCGCGGCTCGGCGGGTTCCCGACGCGCCTGCTCACCGACGAGCACGTCAGCGGCGCGGACCTGTTCGACCGGACCTACGCCGGGATCGACGGGGAACTCGACGCGGCCCACGCGGACGGCCGGTGGACCAGCGGCGAGACCGCGTCGGTGCGGATCGCACAGGACGAGTTCGACGTTCGCGCGGGCGACCGCGCGACGGTGACGGTCGTCTACGAACCCACCGGCCGTCGACTGGCGCGCGTCGAGGTGCGGGCGTCGTGATCGGGGCCGAATCGCCCCGATCGCTCCGGGAATGCGAACGAGTGGCGGGGTCCGCTATGACAAGTCTTAATTCCGCCGCCCGACAATTCTCGTCGTCGATGGGTATACCGGCAGCGGCGTGGCCGCGCGTGGCGCCAGCCGCACAGCAGACGATCGACGTGTTCGGGTTCACGGTGCCGAAAAGCGGCGTCGCGACAGCCGGTGCGCTCCTTATCGTGGTGCTGATCGGGCTGTCGGCGTTTTTCTCCTCTTCGGAGATCGCGATGTTCTCCCTCCCGTCCCACCGGATCGAGGCGCTCGTCGAGAACGGGCGCAAGGGCGCGAACACGCTCAAGGGCCTCAAATCCGACCCGCACCGCCTGCTGGTGACGATCCTCGTCGGGAACAACCTCGTCAACATCGCCATGTCGTCGATCGCGACGGGGCTGTTCGGCCTCTACATGAGCCAGGGCCAGGCCGTCGCCGCCGCGACCTTCGGGATCACCGCGGTCGTCCTCCTGTTCGGCGAGAGCGCGCCCAAGTCCTACGCGGTCGAGAACTCCGAGTCGTGGGCGCTGCGCGTCGCGCGCCCGCTCAAGCTCTCGGAGTACGTCCTGATGCCGCTGATCTTCCTGTTCGACTACCTCACGCGCGTGGTCAACAAGGTGACCGGCGGCCGCTCGGCCATCGAGACCTCCTACGTCACCCGCGAGGAGATCCAGGACATGATCGAGACCGGCGAGCGCGAGGGCGTCCTCGACGAGGAGGAACGCGAGATGCTCCAGCGCACCCTCCGCTTCAACAACACGATCGCGAAGGAGGTCATGACGCCGCGCCTGGACATGGACGCCATCTCGACGGAGTCGTCGATCTCCGAGGCCATCGAGCAGTGCATCCAGAGCGGCCACGCCCGCCTGCCGGTCTACGAGGGCAGTCTGGACAACGTCATCGGCGTCGTCCACATCCGGGATCTCGTCCGCGATCTCAACTACGGCGAGGCCGAGGACGACCTCGAACTCGAGGACATCATCGAGCCGACGCTGCACGTCCCCGAGTCGAAGAACGTCGACGACCTCCTGACCGAGATGCGTAGCGAACGGCTCCACATGGTCATCGTCATCGACGAGTTCGGGACGACCGAGGGCCTCGTGACGATGGAGGACCTCACCGAGGAGATCGTCGGCGAGATCCTGGAGGGCGGCGAGGAGGAGCCCATCGAGTTCGAGGGCGACGACACCGTCGTCGTCAAGGGCGAGGTCAACATCGAAGAGGTCAACGAGGCGCTGGAGATCGACATCCCCGAGGGCGAGGAGTTCGAGACCATCGCCGGGTTCATCTTCAACCTCGCCGGCCGCCTCGTCGAGGAGGGCGAGGTGATCGACTACGACGGCATCGAGATCGCCGTCGAGGGCGTCGAGAACACCCGCATCATGAAGGCCCGCGTCACCCGCACCGACGAGTACGACCCCGACGACGCCGCCGAGGAAGAGACCGAAGCCGACACCGGCGAAGTCCCCACCGAGTGACCCGCCCGGTCGGATCGGCTGGTCGGGCCGACCGCCCGGGTGGCGGGGGTCCGTTCCGCTCCAGGACCGTCCGAAGCCCTTCGTTTCAGCTGGAGATCTGCCCGACAGCGGCGGGAACGGGTCCGTTCTCCGGGTCGCCCCTCCACGTCGATGGCGCCTAGAACTCGAGGTCGGCGCGGCCGCTGGTCGCGCTGCGGATCCGGTCGCGGAGGCCGGGGCCGTCGGCGACGGGGACGCGTACCTCGAAGGCGACCCGCTCGGCGTAGTCGGCGTCGAACTCGACGCCCTCGCTCTCGAGAATGCCCCGCACCGTCCCGGAGTCGTCGTAGTCGACGGTGATCGCGCCGGTCTCGTGGGGGCGTTCCTCGGTCGTCCCGGCGGCGTCGAGGCCGTCTTTGACCGCGCGGGAGTACGACCGAGCGAGGCCGCCGACGCCGAGGTTCGTCCCGCCGTAGTAGCGGGTGACGACGGCGACGACGTTCTCGATCTCTTCCTGCTGGAGGACGTTCAGCGCGGGGTCGCCGGCGGACCCGGAGGGCTCGCCGTCGTCGCTGGCCCACTCGCGGAAGGGGTCTGCACGTACCCGATACGCCGGGACGTTGTGCGTGGCGTCGGGGTACTCGGCGCGGACCTCGTCGACGAAGTCCTTGGCCGCCTCGACGGTCCTCGCGGGGGCGACGTGGCCGACGAACTCCGAGCCGCGCACCTCGAAGCGCGCCTCGCCGCGGCCGGCGACGGTCCGGTAGGCCTCGTCGGTCACGGCCCGATATGGGCGCGCCGCGCCGATAGGCGTTGCCGTTTCCGGGGCGCCGCCGCGCCGCTCGTCGACCGTCGCCGCGGCGTCACTCCGCCAGCGCCGCCGCGAGCTTCTCGACGGGGTGGGGCGGGCGATCCCGACCCGCGTCGGGAGCGCTCGCGCCGACCGTCTCGCGCAGGTCGCCCAGCTGCGTCCGGCAGGAGGCGCCGGGCGCGACCACGGTGTCGGCGTCGCTGGCGTCGACGGCGTCGACGACGCGGGAACCGATCGCCCGCGAGAGGTCGTAGTGTTCGGCCTCGTAGCCGAAACTCCCGGCCATGCCACAGCAACTGGTGTCGAGCGGGTCGACGGCGTAGCCGGCGCGCCGGAGGACGCCGACGGCGTGGTGATCGGCGCCGACGGCCTGCTGGTTGCAGTGGCCGTGATACGCCAGCGACTCGCCGGGCGCCTCGAAGTCGATCCGCTCGTCGGCCCGCGTCCGGTCGAGGTACTCGCAGACGCCGGCGGCCGCGTCCGCGAGCGCCTCGGCCCGCGGGTCGTCGGGCAGGAGGTCGAGATACTCGTCCTGGAACATCACCGCGTCGGCGGGCTCGACGGTGACGACCGACCACCCCTGCTCGACCGGTCCCGCGAGCGCGCCGACGTTCCGTTCGGCCCGGTCGCGGGCGCGGTCGAGGAAGCCCTTCGAGTAGGCGGGCCGGCCGCTCGGCGCGCGGTCGTCGGGGACGCGGACGTGCACGTCGGCCGCCTCGAGCACGCGGACCGCCGCTTTGCCGATCTCCGGCGCGGTGTAGTTGGTGTAGGCGTCCGGGAACAGGAGGACGCGGTCGGCCGCCGACGCGGCGGGCACGCGCGGGCCGCGCTCGGCGAACCACGCCTCGAACGACTCGCGAGCGAACGTCGGCAGGTCGCGCTCCGGCGCGATCCCGAGCACCGATTCGAAGAGGCGGTCGGCGCCCGGGAGGGCGGCCAGCCAGTTCGAGACCGGCGCGGTCGCGCTCCCGAGCCGGAAGGCCCGCTCGGCGTCGGCGAACAGCCGCTCGCGCAGTCCGACCCCGTTGCGCTGGTGGGCCTCGTGGGTGACCTCGGTCTTGAGCTTCGCCACGTCGACGCCGGTCGGGCAGTCGCTGGCACAGCCCTTACAGCCCACACAGAGGTCGAGCACCTCCGCCTGGAAGCGCTCGCCGAACAGTTCCTCCTCGGGGAGGTCGCCGCTGATCGCCGCACGGAGCATGTTCGCCCGCCCCCGCGTGCTCTGGATCTCCTCCTCGGACGCGCGGTAGGTCGGACACATCACGTCGCCGTCGGTCTGCCGGCAGGTGCCACAGCCGTTGCACAGCTCCACGAGGTGCGAGAAGCCGCCCTCCTCGGAGAAGTCGAGAGCCGTGGTCGGTTCGACCGAGCTGTACTCGGGACCGTACCGCAGGTGCTCGCGTATATCCGTCGGGTCACTCTCTCGATACACGACCTTCCCCGGGTTCATCCGCCAGTCCGGGTCGGCGGCGGACTTGACCTCGCGGAACGCGTCCCAGAGAGCTTCGCCGTACAGCTTCCGGTTGAACTGGGTTCGCGCGAGGCCGTCCCCGTGTTCGCCCGAGACCGACCCCTCGCGCTCGACGACCAGATCGGTCACGTCCTCGGCGATCGAGCGCATCGTCTCGACGCCGTCCTCGCCTTTCAGGTTCAAGATCGGCCGGATGTGCAGCGTGCCGACGCCGGCGTGGGCGAAGTAGGCCGCCGTGGTGCCGTGGTCGTCGAGCACGTCCTGGAAGGCGTCGACGTACTCGACGAGTTCCTCGGGCGGGACGGTCGCGTCCTCGATGAACGGGTAGGGCTTGGGGTCGCCCTCGAGGCTCATCAACAGCGGGATCGCCGCCTTCCGGAGCTTCCACAGGCGGTCCTGGTCGGCCGGGTCGAAGGCGTGGACGGCGTCGAAGGCGACGGGGCGGGGGCCGCCCTCGCCCTCGCCGACGTCGGTCTCGCCGACCGCGGACCCGCTCTCGTCCGTCTCGCCGGCCGCCGACTCGCCCGTCTCGTCGGGGAGGAACCGCTCGTCGGTGGCCGCGACGGCCGCCGCGAGGTCGTCGTGGCACTCGTCGTCGAACTCGACCATCAGCGCGGCCCCCGCGTCCGCGGGGATCGGCTTCGCGTAGGCGGCGTACTCGCTCGACTCGCGGGCGAGCCGGAACACCTCGTCGTCCATCAGCTCGACCGCGCTGGTGTCGTACTCCAGGGCGACCGGGACGGCCGCGAGCGCGTCGGCGAGCGTCTCGAAGGCGTACAGCGCCAGCGCCGTCTCCTCGGGCCGAGTCACCAGATCGAGCGTCGCCTCGGTGACGACGCCGAGCGTGCCCTCGGATCCGACGAACAGCTTCGAGAGGTTGATCACCCGCTCGCCGTCCGCCTCTCGGATCACCTTCTGGAGGTTGTAGCCGCTGACCGACCGCTTGAGGTCGGGGTAGCGCTCCTCGATCTCGTCGGCGTGGTCCTCGACGACCGCGCGGACGGTCTCGTAGAGCGCGGCCTCCAGCCCGTCGCCGGCGGTCACCTCGTTCCACTCGGGGCTGTCGAGGACCACGTCGCGGGTGCGGATCTGCGACCCGTCGGCGAGGACGACGTCGAGTTCGTCGACGTAGGCGTCGGTGATGCCGTAGCGGACCGAGTGGGCGCCCGTCGAGTTGTTGCCGATGCCGCCGCCGATCGTCGCGCGGTTCGAGGAGGCGGGGTCCGGGGCGAACTTCAGCCCGAACTGGGCGAGGTGGGCGTCCAGGTCGTCCTGGACGACGCCGGGCTGGACGGTGGCCCGTCGGGCCTCGGGGTCGACGTCGACGATCGCGTCCATGTGCCGCGAGCAGTCGAGGACGACGCAGCCGGGGCCGACGGTCTGGCCGGCCAGGGAGGTGCCGGCGCCGCGCGGGAGTATCGGTACGCCGTGCTCGCCGGCCACCTCGACGGCGGCGCGCACGTCCGCGGCGTCCCGCGGCGCGACGACGCCGGCCGGTCGGGCGCCGTAGATGCTCCCGTCGGTCGCGTACAGCACCTGCGCGTACTCGTCGAACCGCACCTCGCCCGCGACCGCCTCCCGGAGGTCGGCCGCGAGCGCCGCGTACTCCGCCGCGTCGGGGTGGTCGTACCCCAGGGTCTCGTGGCTCGTCGCGGGGGCCGCGTGGCTCGTATCGGGCCCCGGATCGCTGGGTGTCGCCATCACTCGACAGTCGCGTCGTCACCGAATAAACCCTTGGCGGCCCCCGGCCCGCTCGGAGCGCGGTCCGCCAGCCGCCGGCCCGTCTCCGCCGGTCGCCCGCTCACCGCAGTTCGATCTTGTGGACGAACTCCATGGCACGGATCTCGTTGATGAGGTCGCCCGGAATCTCCCCGTCGGCGATGACGTAGAGCTTCGGTTCGTCGGTGAACTCGGGGTCCTCGCTGATGGTCTGGCGGATGGAGATGCCTCGGTCGGCGATGGCGCCGGTGACCGTCGAGACGATGCCCGGTTCCTCGGCGTCGCGGACCGTGATTGCGAGGGCCGTCAGGTCCAGCACCGGCGCCAGATCCATCAGGCTCGGGATGGCCGAGATGTTCTGGAAGATGCGCCGCAGCTGGTCGTCGGCGAGGATGGCGTCGGTGGTCGCGTCGACCACCCGGCGGTCGACGCCCACTTCGCGGGCGATACCCGTGTTCGGGATCTCGATGCCGCCCGAGACGACCCGCCCGTCGTCGTTGACCGAGAAGCCCCGCTCGAGCAACAGGCGGATGACCGCCTGCTGGCTGGGCGAGTCGGCGAACTTCTCCATGATCGCCTCGAAGGTGGCGGTCTCGGTGCTCGCGGACTCCTCGCCGCCGTCGGGACGCGCGTCGGCCGCGTCGTCCCGTTCCGACCCGTCGTCGCTCATAACTCGCCTTTCGTGCTCGCGACGTCGCTCCGGCGCTCGTCGATGCGGGTGGCGTCGTCGAGCGAGCGGGCCAGGCACTTGAACAGCGCCTCGACCTCGTGGTGGGCGTTCTCGCCGTCGACGCCGGCGTGCAGCGTCAGCCCAGCGTTCATAGCCAGCGAGCGACAGAAGTGCCGGGCCATGTGGCTGGTCAGCCCGCCGATGTCGTCCTGGGAGAACTCGCCGTCGAACTCGAAGTACGGGCGGCCGCTCACGTCGACGACGACGCTGGCGACCGCCTCGTCCAGCGGGACCCGTCGGTCGGCGAAGCGGACAATGGCGCGCTTGTCGCCCAGCGCCTCCGTGAAGGCCTCGCCGAGGGTGATCGCGACGTCCTCGACGGTGTGGTGGTCGTCTACCTCCAGGTCGCCGTCGCAGGTCACCGTGAGGTCGAACATCCCGTGCGTGGCGAACGACCCGAGCATGTGGTCGAAGAAGCCGATCCCCGTGTCGACGGTGGCGTCGCCGTCCCCGTCCACGTCCAGGGTCACCTCGATCGCCGTCTCGGCGGTCTCGCGGGTCACCGCCGCCGTCCGTTCGGTCATGGTTCGACCAAGCGCGGCCGCCTATTTGGCGATTGTGCTCGCCGCCGTCGCGGGCGGCCGCTCGGAGTGTCGCACGCGTGTCCCGGGTCGACCGCACGCGGCCCCGGGTTCGATCCCGGACTGCCGTGCGAGCAGCCGTCTCATAGTGGTTACTGCGATTCGGTACCACCGTGCCGGCGCGTATCAGTGGGAGGAGTCGCTAAACCGGCGTCGTTCGACACCGCCCGTGAAAATTGTCGCAGTAATCACTATCAGTCGTCGCCGGTCGCCGACTCGCGGGCGTCGCGGGCGGCCCGCCGGTCCGCGGCGACGCGGGCGAGGACGACCACGGCCAGCGCGGCGACGACGGGCGCGAGGAGCACCCGCATGGCGGTCGTCGCGTTCGACCCGCCGACGACGACGCCCATGAGCGCGGGGACGCCGCCGACCGACACCGAGGAGACGGCGGAGGCGAGCGCGTTGACGGGGCCGCTGTGCTCCGGGACGGCGTCGGTCGCGTAGGCCATCATCGTCGGGAAGACGCCCGAGACGAGCAGGCCGACGGCGACGACGCCCGCGAGCACCCACAGCCCGTCGGCGAGGAAGAAGGTGAACGCGAACGCGGGGACGAGCAGCCCCAGCACGCCCACGAGGAGCGTGAGCGGGCCGAGGCGCTCGCTGAGGGCGCCGCAGGCCACGCGGCCGGGGACGTAGGCGACGAGCATCACCGTCAGCGTCGCCTCCGCCCACCCCGCGGGGAGTTCGGCGCGGGCGTAGTAGGGCAGCCAGGTGAACAGCCCGCCCTCGACGCCGGTCACGAAGAAGAGCGCGGCGAGCAGGGCGAGCACCTCGGGACGCCGGACCAGGTCGGCGAAGTCCGCGCGCGCGAGCGGTTCCTCGGCCGACTCGACCGCGGGCGACCGCAGGGAGAGAAAGGCCATCGCGAGCGCGAGCACGGCGACGCCGAGCGCGCCGTAGACGTACCGCCACGACCCCAGTCGAAGGGTGAGGACGACCGCCAGCGGCCCGAGCGCGGCGCCGACAGCCCACGTCCCGTCGTATCGGTTGTAGACCCGGCCGCGCGCGGTCGGGTAGAAGTGGCTCAACAGCGGGCGGTCCAGCGCGCGAAAGAGCCCGACGGCCGCGCCCTGGACGGCGAGCGCACCGAGGAAGACCGGAAAGGAGGGCGCGAGCCCCATCGCGAGGAGCGCGCTCCCCGCGATCAGCGTCCCGCCGGCGATGAACCGCCGCGCGTCGACGCGGCCCGCGCTCGACCCGACGACGAGGATGACCAGCAGGTAGCCCACCGTCCCCGCCGGCGCGACCAGCCCCAGCTGCCACTCGGGGACCGCGAAGTATCCCTCCAGCGTCGGGAGCACGGCGCCGCGGACCTGCATCACGGCGCCCGTCACCGCCATCGTCAGGAAGACGGCCACCGTCCACCGTCGCCGGCTCCGCGCGGTCTCGGCGCCCGCGGCGCTCCCCGTCTCGGTCGACCCCTCGCTCACTGGCAGCCCTCCCGGGGAGCCCGGCGTCGCGACCCCCTTCCGCCCGGGGCCGCCCGCCGCCATCGCCGCCCGTACCGCTCACTCGTCGGTCGCATACCGGCACGTTTCGCGCCGCGGCGGAAACCGTTTGCGTCCCCCGTCGCACCGCCCTCCGCGGCGAGCGCCGTCCGCCGCGACCGGTCGCGACGAGCGGGACGCCCGGACCGTCGAACCGCGACCCGCGGCGGTCCGGGCTGTCGCTCAGGCGGACGACCCGCGTCGTTCCTCGTCGGCGTCGGTCGCTCGCCCGGCGATCCGGTCGAGCCCGAGCGTCGCGAGGAAGCAGACCGCCCCCACGTACAGCAGCGTCTGCGAGTCGCTCGCGAGCCGGCCGAGTACGCTGTGCCCGTACCCGAGCGCGGTCCCCAGAAAGCCCAGCGTCGCCGTCGTCCAGCCCAGCCCGGTGATCCCGGCGAGTTGCTCTGCGTTGTCGGTGCCCAGCGTGGTCGGCTTCAGACCCATAGGCGTCGACTCCCTTACCCGAGTATAACGATTCACTTTTCGCGGGTATCCGGACGGAAAGAATCCGCAATCTCCACGGATCCGATCAGTAACCGGGAGCGTTCCAGCGGCGAACTGGCGGCTACGCGACCCCGAAGGATCCGTACGACGGGAGCACGTAGCGATGGGCGGGAACCGCGTCAGACGGCGTCGAGCGCCGCTTCGAGCGTGAACCGTCCCTCGTAGAGGGCGCTCCCGACGACGACGGCGGCCGCGCCCGCACGTTCGAGCGCGCGCACGTCGTCGAGCGTCGCGACGCCGCCGCTGGCGACGACCGGGACGTCCACGGCGTCGACCACGCGTTCGACCGGGTCGGTGCGGACGCCCTCGAGTCGCCCCTCGACGTCGACGTCGGTGAAGAGGATGCCCCCGGCGCCCAGGTCCGCGTACCGGCCGGCGGCCTCGGCGGGGTCGATGCCCGTCCCCTCGGTCCACCCGGAGACGACGACCTCGCCGTCGCTCGCGTCGAGGCTGACGAGGACGCTGTCGGAAAACGCCTCGCTGATCTCGGCGACGATATCGGGGTTCTCGACTGCGGCGGTGCCGAGGATCACCCGGTCGACGCCCGCTTCGAGCAGGCCGGTGGCGTCCTCGACGGTGCGGATGCCGCCGCCCAGTTGCACGTCGACGTTGACGCTGTCGACGACCGCCTCGATGGCCGCGGCGTTGGCTCGCTCGCCCTCGAAGGCGCCGTCGAGGTCGACGAGGTGGAGGGTGCGCGCGCCCTGCTCGACCCAGCCCTCGGCGGCCTCGACGGGGTCGCCGTACGTCTTCCCGGTGCCGCGCTCGCCGCCGACCAGCTGGACGACCCGCCCGTCCTGGACGTCCACGGCCGGCACGACCTCGAACTCGGGGAACATACCCGCCGATGGGCGAGCGGGGGCGGAAAGCGTGTCGATCGCCGCCCCGGACGCCCGCTCGCGGCGTGGCCGACCGTCCGCGGACTCGCCGCCCGTCCGGGGATCTATCGTCTGTCCGCGGACTCGCCGTCACGGCGCTTCGTCAGTCTTTACCCGGGGAGGACCGAGAGCTACCCTATGGTCTCTGTCCTGCTCGTCGCCGGCGTGGCCGTGGCGGCGTTCGTCGGCTTCAACATCGGGGGCTCGTCGACGGGGGTGGCGTTCGGACCCGCCGTCGGGAGCGGCTCGGTGTCCAAGACCGGCGCCGCGGCGCTGATGTCAGGGTTCGCGATCCTCGGCGGCGCGACGGTGGGGCGCAACGTCATCGAGACGATGGGCGGGCGGATCGTCCCGAGCGACCAGTTCACGCTGGCCGCCAGCGTCGCCGTCCTCTTTTTCGTCGGACTCGCGCTGCTCGTCTCGAACCTCTTCGGCGTCCCGGCCTCGACGTCGATGACGGCCGTCGGCGCCATCGCCGGCCTCGGCGTCGCGACCGGCAGCATCGACTGGGTGGTGATGGGTCAGATCGTCACCTGGTGGCTCGTCGCGCCCATCACCGCCTTCTGGCTCTGCGCGGTCGTCGGCCGCTACCTCTACCCCCACCTCGAAGCCCGGTTCACCATCGAGTCGCCCGGCGAGGAGACGACGCTGCGCGAGCGGGTCGGGGTCCTCCTCGTCGTCGGCATCGGCTGTTACATGGCCTTCTCGGCGGGCGCGTCGAACGTCGCCAACGCCGTCGGCCCCCTCTACGGCGGGCGCGTCCTCGGCGACGCCTTCCTGCCCTACGTCGCGCTGGCCGGCGTCGCCATCGGGCTGGGCGCTTTCACCATCGCCCGGCGCACGCTCGACACCGTCGGCAACGACCTGACCGACCTGCCCGTCCTCGCGGCGCTCATCGTCGAGGTGGTCAGCGCGAGCATCATCACGGGCCTCTCGCAGATCGGCATCCCCGCCAGCCTCGCCGTCTCGGCGACCATGTGCATCGTCGGCCTGGGCTGGGGGCGGGCGACGCGAACGACGCGGCTGGCCGACGCCGCGGCCGAAGCGGTCAGCGGCCCGCCGGGCGAGGAGAGCGACGTGACCGTCGACGCCATCGCCGACGGCGACGGCCCCGCCTCGCCGGAACCCGGTGAGGTCGCGAAGATCGGCGAGGAAGACCCCGACGAGATCACCGCCGCCGACCTGTTCGACCCGGCGGCGACCGGCCGCGTCGTCTTGCTGTGGATCCTCACGCCGTCGATCTCCGCGGTCGCGTCGTATCTCCTCTTCCGGTTCCTGCCGGTGGTGTGACCTCCCCTCGACCCGGCCGTCGGGAGCGACGCCGTCCCGAAGGCGGGCGCGGACCGTCTCCCCGTAGAACGCCGCCCCCGCGATCGCGACGAGCGGCCCGGTCCCGCTCGTTCGGTTCCGATCCGACCGGACGGAATCGGTCGATCGCGGACAGTACCGACCGTTCGTCCACCCGGAGCGGTTCGGCTTGCAGATACAGCGTCCGCGGGGCGGCGAACGTGGCGTAAACAGCAAGGTCTAACAGTCAGGGGGGCGAACCTCGCGAGTGATGCCCACCGTAGAGTACCTGAATTACGAAGTACTGGACGATCAGGGTTGGGACATGGACGCATCGGCATTCGAGGAGGCGGCCGACGCCGGCCTCGACGACGAGGACTACGGCACGCTCGAAGTCAACGAGGGCGAGTACATCCTCGAGGCCGCCGAGGCCCAGGGCTACGACTGGCCCTTCTCGTGTCGGGCCGGCGCCTGCGCGAACTGCGCGGCCATCGTCAAGGAGGGGGAGATCGACATGGACATGCAGCAGATCCTCTCCGACGAGGAGGTCGAGGAGAAGAACGTCCGCCTGACCTGCATCGGCTCCCCGGCCGCCGACGAGGTCAAGATCGTCTACAACGCCAAGCACCTCGACTACCTGCAGAACCGCGTCATCTGAGCAGGCAGTGTGCGTACAACGTTAGTACACGCAGAAC
>JBDGSU010000142.1:0-41857 GCA_042217395.1 Halosimplex sp.
GGTGATTGGGGCGGGGTGTTCTGGTCAGAACACCCCTTTCTGCGGTGCCCTCAGGCGTTGTACAGCGCCTCGCTGATGGTCACCGGCGTCGGCAGCGTCTCCTCGGTCAGCCGCTCGGCGCCGCCTTCCGCCGTCTCGCTCTCGCTTTCTTCCCCACCGGGTTCGCTCTCGCCGGCGTCGTCGTCGCCCGCGGGCCCGCCCTCGCTGGTGTCGCCCTCCAGTCCCGCGAAGATCTGGAGTTCGGTCAGGTCGAAGCGGGGCTCGTCGATACCGGCCTCGCGCATCCGGTCTTCGAGCCCGCGGAACACCTCGCCGAACTCCTCGGAGAAGCCCATGTACGCGCGGAAGAGCTCGCGCGGGTCGGTGTCCCGGCTCACCTGCCCGCCGGCGAGGACGTGGTCGGAGATCGCGCGGATGTCGTCGCCCGCCCGCTCCAGCAGCGTGTCGTTCCACCGGCCGTTGGTCGTCAGCGGACCCATCCCGGGGTCGTCGTTGGTCTCGAGCCCGCAGGCGGTGAGCTTGATGCCCGGGTCCGCTTCGAGCAGCGCTTCGCTGTAGCGCTGGTATCGGTCGGCGTTGCCGGTCGCGGTCGTCCAGCGGACCTGCCACTGCCCCCACAGCTCGTTGCCGACCTCCCAGTAGGTGACGTCGTAGGGTTCGGGGTGACCGTGCTCGGCACGCAATCGGCCCATCTCGGTCTCCTCGGGGTCGCCGTTGCAGTACTCCACCCACTCCGCCGCCTCTGCGGGCGTGCCGTCGCCGGCGTTGATGCAGATGGTGGGCTCGCAGCCGACGTTCTCGCAGAACCGCATGAACTCGTCCGTGCCGAAGAGGTTGTACTCCAGGCCCTCCCAGTTGGGGTTGTTGTTCGTCGGTCGCTCGTCGACGGGGCCGACGCCGTCGCGCCAGTCGTAGCCGGAGACGAAGTTGCCGCCCGGCCAGCGCAGCGCCGTCAGGTCCGACTCGCGGAGGAACTCGACGACCTCCGGGTCGGCGTAGTCGACGTGGTCCGCCGGGTAGAGGAGCAGGCGCTCGACGACGAACTCTGCGGGTTCGTCCGCGGTCAGCGAGACCCGATAGACGCCGTCGGGGTCGACGTCGCTCGGCAGTTCGAGCTCTCCCTCGACGGTCGCCCACTCCTCGCCGACGTCGAGTTCGACCGCGGCCAGTTGGTCGCCGCCGTCCGTCGCCACGGTCACGCGAGCGGTCGTCGGTTCGACCGCCCGAACCTTGCAGCGGAACTCGTAGTCGTCGACGCGGTGCAGCGGGAGGTGGGTCCGCTGTTCGACGCCCGCGCCGGCGCTCTCGGTCTCGATGCGCTGGGCGCGGTTGCCGCTCGGGCCGGTGTCTGGACTGAACGCGACGTCTTCCTCGGTCGGGAGCCACCCGAACGCCAGCGCGCGCTGGTAGGCGTCGAGCAGCGCGTCCGTGTCGGTCGACTCGGGATAGGCGAGCGGGCGGCCGTGCTCCTCGACGGTCTCGCGGATGTCGTCGATGTCGTGGGTCGGGCCGTTGCCGCCGCTGGGGACGTGCGAACCCCGGAAGTGCCACTCGCCGAAGACCGGGTTGAAGAGGATCTGGGCGTCCATCCCGTGGTAGATGTTGTTCCCGAGGTGCTCGCAGAACTTCGCGAACAGGAGCGGTTCGACGTCGTAGTCGGCTCGCCGGTCGGTGTCGATGGTCACGTCGGCCGTCGCGTCGTCCGCCGTCGCTCGGTGGACGAGGAGATCGTCTGCTGTCATGCGGTATGCACGGACCCAGACGGCCCGTCGCAATAATGGTGTCGTCGGGCGCGGCCGACGGATGTCGGAGGTGGCGACGCCGGGCGGCTACGTCACCACTCGGCGACGCTGCCGTCGGGGTGTTCCCAGACGGGGTTGTGCCAGTCGACGTCGGTCTCGGCGCGCTCGCGGACGTACTCCTCGTCGACCTCGATCCCGAGACCGGGGCCGTCCGGCAGTTGCACGTAGCCGTCCTCGTACTCGAAGGCCGAGGCGTCGGTGACGTAATCGAGCAGGTCGTTGCCCTCGTTGTAGTGGATGTCGAGGCTCTGCTCCTGGATCAGGGCGTTGGGCGCGCAGGCGTCGACCTGGATGCACGAGGCGAGCGCGATGGGGCCGAGCGGACAGTGGGGCGCAAGCGCCACGTCGTAGGCCTCGGCCATGCTCGCGATCTTGTGGACCTCCGTGATCCCGCCGGCGTGGGACAGATCGGGCTGGACCACGTCGACGACGCCCTGCTCGAAGACCTCCTTGAAATCCCACCGCGAGAACATCCGCTCGCCCGTGGCGATGGGCGTGGTGGTGTGCTGGGCGATTTCGGGGAGCGCGTCGTTGTTCTCGGGGAGGACGGGTTCTTCGACGAACATCGGCTCGTACGGTTCCAGTGCCTGGACGAGCCGTTTGGCCATCGACTTCGAGACGCGGCCGTGGAAGTCCACGCCGATGTCGACCTCGTCGCCGACGGCGTCGCGGACCTCCGACAGACGGGCCTCGGCCTGGGCGACCGCCGCCGGCGAGTCGACTCGGCGCAGTTCGGGCGTCCCGTTCATCTTCAGCGCGGTCAATCCGGCTTCGACGCGCTCTCTGGCGGCCTCCCCGACGTCCGCGGGACGGTCGCCGCCGATCCACTGGTACACTCGAAGCCGGTCGCGGGCGCGGCCGCCGAGCAACTCGTAGACGGGGACGCCGAGCTGTTTGCCCTTGATGTCCCACAGCGCCTGGTCGACGCCGGCGATGGCGCTCATCAGGACGGGGCCGCCGCGGTAGAACCCGCCGCGGTACATCCGCTGCCAGTGGTGTTCGATCCGGCGCGGGTCCGCGCCGAGGAGGTACTCCTCGAACAGTTCCTCGACGGCAGTTCGGACGGTCTTCGCGCGACCCTCGACGACGGGTTCGCCCCAGCCGACGATCCCCTCGTCGGTCGTCACTTTCAGGAAGAGCCACCGCGGCGGGACTTCGAACAGTTCGTAATCGGTTATCTTCATTCGTGCCTCGATAGAGCGACACTCGTCATAAAGGTCTGTCTTCACCGGTCGCCACCGGCGGCCGCGGTCCCGCCCTCGCGCGAGGGGAACCGACGAAATCGTTTACTGCGCTCTCGCCTATGCTGGGGACATGACCGACGACCGACCCTGCTGTGCGGCCGGCCGCGACGAGGAGCGGCCGTCCCGGGACGAGGGCGCGCGCGAACGAGAAGCATCGTCCGCGCGGTTCGCGACGGAGCCGGCCGACGGAAACGACGAGCGCACGACCCGGATGGTTCGCCTCGACGGGGGGACGTTCACGATGGGCACCGATTCGGACGTGGGCTTCCCGCAGGACGGCGAGGGACCGGCCCGCGAAGTCACCGTCGACCCGTTCTACGTCGACACGCACGCGGTCACAAACGCGGAGTTCCTCGAGTTCGTCCGCGAGACCGAGTACACGACCGACGCCGAGCGCTTCGGGTGGTCGTTCGTCTTCGAGGACTTCCTGCACGACGCCGACCGCGAGAAGGTCATACAGAACGTCGCGGCCGCTCCCTGGTGGGCGGCTGTCGAGGGCGCCGACTGGCTCCATCCCAACGGCCCGAGCCGGACGCTCCTCGACGACCGTGACCTGCTGAAACACCCTGTCACGCACGTCTCCCACCGCGACGCCGCGGCCTACGCCGAGTGGGCGGGCAAACGCCTCCCGACCGAGGCCGAGTGGGAGTACGCCGCTCGCGGCGGGCTCGAACGGCGCACGTTCCCGTGGGGCGACGAACTGACACCCGACGGGGAGCACCGCTGTAACATCTGGCAGGGCGACTTTCCCGAGCGCAACACGGGCGAGGACGGCTACCGCCAGACCGCGCCGGTCGACGCGTTCGACCCGAACGGCTACGGCCTCTACAACCCCTCGGGCAACGTCTGGGAGTGGTGCGCCGACTGGTTCAGCGCTGACTACCACACGACCGACGCCTACGACCCGGACAACCCAACCGGTCCCGACGAGGGCGACGAACGGGTGATGCGCGGCGGGTCGTACCTCTGTCACCGCTCGTGGTGCAACCGCTATCGCGTCGCCGCGCGCTCGAAGAACACGCCCGACAGCTCGACCGGCAACATCGGCTTCCGCTGTGTCGTCGACGCCGAGTCGTAACCGGCGGCTACCGCATCGTCACCGGTCGACTCCGCCCCCGATTGCGATCCCCGCGGGCGGTTCCCGGTCCACCGGGAGACGGCGAGTCGTGAGAGGAACGAGGGACGCGTTCGTCCGCGCGACCGGAGTCGTCGGACCCGACATCGGCGCGACCACAGCGTTCGGACTGCGTCTCCTCGCGCGGGCGCTGTTCGCGAACGGCCTCGGGGCCGTCACGGCCACCCCGTTCGTCGGCGCGGCGCTCGAGACGGCCCGCTCGGGGTGATACGCCGGAGAACCGGAGGAATGTACGTCGGCTATTCGGCGTCGTAGTAGCCCGCCTCGGCGAGCGAGGCTCGGAGGGGGCCGCGGGCGATCGCCGCGGCGCCCTCGATAGAGTTGAGCGCACCCCACTCGGGGACCGGGTCGCCGCAGTCGGGACACCGCCGGACGACGCGGTCGCGGTCCTCCTGGATGGCCCAGTCCTCGACGTCCGCGTCCAGGCCGGTCCAGCCGCACCCGCAGGTGAGCTGGACGTTCGGATGGTCGAAACTACGGTCTACTGCTGGCTTCGCCATATCGGGTGATCCGGGTCCGCGTGCTTAAGCGGTGCGGTCGGGGCGACGAGCAGGGCGCGGTCCGAACTGCGTCGTCCGCTCCGACGCGCCCGCGGAGTCACCGACGCCGGTCCCCTGCGGCCCTCCGAACCGCAACGGTGCCGGGTTTCCGCCGATCGACCGAGCCGCCGCTCGCCGCTCGAACGCCGTTCTCTCGACGGTAAACTGTAGAAAACGTCACAAAGAGTTTATACCGCTCAGAGACGAATTCGGAGACAGGCGAACGAGGCCGACGGCTGCTGTCAGGCTCAGCCCGCGAATCGCGGTGGCTGCCCGACTGACTTGCCATGACTCGCCCGTTCAGTCCGCCACCGATCCCGGCTCGTTCGCCCCCACTTCGGACCGTGGGAGCCATTCGCTCACGCGGTCGAGACGCCGCTCCTCTCCGCATCGAGAATGCCGCCTGAAACGGTCGCCGGGAGGGCAACAATCTTCACCCGCGGGCGACCACGTCGTCGTATGCGCGAGCTCTACAGACACGAGCAGGTCACCGACGGGACCGCGACCGTCCGACTCGACGCCGAGACACGGGCCGACCAGCCGGTCGACCCGAAGCTCTACGGGAAGTTCGCCGAACACCTCGCGTGGAACGTCAACCACGGGATGGACGCGCAACTGCTGTACAACCCGACGTTCGGCCGGTGGCGCTTCAGGGCCGACGACCCGACGGCCGACGGCGGGTTCGTCGGATCGATGGACTCCGACCGACGGACGGCGATGATCGAAGAACACGCCGACCAGCGCGGGTACCCGGGGACCGACCGCCTCGAGAGCGCCGTCGCGGACGGGCTCTCGTTCTGGTGGCTGCGACGCGGCGACCGGGACGAGGTTACTGTCAGCCCCGACGTCGGCGAACACCGCGGGCGCGCCCAGCGGATCGAGGTCGAGGACGCCACGGCCGAGGCGCCGAAGGGTGTCATGCAGTGGTGCTATCTGCCGCTCCAGCGGACGCGGACCTACGAGTACGAGATTTCAGTGCGCGCGCGGGTCGACACGAGCGCCGAATTACAGTTGGCGCTGCACACCGTCGACGCGGACGGCGACCCGGCCGGTGACCTCGCCGCGGCCGAGCTCGACGTCGGGGAGGCGTGGAGGACGTTCGAGGGCGAACTCGAGATCCCCGCGGACGCAACACCGGATCCCGACGACACGGTCGCCTGTTCGATCACCGCCGAGTCCGATTGCGACGTCGTGGTCGACCGGGCGCTGCTGTACCCCGACGACCACGTGCACCGCGCGGATCCCGACGTAATCGAACGCTTCCGCGAGGCCGACCTCCCGCTGTTGCGCTGGCCGGGCGGCAACTTCGTCTCGGACTACGACTGGCGCGACGGCGTCGGCCCCGTCGACGAGCGGCCGACGAACAACAACCCCGCGTGGGGCGGCGTCGAACCCAATCTGTTCGGCACCGACGAGTTCGTACAGTTCTGCGAGGCCGTGGGGTGCGAACCGCTGATCTGCGTCAACGCCGGGACCGGCACGCCCGAGGAGGCCGCGAAGTGGGTGGAGTACTGCAACGGCGACCCCGAGGAGACCGAGATGGGCCGATTGCGTGCCGAGCACGGTCACCCCGAACCCTACGACGTCACCTACTGGGAGGTCGGCAACGAGCTGTACGGGCGCTGGCAGCCCAACTGGACGACGCCGGACGGCAACGTGGATCGATACAAACGGTTCCGCGAGGCGATCCTCGCCGCCGACTCCGACGCGAAAGTCCTCGCCACCGGGCAGCAGGGCGAGTGGAACGACCGACTGATCGCCGAGGCGGCCGGAGAACTCCGATCGGTCACCGACCACGCGCTCGTCGGTCCCGCGATCGACGCGGACGACGACCGGGACGCGCTCTACCACGCGCTGATGGGCTACACCGAACGGTTGCGCGAGCGCTACGCCGACCTCGACGCGCAGCTGCGCGGGGCGGGCGTAGACGACCCTCACTACGCGATCACCGAGCTCCAGCTCACCGTCTCGGAGACCGACGGGTCGGACCACGTCCTCTCGCCGCCGTGGCGCGGGAGCCGCCATCACGACCCCGCCGCTGACCTCCCGGGGAAGAAGAGCGTCGCCGAGGCGGTCTGGGACGCGAGCGTCATCCACGACGCTATCCGGACCGAGGGCGGGATGGAACTGATCACCCACACCGGCGCCGTCAACCACGGCGGCGGCCTCCAGAAGCGCAGAGAGCGCGTCTGGGCCGACCCGTGTCACTACGGCCACGCGATGGGCGCCGCGCTGTTCGAGAAGACGCCCGTCGCGGTCGACGTGGCCTGCGACACCGTCTCGACCGACCGCTCGTTCGGCGAGATCGAGCCCGTCGACGGACTGCCGGTGCTGGACGCGCTCGCGGCCGTCGACGGCGAGGAGGTCTGCGTGATGCTCGTCCACCGCGGTAGCGGCGTCGGCCCGGTCGAAACGGAGGTCGATCTGGGCGGGCTCTCCACGACGGACGAGGCGGCGGTGACGACGCTCGCCGGCGAGTCGATGGCCGCCGAGAACACGCGCGAGGACCCCGAGAACGTGGTTCCGGAGACGGAGACAGTCGCGTTCGAGGACGGTGACCTGTCCGTCGCGGTCCCCGAGTACGGCCTCGCCAGGGTCGTCGCCGACCGGTGAGCGGCGCTTCCACCGGCGCTCGGTGACCGCTCGCCGCGATCCCTCGAACGGCAATCGATTGCCCGAGCGGGGGCGACCGCGCCGCCCGCCGTCGAGACTCCGAGCGCTCCGGGAAATGCAGATTGAAGTGCTCCGAAACCGTCCGGGTTCTCACCGATGGAGTACCCGTATCTCGGAGCGACCGGCACCCGCGTCTCGGAGCTGTGTCTCGGGACGTGGCGGTTCGGCTACGAGTCCGACGGCTGCGTCGAGACGGACGAGCAGACGGCGAAGGACCTCCTCGACGCGGCGTTCGACCGCGGGATCAATTTCGTCGACACCGCGAACGTCTACGGCGACCCGCCGGGTCGCTCGGAGCGGTGGATCGGTGAGTGGCTCGACGGCGTCGACCGCGACGAGGTGGTCCTCGCCTCGAAGGTCTACTTCGACGTCGGCGACGGACCCAACGACGGCGGGCTCGGCCGCAAGCACGTCCGCCGTCAGGTCGAGGCGAGCCTCGACCGGCTCGGGACGGACTACCTCGATCTGTACTACGTCCACCGCTGGGACGACGAGGTCCCGATAGAGACGACGCTGGCGACGCTCGACGACCTCGTTCGCGAGGGGACCGTCGACCACGTCGGCATCAGCAACAGCGCCGCCTGGCAGGTCGCGAAGGCGGTCTACGAGGCGGACCTGGGCGGCTGGGAGCGCTTTTCCGTCTGTCAGCCGCGGTTCAACGCCGCCGACCGCGGCGCCGATCCGGTCCTCGACGTCTGCACCGACCAGGACCTCGCCGTCTGCCCGTACTCCCCGCTCGACGGCGGCTTCCTCACCGGGAAGTACGACCGCGAGGACGCGCCCGAGGACTCCCGCGGCGACCGACACGAGGGCTTCCTCGCGGGGCGCGACTGGGACGTCCTCGAGGCCGTCGAGTCGGTCGCCGACGAGGTCGACGCGACGCCCGCGCAGGTCGCGCTGCGCTGGGCGATGGACCACCCGCAGGTGACCGCGCCGATCGTGGGCGCCCGCTCGGTCGACCAGCTCGAGGAGAACCTCGGCGCGCTCGACGTGAGCCTCTCCGACGAGCAGTTCGGCCGCATCGACGACGCCGCGTCGGACTGATCCGACCTCGAGATGGCCGACGACGGAACGACGAGGTCCGAATCCGCCGCTCGTGGTGCCGGTGACGACCCGGGCGGCGGGTCGGCGGACCCGCACGGAACGGGCACAGACGGAGCAGAGGCACCCGAATCGGAAGCGCGCGAGCACGAGACGGCCGTCCTCCACGCGGTCACGCGAGGCGCGGGCATCTCCATCGGCGGTATCCTCCTCCAGCGCGGGCTGTTGTTCGCGACCAACCTCCTGCTGACGAACTCGCTGGGCGTCGCAGCCTACGGGCTCTACGCGCTCGGTCGGCGGATCGTCGGCATGTTACAGGGCTTCGCGCACCTGGGGTCGAACCCGACGCTCGTCCGGTTGCTGCCGAAACACGCCGACGCGCCCGACCGCCAGCGACGGGTACTCGGGACCGCCTACCTGACGACGGCCGTCACCAGCGCGACCCTCGCCGCCGGACTGTTCGCGTTCGCGCCGACCATCGAGTCCTACACGGCGCCGGGCGATCAGTTCGTGCCCGTGCTGCGGGCGTTCGCCGTGCTCCTCCCCGTACTCACGTTCGTCTGGCAGATCGGCAACGTCTTCCGGAGCCTCGAACGCCTCGAGTACCAGGTCGTGATCGTCCGCGTGCTCCGGCCGGCCGCGCAACTGCTGGCCGTCGGCGCGGCGTTCGCCTTCGGCCTCTCGGTGCTGGGCGTCATCGGGAGCGTCGTCGTCGCGCTGGCCGGCGTGCTCGCCGTCGCAGTCGGCCTCTCGCGGTCGAAGCTCTCGATCCGACCCCGACCGCCGAAGTTCCGCGGGGAGGTCCGCGAGTTCTACGACTTCGCGCTCCCGAACTCGCTGTCGACCTTCGGCGCGCTGCTGCGGTCGCGGGTCGACGTGTTGCTCATCGGCGCGCTGCTGGCGGCCGAGGGCGCGGGCATCTACAACATCGCGCTCTTCTTGACAGGGCTCGTCTCGCTCCCGCTGATGTCGATCAACCAGCTGTTCCCGCCGGTCGCCTCGCGGCTCTACTCCGACGGCGACGTCGAGACCCTGCGGGCGACCTACAGCACGGCGACGCGGTGGATCCTCACGGCCGGGCTGTTTATCGCGGTCTACGAGATCGTCTTTCGGGTGCAGTTGCTCGGACTGTTCGGTCCGGCCTACCGGCGCGGCGAACTCGTCCTCGTCGCGTTCGCGGTCGGGCAGGTGGTCAACTGCGCGGTCGGGTCGGCGGGGTGGCTACTCCTGATGAGCGACCACCAGTACGTCGCCGCGGCCAACAACTGGGTCCTCGGGATCGTCAACCTCGGGCTGAGCTACGCGCTGATCCTCGAGTACGGCCTCATCGGCGCCGCGCTCGGCACCGCAGGGTCGCTGACGCTCGTCAACGTCATGCGCGTGAGCGAGCTCTGGTACCTCGAGGGGATCCAGCCCTACGACCGCGCGTTCGCCAAGCCGCTCGCCGCGGCCGTCGTCGCCGCGGCGGCGGGCGCTCTGCTGCGGCCCGCGTTCGGAGGCGTTTCGCTGCTGGTCGTCGGCGCCGTCGGGACGCTGGGCGCGTTTCTGGCGACGCTGGTCGCGCTCGGGCCCGAACCGGAGGACCGCGACCTGCAGCGGGCGGTCGCCGAGTACGTCGCGGCGTGGCTCTGAGTGCGGCGATCGTCGCCGGCCCGTACTACTATTGCGGGCGCCGGCGTACCGGAGAGGCGACGATGACTCCGCCATCGACCGACGAGTCCGGAGGCTCGGCAGCGACCGGCGACGCGACCGTCTCGCTGGGCGACGCGGCGAGCGACTGGAGCGTCGCCGCCGGCGTCTTCGGGAAGTTCACCGAGATGAACGCGCGCGAGGGGTACCCGGGTATCTACTCCGAGCACCTCGCGAACGGCTCCTTCGAGGAGTGGTACGTCTGGCCGAAGCGACCGCCGGCCGAGCCGTCGACGGTCTGGCGGCGCAGCGAGGCGCTCTTCGACGACGTCGAGGCAGAACTCGGGGTCGCCTACCCGTGGGAACGCGTCGGCGACGACGACGCGCGCGTCTCCTACGAGCACGCCGTCGGGGGCGTCCACGGCCGCGGGCAGGACCGACGCGAACGAACCGACGTCTTCGGGAACACCTACCGCGAGCCCGAACCGCGGTTCCAGCGCGTCAACGTCTGGGAGGGGCGCGCGGGCGTCGGCCAGCGAGTGGCGTTGCCCGACCAGCGCACGCGAGAGTACGTCTGTGCCGTCAGCGCCCGCGGCGACGAGTTCGACGAGGACTGCCGACTCCGGCTGACCGACCCCGACGGGACGGTCCTCGCCGAAGCGTCGCTCGCGCTCACCGACGAGTGGGAACGCCACGAGATCGAACTCGAACTCGACGGCGAGAGCTCCGAGCGCTACCGGGAGTCGCCCTTCGGCGTGTTCACGCTGGACGTGACGGTCGACGGCCGCGGCCACGTCGATCTGGACTGGGCGCGCCTCCGCGCGGGCGACGCCGTGGACGGGAAGTTCAACCCGACGACGATCGAGAACGTCGAGGAGTACGGTATCCCGACGGTCCGCTGGCCGGGCGGGAACTTCACGAGCCAGTACCACTGGGAGGACGGGATCGGTCCCGTCGAAGAGCGGCCCGTCCGCTCGGAGCTCCACTGGGGCGGCGTCGAGCCGAACTACCTCGGGACCGCGGAGTTCCTCGAGTTCTGCGAGGTCGCGGGCGTCGAACCGTACCTCAACGTCGGGTTCAGCCACGAGATCACCCCCGCGGAGGCCGCGCGGTGGGTCGAGTACGTCAACGGCGACCCCGAGGAGACCGAGATGGGCGCGCTGCGGGCCGACCACGGCCGCGAGGAGCCGTGGGACGTCGACGTCTTCCAGGTCGGCAACGAGGTCTGGGGGACCTTCCAGATCGGCCACACCGACCCGACGGACTACGGCGAGCGGTACGTCGAGTACTACGAGGCGATCAAGGCGGTCGACCCCGACGTCACGGTGTACGCCGTCGGGCTCGATCCCGGGATGGAGACCTGGGGCGGGGCGTCGTGGAACGAGCGCCTGTTCGAGGCCGCGGGCGACGCCGTCGAGGGAGTCGACCTCCACCGGTACGTCCACGGCGAGGCGGGCGACCGCGACTGGGACGAACACGAGTTCAACCAGCAACTGGTCCTGTTCCCGTCGCAGTTCGAGGCGAAGGTGGCCGAGCTCCGGGAGACGGCCGCCGAGTACGGCGTCGAGGACCTCGACATCACCGTCGGCGAGTGGAACATGGGCGCCGGCGGCCTCCCCGAGGGACGACGCGCCGTCTACGGCACGACCGCCCACGCGGCCTTCTGCGCCGGGATGTACAACGCGTTCGTCCGACAGGGCGAGGCCGTGCGGTTCGGCCACCAGCGCGACAACGCCTACAAGTTCCGCCCCTTCCGCTCGGACCTCCGGCCCGTCTGGACCGCGAACAACGCCGTGCTGAAGCTCTACACCGAGCCCTTCGAGGAGGGGGCGGACTGGCGCCGCGTCCCGGCAGCGGTCGACGGACCGACCGGCGAGATAGACCGCCACGGCGAGAACATCGAACCGACGGCGGACGTCCCCTTCGTCGACGCCGCCGCGATCCGCGACGCCGACGGCGAGACGACGCACGTCTACCTCGCCAACCGGAACCTCCGGGAGCCGATCGAGACGACCGTCCGCTTCGACGGCGGCGCCGACGCCACTCCCGTTCCGCATCCGGACGCCGACTCGGGGACCGGCACCGATTCGGGGACCGGTTCCGGCGTCGGCGCGGTCACCGTGACGACGATCGCCGCGGACGACCCGCTCGACGCGACGACCGAGTGGGACGGCGAGACGAGTTACGACCGCCAGGAACGGACGGTGACCGCGGACGGGGGGTCTGTGACGGTGGACCTGGCTCCCGCGGCCGTCGCCCGCGTGACGCGCCCGGAGTGACCGGCTGGTCGCGGATCGGATCGCGAGACCCCGGCGGGGCGCGGACCGATCGGCGACGGCCGGGTGACCGAAAGGATAAACCCGGAGTGGGACGTGATCCGCGAACATAGTGCCGTTCTGCCAAGGGACGGGACCGTAACCATGGCCCAGGAAACTTCACAACGGCGCGTCGGCGTAACTGACCACGCCGACCCGGTCATCGAGGCGCGCGACGCGAGCGTCACCTTCGACATGGACCGCGGCGAGTCGCGAGTGCTAGACGGCGTGTCGCTCGCGGTCGAACGAGGCGAGATCCTCGGCGTCGTCGGCGAGTCGGGGTCGGGCAAGTCGATGTTCGCCTCCGCCCTGCTCGACGCCGTCGTCGACCCGGGCGTCCTCTCCGGCGAGGTCACCTACTACCCGGAGCGCGGCGACACGGTCGACGTGCTCGACCTCGACGACGAGGGGCTCAGACAGTACCGCTGGGAGGAGGTGTCGATGGTCTTCCAGGGCGCGATGAGCTCGTTCAACCCGACGAAGTCGATCCGCGGACACTTCGTCGAGACCATCCACGCCCACGACCTCGACGAGGAGTCCTCGATGGAGCTCGCAGAGGACCTCCTCTCGGACCTCTATCTCGACCCCGAACGCGTGCTCGACTCCTACCCCCACGAGCTGTCGGGCGGGATGCAACAGCGGACGCTCATCGCCCTCTCGCTCGTGCTCGAGCCCGAAGTGCTCGTGATGGACGAGCCGACGGCGGCGCTCGACCTCCTCATGCAGCGGTCGATCCTCCAGCTCCTCCGGGAGATCAAGGAGAAGTACGACCTCACCATCGTCTTCATCACGCACGACCTGCCGCTGGTCGCGGAACTGGCCGACCGGCTGGCGGTGATGTACGCCTTCGAGTTCGTCGAGGTCGGCCCGACCGACGAGATCCTCGACTACGCGGCGCACCCGTACACGCGCGCGCTGTTGCGCGTGACCCCGAACATCGACGCGCCCACGGACGAGATGAAGGTCATCGAGGGGTCGGCGCCCGACCCGGTCAACGTGCCCGACGGCTGCTCGTATCATCCCCGGTGCGAACTGGCCACCGACGAGTGCGTCGCCGACGATCCCCCGTACTACGACGTCGACGAGGCCCACACCGTCCGGTGTCACCACTGGACGCAGGCCGACGAGGCGATCCCGTTCACGCACCAGGACGAACTCACCCCCCTCGCCCAGAAACAATGAGCGAACGCACAGCGCAACCGGTCGTATCGATGGACGGCGTCGAGGTCCACTTCAGGAACCGCGAGGGCTTTCTCGGGCTGTTCGGCGAGGACGAGACGGTGAAGGCCGTCGACGGCGTCTCGCTCGACATCCACGAGAACGAGGTGATCGCCCTCGTCGGGGAGTCGGGGTGCGGGAAGACGACCCTCGGCAAGACCGCCATCGCCGCCCAGGAACCGACCGGTGGAACCGTCTCCTACCGCGGCCAGGACGTCTGGGCGGCCAAGTCCGGCTCCGGCGACGTCGACGTCCCGTGGGAGGAGATCCGCCAGTCGCTGCAGATCATCCACCAGGACCCCGGGAGCTCGCTGAACCCGAACCGCACGGTCATGAAGAGCCTCGCGCTCCCGCTCAAGAACCACAACCCCGACCTCACCATGGAGGACCGGCAGGCGCGCATCCTCGGCATGCTGGAGCGGGTCGGGATGACGCCGCCGGAGGACTACGCCTCCCGCTACCCCCATCAGCTCTCGGGCGGCGAGAAACAGCGCGTCGCGCTCGTGCGCGCGCTGCTCATGGAGCCCGACCTCATCCTCGCCGACGAGGCCATCTCGGCGCTCGACGTGAGCCTGCGCGTCGAGATGATGGAGCTGATGATGGAGCTGCAGGAGGACTTCGACACCTCCTTCCTGTTCATCAGCCACGACCTCTCGAACGCCCGCTACATCTGCGAGGAGGCCGGCGGCCGCATCGGCGTGATGTACCTCGGGAACATCGTCGAGATCGGGTCCGCCGAGGAGATCATCAACAACCCCCAGCACCCCTACACGAAGGCGTTGCGGTGGGCGACGCCGAAACTGCGCGAGCACGCCGACCGCTCCAAGCGGCCGATGCGCTCTATCGACATCCCCGACCCCATCGACCCGCCGAGCGGCTGTCCGTACCACACCCGCTGTCCGGAGGCCCGCGAGGCCTGCACGCGGGAGGTACCGCAGCTGCGACCGATCGGCGGCTCCGGGACCCAGCGGGCCGCCTGTTACTGGGCGTTCGACGACGAGGCGTACTGGGAGAGCCCCTCTATCGTCGACGAAGACGAGTGGGAGGGCGCCCTCGCGCGCGACGAGGGGAGCGCCGACTGACCGCCCGGACGGCTTCCGCCCGCCTGACGCTGGAGGCCGTCTGACGCTGGAGGCCGTCTGACCGACGGCGGAGAGGGGCTGACCGACGCCAGTGGCGGGCGAGGTCGCCGTCGACGCGCGGCCCTCCCCGGGATTGATTACCCGCGGCCGCCCAATTCCCACGCATGAAATACGAGTTCTGGGAGTACGTCTGCGCGATGGAGGGGACGTGGAACGTGCTGGCGATCGTCAACGCCGTCTTCGTCGTCCTCCTCGGGATCTCCTTCCTCGGCCTCGACCGCGACTCGGGCTCGTTCGTCGCCGCCGTCCTCGCGCTCGTCGTCATCGCGGTCTACTTCGTCCTCTTCGGGTTCGTCCGCTACCAGTGCGGGCGGCTGGACCAGCGGTGACGGGGGCTCCGCGCGTCCGCGCCCCGGCCGCGGAGCCGAACGTCTGCGGGGTCACTCGTATCCCCGCTCCCGCGTCGGGACCCGTATGGGACCGGAGGATTCCGACGCGACGCGCGATGCCCCCTTCCACGTGATGGCGATGCCGACCGGGCCGGCGTGTAACCTCGGCTGCGAGTACTGTTACTACCTGAACAAGGCGGAGCTGTATCCCGACGGCGAGGACTTCCGGATGTCGACGGAGACGCTCGAGACGTTCGTGAAGCAGTACGTCGAAGCCCAGCCCGGCCCGGAGGTGACCTTCGCGTGGCAGGGCGGGGAGCCGACGCTGCGCGGCCTCGACTTCTACCGCGAGGCCGTCCGCCTGCAGCGAGAACACGCGCCGCCCGGGAAGCGGGTCGTCAACGCCCTCCAGACGAACGGGACGCGACTGGACGACGAGTGGGGCCGCTTCCTCGCCGAGAACGACTTCCTGGTCGGGCTGAGCGTCGACGGACCGCCCGACCTCCACGACGAGTTCCGGCGGACGCGGGCGGGCGAACCGACCTTCGAGGCGGTCGCCGAGGGCCTCGCCGTCCTCCGGCGACACGGCGTCCGGTTCAACGTCCTCTGCGTCGTCAACGCGGTCAACGCGCGCTACCCGCTGCGGGTGTACGACTTCTTCAAGCGACTGGGCGCCCGCTGGCTCCAGTTCGTTCCGCTCGTCGAACTGCGCGAGGCGACGGACGGAGCGTCCGGCCGCGGGACGGCTCACGCGACGGGCACCGGGACGGACCGCGACGAGGCACCCCGCGGCGAGGGAGGTGGCGAGGAGCCAGCCGACGAGTTCGGCGTGCCGACCGGCCGGCCGACGCGCGAGTGGGTGCGCGACCGCGGCGGCGACGTCGAGGCGTCGGACGGCGACTACCGCGCGGTCGTCGAGGCGGCGCGCGACGCGCCGACGACCGACCGGAGCGTCGATCCGGTGGCCTACGGCGAGTTCGTCTGCGCGATCTTCGACGAGTGGGTCCGCGAGGACGTCGGAAGCGTCTCCGTCCGCCTGTTCGACCAGTGGCTCCAGACGGGCCTGGAGGGACGGGCGAGCCACTGCGTCTTCGACGAGACCTGCGGCGACCAGGTCGCGATGGAACACGACGGCGACGTCTACGCGTGCGACCACTTCGTCGAGCCCGGGTTCCGCCTCGGGAACGTCCACGAGACCCACCTGCGCGACCTGCTGGACGACGAGGGCCAGCGGGCGTTCGGCGCGTACAAGCGCGAGGGGCTGCCGGCGCGCTGTCGCGAGTGCGACGTCCGCCGGTTCTGTCACGGCGGCTGCCCCAAGAACCGCCACCTCGCGACGCCCGACGGCGAACTCGGGCTGAACTACCTCTGTGCCGGCTACCGCCGGTTCTTCACGCACGCCCGGCCCTACCTCGAGTGCTTCGAGGCGGCGGTCGAAGACCGCCGGCCGCTCTCGTCGGTGACGGACGCGGTCGCTGCGCGCGACGCGCGTGCGGGGAACACCTGATCCCCTGATCCCGGGGCGGTCAGACCCCGGTCCGGGACCGACCGGACGACCGGGCGGTCGAGACGACGCGGTCGCGGAAAAATCGGCGCCGCGAGCGGTTACGGCTCGGCCACGGCGGGGTCGTCGGCCGTGCTCTCGGCGTGGCGGGCCTTCAGGCGCGGGTTGAAGATCTTGTCGGCGGCCTGACCGAGCATGATGAGGCCGAACGAGAGCCAGATGATGGCGAGCATCGGCATGATCAGCCAGTGGGCCGTGTCGAGCGTGTAGAGAGCGCCCACGGAGTTGTACGCGCGGTTCATCATGACGCCCCAGTTGAGGATGGACGTCCCGAGGATGCCGAGGAAGTACAGCGCGACCGAGCTGAAGATGACCCGGCGCGCGGAGTTGACGGCGTTGATCGTGATGTAGGGCATCAGGTTGGGGATGAGCTCTCGGCGGACGATCGACAGCGTGGAGAACCCGTTGATCCGCGAGGCCTCGACGAACGACTCCTCGCGGAGGCTCAGCACCTCCGAGCGGAGCGCGCGGGCGAGTCCGGCCCAGGCGGGGAGGCTGATGACGAGGCCGACGACGAACGGGTCCTTCGGCTCGAACACGGACGCGAGCACGATGATGAGCGGGAGGCCCGGGACGGCGAGGACGGTGTCGCTGATCGTCATGAGCGCGCTGTCGACGCGGCCGCCCTCGTAGCCCGAGACGGTGCCGACGATCGTCGCCATCAGCGTCGTGAAGACCGCGCCGGCGGTGATCATCTTCAGCATCGCCGGCGTCGCGTGGACGATGAGCCGGAAGATGCCCTTGCCGTAGCGGTCGGTACCGAGCGGGTAGCGCAGCGACTGGAAGGGCCCCTGCAGCACGGGCCCGGTCGCCTCCGGCGCCGGGATGAGCATCACCCCGATCGTCCCGGCCAGCACGTAGATCAGGACCGTCGCCAGCCCGAAGACGCCGCGGGCGTCGCCGAGCAGTACCTTCAGCGGGGCGACCACGCCGGCGTCGATCATCATCCGGTAGCGGTCCCACTGGTCGTACTCGGTCTCCGAGACGGTCTGGAACGGCGAGTCGACGCGTTCGCCCGGTCCGCTCATCGCGCCTCACCTCCCGACTCGACGCGCGGGTCGAGTTTCCCGTAGGTCAGGTCGGCGATGAACAGGCCCGTGACGACCGCGAGCGTGATGATGAGGAACGTGCCCATCATCAGCGGGTAGTCGCGGGTGTTGATCGACTTGAACAGCAACAGGCCGATGCCGCGGTAGCGGAAGATCTGCTCGAGGATGACCGCGCCGCCGAAGAGGAACCCGATGGCGATCATGAAGTTCGTGTACATCGGGAGGACGGCGTTGCGCGCGACGTAGTGGAGCGCGATCCGCCGCGAGCGCAGGCCGCGCAGGCGCGCGACGCGGAGGTAATCCTCCCCCATCACGCGGATGCTGTTCCCGCGCATACCCAGGGCGCGGCCGCCCGCGCCGGTGATCACGACCGACGCGATGGGCAGTGCCGCGTGGTAGGCGATGCTCCCCACGTACTCGAGGTTGAACCCCGCCGTCACGCCCTCGCCGACGCGGCCGCCCGTCGGGAACCAGCCGAACTGGTAGGCGAGGATGTAGACGGCGACGACGGCGACGACGTAGTAGGGGATCGACGTCAGCAGCGTGAACGCGGTGCTGAGGCCGACGTCGAGCTTCGAGCCCTCGGTGTAGGCCATGATCGCCCCGATGGAGATCCCGAGGGTGAACGAGAGGAGGATCGACGTCGCCATGAGCAGGATGGTCCACGGCAGTGCGTCGGTGATGAGGTGCGTCACCGCCTCGTTGTACCAGATCGACTGCCCGAGGTCCCCGTGCAGGATCGAGGCGATGTACTCGAGGTACTGCTGCCAGAGGGCCTTGTTCGGGTCGATGTTGACGTAGTCTTTGACCAGTGCGTTGATGCGTTCCATCTCCTCCGGGGAGACGCTCCCCGCGTTCTGGCCGATGATCCGCGCCTTGATGTACTCGGCCGGGCCGCCCGGGAGCATCCTGATGAGGGCGAAGGTGAAGGTGATCACGGTGAACACCGTGAACACCGCCTGACCGAACCGTTTGACGAAGTAGTTCATCGTTCGAGCGATACGCCTCCGTTACCCGCGAACTGACGTGGTAACTTGTCTCTCGGCTGACTGGCGGGCGTCATTGGATACCAATAGTTTTGAATCGCACTAATACCTTATTGTCGTTCCTGATGGACGCTGCGATCGATCGGAAAATCGCGAGACGTCGCGGCCGCGAGTGGCGGGTCGGTTCTACTTCGTCTTCGCCTGGAGCATCGTCCAGTCAGAGTCCTCTTTCGCCTCGCGCAGGAGGTCCCAGCACGGCGCGCCCGTACCCATGATGTCCGCGTCGGGCTCGGGGGCGATCCAGTCGTCGTAGGACATCGTCGGGACGACGTTCGCGTACGTCATCGGCGCCACCGGTAGCTCCTGGTTGAGGTACCAGGAGTACTGCTTGGCGAGGTCGGTGAGCTCGCTGTCGTCGGACGTCGAGAGCATCTTCTGGAGCAGGTCCTGCAGGTTGACCTCGGACTGACTGCCGCCGGGCTCGCCGATAGGCGGCAGCTGGACCGTCTCGCGCGGCCAGTTCCCGAACTTGCTGCGCGTCGTCTGGGTGACCGCCTGCAGGAAGTAGTAGGGGTGGGGCCCGCCGCCGATGTAGTTGAACGTGAGGTCGAACTTCCCGTTCTGGCGCTGGCTGATCCACTGGGGCGCGGAGACGAGCGTCGACTCGTACTCGATCCCGAACTCGGGGAGCTGCTGGGAGAGCGTCTCGTCGAAGCCGACAGAGCCCGGGAACTGCGGGCCGAGCCAGTGCAGCGAGATGGGGTTCCCGCTGTCGTCGACCCACTGGCCGTTCTGCTTGGAGAAGCCCGCCTCGCGGAACTTCTCGGCTGCCTTCTCCGGCTTGGACTTCTTCCCGTAGTTCGTGAGCGTGCTGTCGACCCAGTCCTCGCCGAGCACCTGCTTCGTCACGCCGGGGTCGAGCCCGGAGATGTACGGCAGCGTCGCGTGTCGGGGGTTGATGTTCCGGTCGACCAGTTCTCGGTCGAGCAGGTAGGCGTAGCCCTGGCGGGCGGCGCGCTTGCCCCAGACCGGGTTCTCGAACTGGAACATCGGCGAGTACAGCGAGTTCGCCGGGATCTGGAGCTGCTTGAACTGCTTCGGGAACTGCTTCTGGATGTTCGACGGGATCGCGAGGTTGCCCGACCCGTCGAGGTCGCCCGAGATGATCATCTGCCAGGACTGCTGGTCGGACTCGACGCTGTTGAGCTCGTACTCGGGGATGTTCGACTTGTAGGGGTAGTTCTTGTTCCACTTGAGGACGAACTTGCTCGAGGAGGTGGAGCCGATCTTGTACGGGCCGTTGGCGACCGGCTGCTTGGAGTCCGAGGCGTAGCCCCACTTCTGGAACTCCGAGGCGAGGCTCCCCTGCTCGTCCGTCGACGCGTTCTGGAAGTCCTCCAGCCAGTTCGCGTACTCGCTGCCCTCCTTGAACACGACCCGCCGGTTGAGCGTCTGTCGGAAGATGTTCGGGTTGTACTCCTCCTTCAGCTCCATCCGGAGCGTCCCGTCGTCGGGCGCCTCGACGCCGTTGATGTAGTTCCAGATGGGATAGTCGACGTACCGTTCGAGTTTGATCTGTTTCGCGACCTCCGTCGCGGTCACCGGCGAGCCGTCGCTCGCCCACTTGAAGTTCGTGTCGAGCGAGACCTCGGCCGTCGTGCCGTCGACGGCGAGCTCCTTGGCGAGCCGGGAGCGGAACTCGCCCGTCCGCGCGTTGTACTCCCAGAGGTTCTCGTAGAGGAGCGGTTCGACCGAGCCCGCGTACTGCGCCGGGTTGTACGGGTTGAAGTGCGAGTTGCTCGGACTGGCGTTGCTGAACGTGGTGAACCGCGGGTCGACCGGTTCGCCGCTCGGCGTCGACCCGTCCTCGGTGCCGGCTCCGCCGTCGCCGCCGCCGTCGCCGCCGTCTCCACCGCCGTCGCCGCTGTCACCGCCGTCACCGCCGTCACCGCCGTCACCGCCGTCGCCACCGGTGGGTGTGCCACCGCCGTTGCTTCCACAGCCGGCGAGACCCGCCGTCAGGGCGGTCCCCGCGCTCACTTCGAGGATTCGGCGGCGCGATACCGGCCGCTCGTCTGAGTCATGACTGTCAGATGGCTCTTCGCGTGCCATACACGTAGTAGCCGCATTCGGCTACTATATTCTTTCGTTATCGATTATATGGTAAATAAAAGAAATTTAAACAAGTAAAATACACTAAGTATATGATAGACATTATCCGATCGCGCGACCAGTCGGTGCTGGACGCCGCCCGCGTGGACGGGACGACGATCCCGAACGGCGCGTCGAGTTTCCACGCTCCCGGACGGCACAGGATGGAGCGACGTTACCCGTCCCGGGCGGGCCACCTTTTTGTCGAGCGACCGGCTACGTCGAAGGGATGGTCGGTCAGAACGAGAGCGACGGGCGGGTCGAAGGGATACGTCGGGCGCCGTCGGACGCGGACGAGGACGACATCGAGCACGTGCTCTCGGCGCTCGGGAGCGAAGGCGCTCGCCGGCGCCGCTCGGCCGCCCTCGCGATCAGCGCCGTTTCTGGCGAGCGGCCACGTGCGCTCGCCGAGCACGTCGAGGAGTTGGGAGACGCACTGGACGGCGGACCACAGGTTCGAGGGCAAGCGGTTCGAGCGATCGCGGACGTCGCCACCGTCGCCCCGGAACGGGTGTCCCCGGTCGCCGAAGACCTCCGCGTCTGTCTCGGCATCGACGCCGACGTGACCGAGCGGTCCGCTCTGCAGGCGCTGACGGCGCTCGCCGAGATCGATTCGGAGCCGCTGGTCGACCTCGCGCCCGCCCTCTGTTCGGTCGTGCAGCGCGGGTCGAACCTGGAGGAATCGCTCGTCCGCGCGCTGGCGCTGCTCGACGAGACGCTCCCGGAAGCGGCCGACGAAGTGGCGACCCTCGTCCCCAGTCTGCTGGACCTGCTCGAGTCGGTCGACGTCGACAGCCCGACGCCGGGTTCGGTCGACGGCGAACTCGAGGAGTTCGTCGAACCGGACCGAGAGAACCTGGTCGTCCAGCGGGCGTCCGCTCGGAAGCTGGCGGGCGTGCTCCTCGCCCGGGTCGCTGCCGAGCGCCCCGCCGCAGTCTCCGACCGCGTCGACGACCTCGCGACGTTCCTCGACGACTCCGACGTCGTCGTACGCAAGGCGGCCGTCGACGCGCTGCATTCGGTCGCGACGGCGGACCCCGCGACTCTGGCCGACGGCGACTCCGTACGCACGCTCGCGGATCGACTCGGGTCGGACGAAGCCGACGAAGTCAGGGGCCGAGTCGCAGCGATCCTCGGCACCGTGACGATGGAACGTCCCGAAGCGACGCTGTCTCAGCGCGAGACGCTCGTGCCCGCCGCGACCGCGCTGCTGGACGCCGAGGAGACCGCCGTTCGTTCGGAGGCGGTGAAGCTCCTCGCCTCTATCGCGGCCGTGGAACCCGAGGCGGTTTCGCAGGCAGTGCCGGAACTGCGCGCACGTCTGGAAGACGGCGATTCGCTCGTCCGCGCGCGGGCGCTGTGGGCGCTCCGCGACCTACAGGCGACCGAAGCGGAACCGACGATCCGAGAGCTCGCGAAAGACGACCCCGATCCGGACGTCCGCGCGCTCGCGAAGGAGACCCTCGAGGAGTTCGGGCACGCCGCCCGATGAGCCCCCTGAGTCTGTCTCTCCGTCTCGACGCACCAGGGGAGAGCGTTCGACCGGTTTGCCCGAGGACGAAAGATCTATCCGATAGCTCTCGTCGCCGTCGGTTCGAGCGAACGATGCGACAGAAGTGATCGGTTTTTATGGTTCGGAGTCAGATATTTAGTCTCTGTCGACCCAGTATTCTGTGCGTTCGTCCCCTTCGACCGCATCCGTCGGGGACCCGGGGCGAAAAGACTGCGAGGTCAGACCGGCCTCGTTGAGCAGCCGCTGGACGTGCCGTCGAGAGTATTCGACGTCGAACTCGTCGGCGAGGAACCGTCTGGCGAGACCGGTCGTCCACGCGGGGCGGTCGTAACCGCTCTCGGTCGGCGGCTCTCGGACGGCGTTCCGGAACGCCTCGCGGTCCGCGTCGCCGAGTTTCGGTGGCCGGCCCGGCCGCTCTCTATCCCGGACAGCCCGCTCTATCGGTTCGGATTCGAGGCGGTCGAACCAGCGATAGATCGTCTGGTCGCGGATGTCGAGCCACTCCGCGATCATCGGTACCGACGGCCCCCGTTTGTAAATGATCGCCGCCATCAGCCGCTGTGTCTCCCTGCTCCCGGTCGCGTCGTCGAGCGCGGCCTCGAGTTCCTCGACGGCGACGTCCTCCAGGCGTGCCATCGTTCAGATGTTGTCGCATTGCGTCTTAGAGGTACCGGTTACTTCTGTCCCGTAGTCGCTCCTCGGCAACCGCTGGGGAGGTCGACGCGAGGTGCGTATCCCCACAGGCACGTATGTATCCCCAACGTCTCGACGAGGGCGCTCGGAGGGGCAAACGAGCCTCACATTCCAGAAGGGGTTCCGGGAGCGGGCGAGCGGCACGGCGACCCGCCCTCCGGACACCGCGAACGCGTCGAAATCCGCAAACCACCGTCGAGAAACCGGTGAATTACAGATATCCGAAGAGAAGGCCCACGACTGTACTCGTGGGAGCAGTCACGGAGGGAACGCGACCCGTGGAAGCTCGAACGCTTATGGCACTCCAGTTGCATGTATGGTGGTATGCAACGTCTCTCCGAACAGGCGTCGGTGCTCCACGTCGACGACGAGAGGGACCAGACCGAGTCGACCGCGACCGCGCTGGCGGAGGCAGACGACCGCCTGCACGTGGAGCACGCGACGAGCGTGGCGGAGGGGCTCGAGCGCCTCGAAGACGGGGCGTTCGACTGTGTCGTCAGCGACTACGAGATGCCCGACTGCGACGGCATCGAGTTCCTCGAGGCGGTCCGCGCGGACTACCCCGACCTCCCCTTCGTCCTCTACACGGGCGAGGGGAGCGAAGCGATCGCCAGCGAGGCCATCTCGGCGGGCGTGACCGACTATCTCCGCACAGAGGCCGATACCGACCAGCGGACCGTCCTCGCGGATCGCGTCCTGGACGCGGTCGAGCAGCACCGCTCGCGGACGGACCTCGAAGCGAGCCAGCAGCGTCTCTCGCTGTTTTTCGACCAGTCGCCCCTCGGCGTCATCGAGTGGGACGCCGACTACAGGCTGGTGCGGATGAACGGCGCCGCCGAAGACATCCTCGGCTACAACCAGTCCGAGTTGGTCGGTGAGTCCTGGGAGCGACTCGTCCCCGAGTCCGACCGCGAGACGGTCGGAGACGTCGTCGCGGCCGTTCGCGAAGACGCGGGCGGCTACCACAGCGTCAACGAGAACGTCCGGAAGGACGGGGCCCGGATCACCTGCGAGTGGCACAACCGCGTCGTGACCGACGAATCCGGCGACGTGGTCGCGATCTTCTCGCAGTTCCAGGACGTCACCGAGCGCGTCAGGCACGGACGAGCGGTCGCGGAGTTGCACGAGCAGACGCGCGCGCTCATGCGGGCCGAGACGCCACAGGAGATCGCCGATATCTGCGTGAGCGCGGTCCGGGACATCCTCCGGATGCCCGCGAACGCCGTCCACCTCTACGAGGAGCGAGCGGACGGGGAGTGTCTACACCCGGTCGCGTGGACCGACCGCTGCGAGGAACTGCTCGGGACCGTCCCCGATCTGTACCCCGGCGAGGCCCTCGCCTGGGAGGTGTTCGAGAGCGGTGACTCGCGGGTGTACGACGACGTCTCGACGGTCCCCGGCCGACTCGCGGCGGACACGACGATACAGAGCGAGATCATCCTGCCGCTGGGCGACCACGGCGTCTTCCTCATCGGCTCGGCCGACCCGTCGGAGTTCGACGACACCGACGTGTCCCTCGCGGAGACGCTGAGCGCGCACGCGACGACCGCGCTCGACCGCATCGAGCGCGAGCGGGAACTGGCGGAGGAACGCGCGTTCGTCGACCAGGCGCTCGATAGCATCACCGACATCTTCTACGTCGTCGACGCCGAGGGGTCGCTGCTCAGGTGGAACGACCACGCGAGGGCGATCACCGGCTACAGCGACGAGGAGCTCGCCGAGGCCAACGCGTTCGAACTCTTCCCGGAGGAACATCACGACCGCGTCGCAAGCGGGATCGCCGAGGGGCTACGGGAGGGGCAGGCGGCCATCGAAGCCGACCTCCTGACGGCCGACGGCGACCGGATCCCCCACGAGTTCGTCGGCGCTCGCCTGACCGACACCGACGGCGAGGTGGTCGGCGTCGTCGGCATCGGTCGGGACGTCACCGAACGCAGGGAGTACGAACGCCGGATCGAACGGCTCCAGCACCGGACGCAGTTACTGATGCACACCCCCTCGAAAGAACGCACGGCGGAGGTGGCAATCGAGACCGCCGAAGACGTCCTCGACGCGCCGCTGGCGGGCTTTTTCCTCGTCTCCGAGGACGGCCAGTCGCTCGAGCCGGTCGCGCTCTCCGAGGGCGTCCGCGACCATCTCGACGATCCGCCGGTCTTCGACCGCGGATCCGGCAACACGTTCTCGACGCTCGTCTGGGACGCCTTCGAGGCGGGCTCGTCCCGCGTCGTCGACGACCTCCACGACCACGGCCGGGTGATTCTGTCGACGCCGACCCGGAGCGCGGTCGTCTATCCCCTGGCGGAGTACGGCGTGTTCGTCGCCTCCTCGAGGGAGGTCGCCGCGTTCGACGAGACGGACGAGGCGCTCGTCGAGATCGTCGCCACGTCGCTGACCACCGCGCTCGACCGCGTCGAGCGCGAGCGCGACCTCGAGACGGAGCGAGACCGGCTGAGCGCGCTCTTCGAGATGGTCCCCGACCCGATCACCCACGTCCGCTTCGAGGACGGCGAACCGATACTGCTCGACGTCAACTCGGCGTTCGAAGACGCGTTCGGCCGCGACGCCGCCGACGTAATCGGCCACTCCAGCAACGACATCCTCGTCCCGAGCGGCCAGAGGACCGACGCACAGGCGATCGACGAGCAGGTCCACGCCGAGGGCATCGTCAGCCGGGAGGTCCGACGGACGACGCCGGACGGAATCGGCGACTTCCTCTTCCGGTCGGTCCCCGTCGGCGACCCCGCGGAGACCGACGAGTACTTCGGCGTCTACGTCGACATCAGCGAGCAGAAAGCCACAGAGCGCAGGCTGGAGCGCCAGAACGACCGTCTCGAAGAGTTCGCGAGCATCGTCAGTCACGACCTGCGCAACCCGTTGAACGTCGCGCAAGGCCGACTCGAGGTGATCACCGACGGCCGCGACCCCGAGGCTGACCGGATCGAGGTCGACGCCGACCAGCTCGACGCAATCCGACGGGCCCACGACCGCATGGAGGCGCTGATCAGCGATCTGCTGACGCTCGCCCGCGGGGGGGACGCCGCCACCGACCGCGAGACCGCTCGCCTGGACGAGATTGCTCGAAAATGCTGGCGAACCGTCGACACGGGGGCGGCGTCGCTGAACGTCGAGACCGACCGGACGCTTCGGGCGGACACCGGCCAGTTACGGCAACTGCTCGAGAACAGTTTCCGCAACGCGATAGAGCACGGCGGGAGCGACGTGACCGTGACTATCGGTGCTCTCGAGGACGGCTTTTTCGTGGAAGACGACGGCAGCGGCATCCCCGAAGACGAGCGGGAACGCGTCTTCGATACCGGTTTCTCGACGACGACCGACGGCACCGGCTTCGGGCTCGGGATCGTCGAACAGGTCGTCGACGCCCACGACTGGTCGATCGCCGTCACCGAGAGCGCCGACGGCGGCGCGCGATTCGAGATCACCGGAATCGAGGCGGCCGAGGCAGTCGGAGACTCCCGTTGATATTTCTCGACAGCGGCGTCGGTCCGGAGGAGACGACCCTTTCGTCGCCGGCGCGTCGAACGAGCGGATCCGCCGATCTGGCCAGCTGACCCCCAGTTATCATACGGGATAATTCCCACAAGATCGTGTTGACCTGCGGGAGCGGGAGTCGGTATCCCGATCAGGGTTCGATAGACAGTAGATAACGGCCCTCTCCGACGTTTTCCCCACGGTCTGATCAGGGCCTTCTCGGAGGGATGACAGCCCGCCGAGAGAACCGGCTAAATCGTCTTCAGGATTAATAACGGCCTCATTTGATGGGCCGAGTATGGCGACAGAGACGCGCGATCGGGGGAAGCCGTACGAGGGGCGACTGTTCGAACTGTACACCAGATACGTGAGCGAGCCGGAGTCGAGAACGGACGTATACGGCTACGCGCTGCTCGTCACCGGCTACCTGCTCGCGATCGGCGGGATGTCCGTCTATCTGGTCGGGCCGACAGGGACGGACGTCCCGTGGGCGACCGTGTTCGTGTTCAGGAAGATCGCGGTCCTGCTGGCGGCGCCGGGGCTGCTGTTCTCGCTGCTCGGCATCGTCTCGCTGTTGCCGGTCACGAACCGCAGTCTCTACGCGGCCGTCGCGGGAGCCCTCGTCGGCCTCGGGGCGGTCGGGCTATTCGGCTACCACTACCCGCAGCACTGGCATCAGGGGACACCCAGCTACAGCGGTGCGATCATCGCCCTCTACACCGCGGGCGTCGCGGTCGTCGCGGGCGTGGTGATCATGGTCCCCGTCGTCACCGGCGAACGGAGCTACTTCTCGGAGACCACCGAAGGCCACGAGTACGAACACCCGGACATCGCCATCGGGAAGGCCGACCGCGGTGGACTGTTCGCGGTCTTCAAACAGGACACGGAGTGGAGCTGGCGCTTCATCGACCAGAGCGCGCTGGCCGGGAGCACATCGACGTTCCTCTCCCGGCTCGAGGCCGAAGAGCGCGTGGAGAGCGTCAGATCGCTGGTGGCCGACGCGGGCCTGCTCGAGATCAAACACGCCGCGTTCAGGCTCTACGAGAGCGGCGACGGCGACTGGCAGTGGCACCTCCTCCGCGACGACGGGAGCGCGGTCGCGGACGGCGGACGGCAATTCGACGCCCGCGACGACGCCGAGGCCTCGATCAACACGATCAAAGACTACGGACCGGACGCGCCGGTTATCGTCCGCGACGAGGCGGCCTTCGACTTCGAACGGGTCGGCTCCGGATGGGGGTGGCGCCTCGTCGACGGCGACCGAACCCCGCTGGCCGAGAGCGTCGAGCACTACGGCGAGCGCGCCGATACGAAGGCGGACCTCGACGCGTTCCGCGAGCGCACCCGCGACGCGACCGACCTCGTCGTCGAGTCCTACGGCGTCGAACTCCGCGAGGACGACGGCGAGTGGCACTGGCGACTCCGGGACAACGCGCACCGACGGCTGGCGACGAGCACCGAAGGCCACGAGACCAAGGGCGTCGCCGAGGAACGCGTCTACGACCTCCTCGAACGGCTCGAAGACGCGAGCGTCCTCGTCGACGGCACGCCCACCTACGACGTCTACCGGACCGGCAGCGACTGGGCGTGGCGCCTCGTCGACGGCTCCGAGCGAGCCGTCGCCCGCGGCGTCGAGACCGCCGCCGAGGCGGAGACGGTCGCCGCCGCCGCCCGCGAGCTGCGAGCGCACGCCGGTGGCGCGGACGTCGTCGAGATCGACGACCTCGAGTTCGAAACCTATCGCGACGGCGACGGCTGGCACTGGCGGCTGGTCGACCCCGAGCGGGCGGTCCACGCCGAGAGCACGGAGACCTACGACTCCGAGGCGGCGGCGAGTGCGGTGGTCGAGCGCGTCCGGCGGGAGGCGCCGGAAGCGGACCTCATCGAGTTCGACACCGCGGCCTTCCAGGTCTACGAGGCAGAGGGCGGCGCCTGGCGCTGGCGACTCATCGACGAGGACGGCAACGTGATGGCCGACAGCGGACAGGGCGAGTACGACTCGAAAGACGACGCGATGAGCGCGATGGTCACGCTCCAGGAGAACGCGCCGAACGCCGAGCACCTGGAGATCGAACACGCCGCCTTCGAGCTCTTCCAGGACGACGCGGGCTGGGGCTGGCGCCTCGTCGACGACATCGGCGACACCATCGCGGACGGGTCGACCCGCCACGACACCGAGGCGGGCGCCCGCCAGGCGATGGACAGCCTCGTCGCCTCCGTCGAAGACGTCGACGCCCGTCGTATGGACGACGGCATCTTCCAGGTCTACGCCGACGGCGACGACGAGTGGTGGTGGCGCTTCGTCCGCCCCGACGGCGACGTCGTCGCCGAATCCCCGGCGAGCTTCGGCACCCGCCACGAGGTCGAAGACGCCGTCGAGGACCTGACCGCCTTCGCCGGCGACGCGAACGTGGCGACGCTCGACCGACTCGCCGTCCGGCTCGACCCCGACGACTGGCACTGGGAACTCGTCGACGAGCGCCGCGAGGCAGTGGCGGTGGGTCAGGCGACCTACGAGAGTCGCGAGGCGGTCACTGACGCGGTCGCGGATCTCCAGCGGTCGGCCGACGACGCGGTCGTCTACGAACTCCGCGACAGCGCCTTCGATTGCTACCGGACGGACGACGGCTGGACGTGGCGGCTCATCGACGCCGACCACGAGCCGCTCGCCCGCGCCGCCACGACGTACGACAGCCTGGCCGCCGTCGAGTCGGCCGTCGAGCGGGTCGGCGAACTCGCTCCCGACGGAGCGGTCGTCGACTACGACGACGTCGCGTTCGAACTGACGGAGAACGCCGACGGCTGGACCTGGCGCCTCGTCGACGAAGATTCGCGCGTTCTCGGGACGGCCCCCGACACCTTCGACAGTCAAGATGGGGCCGAACGGGACCTCGAGAGCGCCCGCGAGGCGTTCACCGACGCGAGCGTCCTCGAGATCGACTCGGCCGCCTTCGAGTTCCACCAGGACGACGACGGCTGGCGGTGGCGCCTCGTCGACGACCACGGCGACGAACTCGCAGAGAGCATCCAGACCTTCGAGAGCCGCGTCGACGCTCAGGAGGACCTCTCGACGATGAAGACGTTCGGTCCGGACGCCTGGATGTCCACTGCGGAGTGACGGCCACGTCCCTTCGGAATTCGGGAGAACGTCTGCCTCCTCGATAACCGGCGAACTCACGCCGGCACTGGCTGCGATGAGTTCTCGTGCGGGGCCACGAACGCGGTGGTCTGTCACCGAGAGACTGTCGTCGTACTGCAGAGATAGTAGAATTCGTACGCGTTTGCACGGTCGATCGTACGACAGCGTGCGATCGTCCGAGCCATATCATTCAAATCCTAGGCTTTGTTGAAACCCTCAGTTGGGGATAGATTTCAGCGATCGTGTTGCATAGATAGCGCGAATCTCGCGAGAAACAGACCCGCCGAGAAGGTTGTCGTACAGACGTGTACGACTTTCTGAAGAACCTTCGAGTGAACGTGTTTCAGGTCGTTCCACCACTTCTTGAGACTCGGCAAGAGTTTCTGCTCGGAGTATGCCGAGGTGCCGTCGGTGCGGTTGAGACGATGGAGGAAGTGGTTGTAGACCTGTCTACAGGTATCGACAGTCCACGCTAATTGTTCTTCGAGAGCGTCAGACGGTCGGAGTCGATACCTGTAGTTGTAGTTCATCTACGAGCGTTCTTCGATGAGTTCGTCGAGTTGCCCGCGAACGAACGACGAGAGATTGAGGTGGTTCTCCTCGACCCACTCGGCTTGGTCTTCGCGGATAGTGATGTTCTTCCGTCTCATTACATACGCATTATGCGCACCTGTGCGTATAGTTGTTGGGATAGCGTGGGCCTGTGGGACGGCTACCGAACACGTTTGAGAACTGTGCGGTGCTGTATCCCGTCCCTACTCGCTCCCTTCGGTCGCTCGTTGAGGAAGGGGCCTTAGCACCTCAATTCAGGTAATTGACACGCGAGCAGATCGTTTGCGAATCGCCAGACCAGAAGCCAATGCTCATAGCGGTCGGTCGACTGAGCGCAAGCAGAGTACATGGATCCCGACGTGCCGGCGGCCAAGACGCTCCCCGACGACCTCACTTCCCGCGACCAATGGGTCTGCTGGCGAATCCAGGAGCGAAGCGGCAGAGAAACGAAGGTCCCGATCAATCCCCACACGGGTTCGTTCGGGTCGGCGACGAACGAAGATTCGTGGGCATCCTTCGAGACGGCCAGAGAATACGCGATCGACGGAGCGGCCGACGGACTGGGATTCGTCTTCACGGCCGAGGACCCGCTCGTCGGAATCGACCTCGATACCTGTCGCGTCCCGGAAACGGGGACGCTAACGGACGACGCGGGAGACATCGTCGAACGAGTGGGTTCCTACACCGAGGTGAGCCCCTCGGGAACCGGCGTTCACGTCCTCGCACGCGGGAGTCTCCCCGGTGATCGCAGTCGAAAGGACTGGGTCGAGATGTACGACGATGCCCGGTTCTTCACGGTCACCGGCGAACATCTCGAGGGGACACCAATAACCGTCGAGAGCCGCGCTGCTGCGATTTCGGCCGTCCACGCCGAGTTCGTCGCCGGCGAAGCGGACTCGTCGACCGACGACGAGACAGAGCAACAGGGCAGGGAGACGCCGGAGGCGGACACCGCGTCCGATAGCCCCGAGCCTGACGACCAGACAGCAGCCGAAACAGGGGACGGGCTCTCCGACGAGGAAGTCGTAGAGCGCGCCCACGCAGCGGCCAACGGCGAGAAGTTCGAACGCCTGTGGAGCGGGCGTACGACGGGATACGACAGCCACTCGGAGGCGGACATGGCGCTCTGTGCGCTGCTGGCGTTCTGGACGGGCGGCGACCGGACACAGATGGACCGGCTCTTCAGGGACTCCGGACTGATACGCGAGAAGTGGGACGAACGCCACTTCGCCGACGGCAGCACGTACGGAGAGAAGACGGTCGAGCGCGTCCTCGAAGGGACGAACGAGTTCTACGAACCTGCGCAGTCTCGGTCGGCTGCGGGACGAACTAGCGAGGAGTCAGACACGAACGACACGGGCGAGGCCACGGCCGAGACAGTCGCACTCCGCCAGCGACTGGAGGAGCTGACCACGCGCGAAGACCGACACCGGACGGTCATCGCCGACCTCGAGACGCAGGTCGAACGCCTCGAAGCGCGGAACCAGCGACTCACCGAGGAACTCGAAACGGCGGAGTCCGAGGCCGGTCCCGAGTCCGAATCCGACGAGGATCAACCCGATTCAGAATCGGACTCTCTTCTGCGGAGAATTAGAAACATCGCCACACGAAGAGGGACGTGACCGCTGGTTCGACGCCCGAATCTGCGGGCGGGATCGACCGTCTCCACCCGAAACAGAGGGATCGTTCTGGTGAGATTATAGCGAAGAACGGAGAGCAGATTTGGTTGCTAAACGGCGTAGAAATTTCTTACCGAGAGTGAGATCGCAGTACATCGCCGAACGAGGGGCTATCTGCCGTGAATTCAGCAGAAGGGGCTGTTGGTCACCAGAAGGAGACCGGTACGGGGAGAGCAACTCCCGCAATATCGTGTGGTACATAGCGTGTACTGTCGGTAGTGGTGAGACAGGGGATCGGAAGGCGACTTCCCTGAGACGGAAACTTCGATAGAAGGCATGCTGGGGCGATGTGGGACGGTCCCGCTCGATTCTTCGATCCAGAGAGGGCCCAAAGTGGAGAGTCGAGAAAGAGATTTCGGCGTACAGCGCGCTCTGGACAGTGACTGGGGCCGAATTTCAGCCAGTGGGGTTATCACCGGACACAGATCACGATTCACCTCCGTTGACGCCCACGAAGCCTTCACAGCAATGTATCAGCGCGAGCGAGGAGTCGTCAGGACCATCGAGAAGGGACTGGTAGCTATCGAGTCTGTCCGTCGGGGTGGCGAAAGGTCGCGTACTCACCCGAATTCACTGTCGAGGGACTCCCTCGCCGACCAGTTGCACGACCTCCAGAGACTCATCTCCGCTATGAGATAGCCGGTATCGTCCTCGTCCGCACAGCAGGTTGCCCCCTCTGACAGTCTTCGAGTCCCTTCGCTCGGCCACTCACCAGTACATTGCCACAGAACCGTATTCTTGCGGGCGAAATCGGGGTTGTACCCCGAAATTCACGACCGAAACGTTCGGATATACGCCAGACAGCGCTCCGCTGACTCAAATTCGATGAGCTGACACTGACACCTGCTACAAATCCCCGAAGTATCCGCTCAGAGAGCGGACTCGCGAGTCCGGTTCCTACTTTGCCGCCATGCATGAGAGAGCCCACCCCCGATTTCGACTGGAACACACTTCACATGAGTTGCTGTCGCGGAGATGGAGAAGAAAGGAGAGAACCTCACATTTCGGACATCCTCCCACGACTGAAGTCGTGGGGTTCCACGGTCACAGACCGTGCCCACGACGGAGAGGTTCCCCACTCGTCGCAGCGCACGGTGGGGTTGTGGGCCGTGCCAGTGCGGCCCCCGACCGAGATAGCGGGCTTCATCTACCCCCTCGGTGGGGTGCGTATCCTTACCACGGACTCGGGAGCACACCCTACGAAACGTACCGATGAAACTGTTTCGCTCATTGTCGGATTCATCCCACGACTGAAGTCGTGGGCCTTCTCCTCGAACCACTGTAACAGGTGGCTACTTAGATGATACTCGAATGGAACTCAAGCGACCGAAGAAAGTTGCGCTTCGATCGTAGTCAGGTCGAACAACGTCCAGCGGTCGTCCAACTCGTCGGCGAGCCCATCTACGAACCCGCGTTTCGAGAACAACGCAAATTCTTCCTCGCGTGTGTCGGGGCCCCAACGGACCCGGTCGGCCTTCTCACGCAATTCTGATGCGAGCGAACGGCCGACAGGCTCGGACGTCCACTTGCACTCTGCGAGTAGAATTCGGTCATCGTTCGGGGCGAGGCCGACGATATCGATCTCGTCTTCGCCGTACCACCACCGGCCAACCTCGGAATACGGACCAAGCTCGCCCTTTCGAACTGCGGCCCACACGGCTTCCTGACAGACGTGCTCGAACGTCGTCGCGACGTGGTCTGGAAGGCCCGGTTCGATCGTCCCATCGTAGACGATCTCCGGGGCTTCTTCGATACCGGATCGATTCGGCTCGACGAAACGGAACCAAAAGCGGAGGAATTCGTCGGCGACTCGGTACCGCGACCGCTTCGACTGTTTCGCCGAGGCGGTCACCGGGACATCGCGGTCGAGGAGACGCAGGCGACGAAGCGTCTGCAGATACTTCGAGAGCGGTCCGGAGTCGATCCCTGTCGCCCCGGCTATTTCGTTGGGTGTCGTCTGCCCCGTCGCGACTGCTTCGAGGATGCTCATGTATCGGGCGGGATTGCGGAGTTCGGTTCGAAGCAGAAACTCAGGTTCGTTATAGAGAACGGCTGTCGGGGAGAGGATCCGCGCGAGGATGTTCTCGCGGGGCGAGCGATCGTAGTCGAACAGAGTGAGGTACATCGGCGTGCCACCAGTGACAGCAAACGACCGGATCGAATCCTCGGTGTCGTATGCGATGACGTCGCGGGCTTGCTCGAAGGAAAACGGCTTGAGGTCGATCTGCCCCGTCCGACGGCCGTACAGCGGACTTTCGTGACCGAGTACTTCCGATTCCATTGTACTCACACTCGATCCGCAGAGGACGAGCATCGAGTCGGTGTCCCGCAGGTGTTCATCGACAAAGGACTGGAGGTACGACGGAAGCGAGTCGTTCTCCTCGACGAGATACGGAAATTCGTCGATGACGACGATGAACGGGTCGGAGACCACCTTCTCGCCGAGATACTCGAAGGCTTCATCCCACCCATCGATTCGAGGGACGCGGTCGCCGAAGTGATCGGCAATATTTTCGACGAACTTCTCACGTTGACGTGTTTCTGCCTCCTGGGCTGCGAGGAAGTAGCTATGCGAATAGCCCGTACAGAACTCTTTGAGAAGCGCCGTCTTTCCCACGCGGCGGCGGCCGTAAACCACGAAGAACTCGTGACCCGGAGATTCGAACGCCGTTTCGAGGGCGTCAAGTTCCGCCGTCCGATCGTAGAAGGTCATACTCCAGATAATGATTACTGCGATAATGACTTATCGTTTTCCCCGCCGTGAACAATCCAGGATCGACACCTCGTATTCGAAGAGAGAAGGCAAATCCTACGACACCCTCCACGGGCCAGTGACTGCGAATACTGTCGAGAGCGAAGGACACACCGCACCGAGTGAGTCTTTGATCGACCTTCTATGATTCACCGGGGTCGGACTCCGAACCGAGGAATCGATTCCGGAACGACCCGATCGTCAAAATATTCGTAAAACCCGGTTCGTCGAAGGCGATCCGCGTCAGGGCGTACGACTCACTGTAGGTTCGCTCGACGCGCGGGTCGCCGTCAGCGGGATTGTGGAGTGCGCGAATGACCTCGTGACCTTCGGAGCGACCTTCGACGACCCAGTAGGCGCGGTCTGGGTCGCAGGCGGCCATCTTGTCGTAATCGGCGGGGACTGCCCGGAGCGTATCGTGATTCGAACGCTCGGCTTCACCTGTAACGAGTATTTCACCATCGGCGTCGAGCACTGCGATATCGAGGCGTCCATCCTCGACGGGGTAGTACGTCTCGACGCGTGCTGCCGGGTGGTCGGGGTCGTCGACGAATCGATCTTCGAATCCCCGCTTCATCAGCTCGACCATCATGACGTGGAGACTCGATTCGCTGAGGTCGCCGACGCCGTCGCCGTGGGCATGGCCCTCCCTGTGGGCGGCGCCGATGAGTTCGCGACCCTGTGGTGAGACTGTGTAGAGCGTATGCGGGTAGCGTCCGTCGATAGCGAGCAGGCCGTCGACGACGAGTTCGTCGAATTCTTCGTCAGAGACTCCAGCATAGGCCCGCAGTCGCTCCATGCCATCGAAGACGATATCGTATTCGAGTTCTGGGTCGTAGCGCTGCTGGTGGGCGTTGTAGACGACCTGCAAGAAGAGGAACTGGCTATCCGAATACTCGTACTTCGCTCGCTCTCCCGGTGAACGCGTCACGCCAGCGTCGACAGTCGGGATGTCCTGCCTGTCGACGTCGTCGAAGTCGCCGTGGCACTCGATAGCATCGACGAGGTCGGACAGACGACGCCCGTAGCGCGTTTCACAGGCGGCGCAGGTGATCGACTGCGACGGCGCGTGGAACTCGACAGCGGGCGGCAGGCGGCGTGTGAACGGTAACGTGGTATCGAGCGTCGTGTGCTCGGTGGCGACGGGTGAATCCGAATCATCTCTACTGGAGGGATCAGCATCGGGGACCGCTGTCACTGCCGTCGTTCGGGCGACGGCGATCCCGTGGCGACGCGAGCGTTCACCCCGCTGTGTTCGCGCTGCTTCGAAGGTCGCCCGCTGGGCAGGCGAGAGTGGGTCGTCTCCGTCGGGGTGGCCGGGTGGCAGCGGGAGCGATTGGAGGGATAGTGGGCGGGGCGGTTCGCCGTCGAAGGGCGTCGGGAGCGTGGCCAGCCACTCACCGGGTGCCAGCCCGCGAAGGCGGTTTGCCGCGTCGGTGGGCGCCATGTCGTCGGTCGAAAGGAGTCTCGCCAGGGCCGTGTCGTCGGCGACACGCCCAGAGACGATGGTCCCGATGTTGTTGATGGCCTCGTCGTAGGCCGACTCGTCGGCGCGTTTGAGTTGTTTGGGATACTGCAGGGATAGCGTGACACCGACGCCGAAACTCCGGCCCTCGCGCAGGAGGTCGGCGACGATACCCGAGGCAGCGACCGTCGCCGCCTCCTCGATATGGACGTTCACCAGCGGCGGGTCTCCACTATGCCCATAGCGCTGTCGGCGTTCGCGCTCGCGGCGTTTGAGCGCCGTCCAGATCTGTGAGAGGAGAACGAGTGTGAGCGCGCGCTGGGGCTCCGCTCGGAGTTTGCTCGTATCAACGATGATGACACAGTTTTCGTCGAGTTTCGCACGCCAGTCGAACGGTTCGACGCCTGATTTCGCAGTATTCGACGTAGCGGGCGCGTAGTTGAACAGCGGTGCGACGCGGCTATCGATCGCGGCGTTGGCGATCCGTCGGGCGGCGCCGTCGATGATGTTCGCGAGGGTGTCGTCGTTCGTATCGGCGATGCGCTGGAGTTCGTGACGGAGCCCTTCGTCGATCACTGGTGGCGTGTGTCCGGTCTCGGCGAAGCGGCCGATACGGCGCTGGAGGTCCTCGAGTGTGAATTGGTCGCTGCCGTGGACGGCGTCGAACATCGCCTTGATGAGCGCCTCGATGACCAGTGGTGAGGCGACGGCGCGGTTGAACTGTTCTTCGCCCATGATCGCCTCGAGCAGTTCTTCGGTGTGGTCGGCGACGTCCTCGACGGCCTGCGAGCGGGCGATCCCCGATTCCTGCTGGCGAGTCACGTCGAAAAACGGCTCGGCTGGGACGGACTCGGCGGCGTCGAATCGATAGACGTTCTCGAGGGTGCCGTAGGTCGCGTAGTGTGCCCGCTCGTAATCGTCGGCCATCCGGCCGTCTTTGGGGTCGAAGACGATCGTCGCCCCCGCTGTGGCCCCGTAATTTGCGAGCAATCCGGTCACGCCGAAGATACTCTTGCCCGAGCCGGTCCCACCGGCGATGAGCATGTGGAGGCGTTGGAGTGACGGTGAGATCGCAAGCGGCTGCTGGGAGCGAGTTCGGTCACCCGTGAGCGGAAGGCCGATCTCGAATCCCTCTGTCTGGTAGGTCTCGAGGACGCGTTCGGATGGTAGTTCGAGCCCCGTCCGCTCACCCGCTCTGGTTTCGATCGCTTGGCCGGCTCGGTCGGGGAGATCAGCCCCGCCGACGAAACAGAAGTTGCTCGCCGTCGCCGCATCCGCGACGATCGGTGGATGAGTGTTCGTCGAAAAGGGGATCGAGATATCGAGTGCGTCTTCGATCCGACGGCTGAATCTGTATCCGCGGATCTGTCGGGTGGCGAGCGCCTCCAATAGGGCTCGGACTTTCTTGTTCTCCGGTTCGTATCTAACTGGGGTCAGTTGGTAGTAGTCAGTGCTCACCTCCGAGAAGGCCGATTCGAGTTCGGAGAGCGTCGCCTCGGCGTCGGCCGGGAATTCGCCGACCGGTTCGGAATCTGGGGTGAGGTGGTGGGCATCGCTGGAGAGAGGGGCCTCTGGGCCCAGTTCCCCGTCGGTGTTCTTTGGGGTTGTCCCGCCATCGGTCGCTGCTGGCTCACTGGATTCCCCGAACGCAAGCGCCCGGACGTTGACGTGAAAGGACTTGCTCGCGTCCACGGGTTCGATCGCTTCGATGCGTGCTCGCCGGTCAGGCGGGAGGTCGCGAGTCGCCTGGCGCTCCAGGAAATCCGTCTCCTGCTGGATGAGCTCTGCGAGGATCCGCTCGGTCCACGTCGGCCGTGGATAGTGATATCCTTCGACCGTCTCGTTGGCGAGCGCCGACCAGTCGGGTTTCGGTTCGAGCAGCGTTTGATAGACGACGGGATATTCGGCGCTCGCGAGGACGTCGACGACGGCCGCCAGTGGCCAGTTGGTTCGCTCGTCGGTGGCGAACGACTCGAACGAGCGGAGGTTGGTTTGCCAGTCGCCCGACCATGTCTCCGTCGCCTGGAACTCCAACCCTGCGACCGGGTAGTCTGAAAGTGAGAGTCGGGTTGTGTCGACATCTGCTCCGAGTACCTGTTCAGTGAGGGTCGTTCGAGTCTCGGTCAGTTCGTAGTCTCGAGGGAAGGCTCGTCGGAGGTGGCGTTTCAACTGGGAGGTCGAGAGGTCCGAGGCGCCGAAGAGATAGGTGACGCCATCGCCGCGACCGGCGGTCACGAGCAACATCTCGATCGTTGGCGATTCGTCCCCGGCCGCGTGAAGCGCACGGAGCGCAGTCCCGATATGATCGGGGACGAGCGCGTTCGTCGTCGGTCGGACGACGATATACTCACGCTCGGTTTCCAGCAGGGCGTCGGCAGTCGGCATCTTCGAGAGAGATTGGGTGGCCTGATATGCGTCTGTCGATCGACTGAGTCAGTGTCACTATGGGAGTATTATCGAGGTTTCAACTGGATATTTGAGAGATTGCTTAGTCTCGTAAGAGTCGTACTTCAGTACAACCAGTACATTAGTTCGCGCAAGAGAAATACGTCGATACACCTAATACAATAGGGGACAAAGAATACATATGCCGATCGACATCGACACCTTCGAATCTTCCTCGGCGGATCGGCTCCAGAAATCCGGAGAGACGAACGCTGACCGCGTCATGCAGTTCCTCGCGTCCCACCCCGACAAGGCGTTCACGCAGAGCGAGATCCGAGAAGCGACCGACGTGAAAGCTGGGAGTATTAGCGTGGTACTTTCCCGGCTTGAAGAGCGTGGGCTCGTCCGCCATAAGGGGAATTACTGGGCTCTCGGCGAAGATGACGAGGTAGCAGCTTACACGAGTATGCTCGAGAGTACGCGGGCCGCGAACGAACGCTTCGGCGAAGAAGATATAGACGAATGGTTGGAACACGCTGTCGACGACGAGGGCAGCGAATGAGCTACGAGCGTGGCGACGTTGTTTGGGGACCGGATCCGTTCAAATCTGGTGAGAACCCGAGACCGTGGCTCATCCTGAACAACGACCGCCACCCGTTCAACGACGAGGAGTACATGACGGTCACGTTGACGACGACGCCCCACGATGAAGGAGTTCTCGTCAGCGACTCCGACTGGGTCGAGGGTGGCATGCCTCGACAAAGTTTCGCATCGCCGTGGGTAGTCGCATCTCCAAAACATGCTGCTATTGTGCGTCGACAAGGTCGCCTCGAGGAAGCGTTCGTCCAGACAGTGATCGACGCACTAGGGACATATCTCGAATCGCCAACTCAATGATGTGACTCGGGGCAAGAAACTCGTGTGGCTGCGGCTAGTTACGAATCGGGACGAGAAACAGTTTCCCCACAGATGAACACGGACACCCCCGAGGAGAAGTCTCAGCCGGCGGATGAGCCGCAGTACCAAGAGGTCGCAGCGAGTTTCGCCGAGCGCGTTCAGGACCAACTCGCCGAGAAAGTTGATGCGCTCTACCTCTTTGGCTCTGTCGCCCGAAACGAAACAACGTCCGATAGCGACGTTGACCTCCTTGCCGTCGTCGCTGACGAGGCAGATTATGGAAGATGCGAGGCTAAAACCTCGCCCTTCACAGTAGTTGCCGAAGTGCCTGAGAGATGGATTTCTCCGGTGGGATCGTACGACGAGTATGGTCGCTACTGCCGAGGCACGGCAGGTCTGCCGTGCCGCAGGATCGTTGCTGTATCCGTCCCTGGACTTCGGAGCGAAGCCTAACGGGACCTATCCGAGTGAGGACTTCGCCAGAGTCCTCACTCGGAGTGGGTTCGAACGGGAGTTCACCAACACCAGTGCCAGACACCTCCAACTTGCCAGAGGTGAGGATCTCGACCTTGAAGACCGGAGTCCGCTGGCGAAGTCACTCCTGTACAATCTCGGCCGGATGAACGCGGACGCCATCGACGCTCAGTTCGATGGCGTCCGCGAGGAGTTCATCACACAGACACGCCGCGCTCGTCGCTTTCCCAACACCGCCGAAGTCGCGCTAGACCTCCACGAGTGGCTCTATTACGGCTCGAAGCAGACACCGATGGTGTCACGAGTCAATCCTGACCGTGGGACCGATCTCGCCTACGTTTTCGTGACACTGTGCATTGTGTCACCTTCCGCGCGGTTCACGCTCGCGTCCGACCACGTTGCTCGGACCGACACACCGTCGCTGATCGAGGCGATCCGCGCGGTGATCGAGACGGCGCGTCAGGCCGTCTCGATCACCCGCATCTACTGTGATCGTGGGCTGTACCGGGTTGAGTTAGTCGGGGAACTCGTCGATCTCGGTGTGGAGTTCGTCATGCGCGCACCCAAAACGCCGGGGATCAAGCGTGTTCTTACCGAACACGACGAAGAGACATTCGTCACCGACTACGAGCTGGTCAGAAAGCGGTCTCCCACGATGCGTGTACCGGTGACGCTCGTCGTCGTCCCGCACCACTCGCGGGACGACGACTCGCTGTGTCTGATCACGAATCGACCGAGGACGGTAGATGAGGCGGTGCCACTCGCACAAGCATATCGGCGTCGGTGGGGAATAGAAACGTCCTACCGGAAGATCGATGAGTTTCTGCCCCGGACTACATCTCCGGTGTTTGCGGTGCGGTTGTTCTACTTTCTGTTCGCTGTGGCGCTGTACAATCTCTGGATTGTGGTGTGTCTGCTCCTCTCGGAGCAACGTCGGGTGAAAACCCGACCAGCAGTGTCAACGGCGACGTTTCGGTTCTTCCTCGGGCCAGTGACGTACGGATAAGCCTCGTCGGGGCGGCAGACCCGGGCGAGCGCCGGGGTCAGCACGTCCCTCCGTACTGGCGAGACTGACGGTCGTCCTGAATCTCTTGTCTCGTCGATCACTGCCTACTCGAATCACTGCTCGAACAACCGGTTCAAGCCGCATTTCAGCAATCTCGTCGTACCTCAGCGAGCACTCTGCAAGTTGAATCGGCAACTACTGTGAAGGGCGGGGAGGATGTCAAGCGCGGACAGACGACCGGCTACTCGATATCGCGTACGATCTGCAGCTCGAGTTCGACATCCCGGTAGATATTCACACGATCCGCGCTGGAGAATTCGACGAGCGAGCAGCGCGAAACGAACCATTCGTTCAGAGCGTCCAGAGCGATGGAGAGCGATATGTCTGAGGAGTCTGCTCTGTTAAAGAGCAGTACGGTGTCTCGTAAGTGAACCCACCTAAATTCGCGGCACTGAGCGAAGCGATCTGCATCTCACAGAATCTTATGTAACAATCGAACGCGCTACGGTGGAGAGTTGTTACATAAGAGCCAGCGAGTGACTAAGTCGAGATCGAATCCTATCTCATGAACTCTGACATGCGAACATCTTATAGCTCATGAGATTCAAAGTTCACATAGGTCAAGAGGGTCAGGATGAGCAGTAACGATACAAAACACGTCCAAACCGAATTGAACGAGGAAGAATACGAGCGGTTCCGGAAGTTCGCCGAGGAACACGGACTATCGCTCAAAGAAGCCAGCCATGAAGCGATGCTAGAGTGGATCGAACGTCAACAACAGGCCGATCCAAACGATGCAGCCTTTACCGCTCTGGATGAACTCGACACATCATCTCCCCCGCTGAAAGCACAGACAGATGCCAGGGAAGAAGATGATCTCGTTGATGAGTGGCATGGCCGCGATGAGTCGTTTGTACTCGCCGATGACCCCACTTCAAAATCCGTACGTGTTTAGCCCCAGATCGATTTCGGTAGTCTCTCGTAGGGACCGAGAAA
>JBDGSU010000136.1:0-5425 GCA_042217395.1 Halosimplex sp.
ACTCCAAGACCTCCGGCGACGCCGAGGTCCAGCGCACGATGATGCAGCTGCTCTCGGAGATGGACGGCTTCGAAGAGCGCGGCGAAATCCGCATCATCGCCGCCACTAACCGCTTCGACATGCTCGACAGGGCCATCCTCCGCCCCGGTCGCTTCGACCGCCTGATCGAGGTGCCCAAGCCCGACGTCGAGGGCCGCGAACAGATCTTCCGCATCCACACCCGCGAGATGAACCTCGAGGAGGACCTGGACTTCGAGGAATTGGCCGACATGACCGGCGAGGCCTCCGGCGCCGACGTGAAAGCGGTCTGTACCGAGGCCGGCATGTTCGCCATCCGCGACGACCGCACCGAGGTCCGCATGCAGGACTTCCTCGACGCCTGGGACAAGATCCAGGCCGAGGAGGAAGACGAGGACGTCTCGCGCACCTTCGCCTGAGACGGCGTCTCACGGGGCTGTCCGGGGTCGGTCGCGCGACAGTGTGCGGTCGACCCGGGAACCCCCTGCGAGAATCCGTCCGAGCGTTCCGTCTCTCTTCTCGTCCGCGTTCTCCGGCGTCGACCGTACCCGGGTAGCGACCAGCGAACGGAGCGGTCTCGGGCCGTCCCGACCGTCGCGGACTGATCGGTCCGTCTCCAGACGGGTATCCTGCGTGCCTAGAGAGATTGGGTCACCGATCTCCATCGGGCGGAGCCGCGGTCCGTCTGACGAGACACCCGCGAGACGGCCCAAGGCCTAAGGGCCGAGTGGCTGTAGGTCGGGTATGAGCGCGCTCGATCGGTTCGACCACCCGGTGTGGGTCACCGCCGCCGGGACGCTGGTCGGGTACGGGCTGATCCTGGTCGTCGTGTTCGTCCTGCTGTTCGTCCTCCCCTTCCTCGTCTACACGTCGGTCCTCGCGTGAGCGACGCGACCGGGGGTTCGAACCGGTGTCAGTCGACGATGTCGGCGATCCGGCGGGCCTCGCCCGACAGCGCCGGGTTCTTCTCGACGATCCTCAGCACCTCGTGGTCGGTGACCTCGGGGTACGGTTTCTGCGTGGCGTCCTCGATGAGCGACTTCTCCAGGCGGAAGTCGTGGCCCTCGTAGACGACGTCGACGCCCTGCTCGTCGAAAGAGAGAACGGTCATGTCCGGCGGTAGGCCGTCGGCGAATAAATATCTGGAGGTGCGCGCGGAATACTGCCGGGGTGGCCGCCGAATCGACGGTTCGACCGAGGGCGTCAGGCCGGCGTCAGACGCCCGTCTGACGTCCGTCGTGCGCGGCGTGAGGGTTTATTACGCCGGAAATCAGTACGTGAAGTGTGCCGATCCGCTCGGACCCGCTGGACGAACTGCAGATCCCGGACGGAACCACGGTCGAGGAGCACGACCTGGTGACCGACGGGGACGTCATCGTCGGCGGTCAGAGCGCCGTGGAGTTCGGCGTCCGCGGCGACGACGTCATGGCGGGCGAGCGGGTCACCTTCGACGGTCACATCGAGGCGGCGGGCGACTGTCGACTGGACATGTGGAGCGAGGTCGAGGAGGACGTGCTCGTGGGCGGCGACGCCTACCTCGGCGAGCGCGTCCGCGTCGGCGGCGAGCTCAAGGTCGCGGGCAACGTCGACATCGGCGACGACGTCGACATCGAGGAGAGCTTCGAGGCCAGCGGCCACATCGAGATCCGCAACCCGATGCCGACCATCGTCTTCCTCGTGGTCTACCTCTCGCAGCTGCTGCGCATCGGCGAGGAGGAGGCCGCCGAACGGCTGGCCGACCAGCTCGTCGAGGCCGAGGGCAGCGAGGCCGAACCGGTCGTGATCCCGCGGGGCGCCCGCGTCAGCGACGACGCCTGGCGCGTCTCGACGCCCGCGACCGTCGGCGACGACTGCCGCCTCCACGGCAACGTCCGCGCCGAGTCCCTGGAGGTCGGTGAGGGCAACACCGTCTTCGGGAGCCTCCGCGCCCGCGGCGACGTCGTCGTCGGCGAGGACACGGAGATCAAAGGCGACGTGACCACCCGCGGCGGCGACGTGTTCGTCGCGAGGGGAGCGACGGTCTGGGGCGATATCTCCGCCGAGGACGTCGAACTACACGAACACGCCGTCGTCGAGGGGAAGATCCGCGTCAGCGGCGAACTCACGCAGGTCCGCGACGCGCTCGGGCCCCGGCAGGCCGCCGAGGAGTCCGACGACGCGAGCGACGCGAGCGACGAGAGCGAGGGACCGTCGGTCGACGACGAAGCGCACGCCGAAGCCCCGGCGGAGGCGCCCGAGACGGAGGCCGACGGATCGCGAATTCCCGCCGCGGACGAGGCGGACGGAGCGGGCGAGAGTGCGACCGTCGAGTCCGACCCTACCGAGAGCCGCGAGGCCGTCGAGGCGGAACTCGACGGCGTCGTCCCGATGATGGGGGCCGACCCCGACCACAGCGAGAACGGTCACGACGATGACGCCGAGGTCGCGCCCGACGCCGACTGACCGAATCGGGACGAGTCCGTCGGGCGACCGAAAGCGGCTTTTCCCGGCCGACGGTACCGGATAGCATGCTCTCTATCGCGCTCGCCGGCAAGCCCAACGCCGGCAAGTCCACCTTCTACAAGGCGGCGACGATGGCCGACGTGGACGTGGGCAACTACCCCTTCACGACCATCGACGCCAACCGCGGCGTCACCCACGTCCGGACGGACTGCCCCTGCCTCGATCGCGAGGAGCGCTGCGGCGACGAGAACTGCCGCGACGGGAAACGGTTCGTCCCCGTCGAACTGCTGGACGTGGCCGGACTCGTCCCCGGCGCCCACGAGGGCCGCGGGCTGGGCAACCAGTTCCTCGACGAACTGTCGAACGCGGACGTGATCCTCCACGTCGTCGACGCTTCCGGAGGAACGGACGAGGAGGGCGAACCCGTCGAGGTCGGCGAACACGACCCCGTCGAGGACCTGGCCTTCGTCGAGGAGGAGATGGACCTCTGGCTGGCGAGCATCGTCGACCGCAACTGGGAGGGCATCGAGCGGGCCTCGCGCTCGCCCGACTTCGACCTCGACGAGGAACTCGCGGACCTGCTGACCGGCGTCGGCGCGACGGAACTGGAGGTCGCGCGGGCGCTACGGGACCTCGACTATCCGGACGATCCGATCCAGTGGACCGACGAGGACCGCGAGGCGCTCGCTCGGGACATCCGCGAGCGCACGAAACCGATCGTCGTGGTCGCGAACAAGGCCGACGTGGCCCCGCCCGAGAACGTCCAGGCGCTCAAGGAGCGCAACGAGGCGACGATCCCGACCACGGCGGACGGCGAACTGGCGCTGCGCAAGGGCGCCGAGGCGGGCATCGTCGACTACGACCCGGGCGACCCGGACTTCGAGATCGTCGGCGACCTGAGCGACCAGCAGGAGCGTGGGCTCGAACAGATCCGCGAGGTCATGGCCGAACACGGCGGCACCGGCGTCCAGCAGGCGTTAGACGCCGCCGTCTACGACGTGCTCGACCGGATCACGGCCTACCCGGTGCAGGACGAGACCCACTGGACCGACGGGCAGGGGAACGTCCTGCCCGACGCGTTCCTCCTCCCCTCGGGGTCGACGCCGAAGGATCTGGCCTACGCCGTCCACTCGGACATCGGCGACGGCTACCTCCACGCCGTCGACGCCCGGAAGAACATGCGCATCAGCGACGAGCAGGAGCTGGCCGAGGGCGACGTGATAAAGATCGTCTCGACGGCGAACTGAAGCGGTGTCTCGACGGCGCCGGAGGGCTCGCGCTATCGCCCGACCCGGCACGACGGCGCGCGATCGGCCCCTTCGGACCGCACGAACAGGCGGCTATTCGGCGCGAACGGGCGGCTATTCGGCGCGCGAACGGGCGACGTGTCGTCTCCGCGGACCCGGGTTCACCGCGCGTCGCGGCCGTACTCGTCGTCGGCCCCCTCCGGGCTGTTGTACGCCCCGAGGTCGATCCGGAACGACGTGCCGTCGGCCGACTCGACGCGCTCGAGGGCGTCTGCGTCGACGGGGTAGGTCTCGGTGGGGTCGTCCCAGCCGAGCGAGGCCCTGGCGGGCACGCCGTCCAGTTCCGACTGGGGCTCGACGACCGCCGCGTCGCCGTCGAGGTCGGCGATCGTTCCGACCTGGGTCCCTTCGGTGTCGACCACCGGTTCGCCGACGTCGTCCTCCGAGAGTTGCGTGTCGGTCACGGTCACCGTTCGGGCCGGCGAGCGAAAGATGTCACGCCGGCGCGGGCGGTCGGGCCCGGTCCGCGGTGGGCGGGCTCGCGTCCGCGGCTCGACTGCGACGCCGACGGGGTCGATCGCGGGCTATCGACGGCGGGACTATCGCCGGGCCATCGACGCGTACAACTGCATCGGCGCGGAATTTCGGCCCGTGTCCGACCGCCGTGAGGATCCCGAGAGAGGGGCCGTCCCCCCGGGAGCGGCTGCGACCCAGCCAGCTATACGTCGGCGCCGAGAAACTCGCGGCCGTCCTCGACCGCGTCGACGGCCCTGACAACGCGTTCGGGCCGCTCCCGGTCTACGAGTTCGAAGGACCGGGGATCGAGGGGGGTCGCTACCTCGTCGACGGTCACACGCGAGCCCTCGCGGCGTACCTCACCGGCGCCGACGCGGTGACGGTCGAGTACGACGAGGAGCTGGCCGAGGCGTACGACCGAGAACTGTATCGCGAGTGTGTCCGGTGGTGCGAGGAGGCCGGCGTCGAGCGCGTCCCGGACCTCGTCGGTCGAGTGCTCGGTCCCGACGAGTACGGACGGCGGTGGCTCGACAGATGCGGTCGGGCGGCAGAGCGACTGGCCGGAGACCGGTGACGGTCAGCGATCGCCGCCCTCGGGACCGCCGCCGAACCGCGACAGGAGGCGAGCGAGGAGACCGGGGGCCGAGGCGTCGTCGCGCCCGAGCGACCAGCCGGCGGCGTCGGCGACGGCCTCGGGCGTGCGGTGCTCCCACCCGGTGGCCTGGGCCACGCGGCGCGCCTCGGCGGTCTCGCCGACGTAGACGTGTCGCGGCGCGTCGCTGGACTCGCGGATTCCCTCCATGGCGAGCCAGATGTCGCTGTCGCCCAGCTCGAAGTCCTGGTCGAGGTCGCGGCCGGCGACGAACTCGGCGACGGCGTCGGTGTCGTTGGCGACGACGCCGACGTAGCGGCTCCACTCGCGGGCGTCGGCGAACACCGCGGCGGGGTCCGCGAACCGCCGGATCGCCTCGAGTTCGAACGCGAGCGCCATCTCGCCGGTGCGCTCGCCCTCGGCGTCGACGCTCATGCGCGCTCGTTCGACGGCCAGCGGGAAAATACTCCGGTCATACGGATTCTTGCAAGACAGTCCGGGATCGACCGCACGACTGCGTGCGGTCGCCCCGGGGAACGCTTGCAAGAAGCCGTATCAGTCGTCGACGACGACGGTCTCCCAGTCGTGGTCGCCGTGGGCGCCCTCGCGC
>JBDGSU010000136.1:5525-41345 GCA_042217395.1 Halosimplex sp.
TCAGTCGTCGACGACGACGGTCTCCCAGTCGTGGTCGCCGTGGGCGCCCTCGCGCTCCTTGGCGGCCTGTTCGACGCGGATGAACTCGGCCTTCTCGCGGGCCGCCTCGATGGTGTGCCCGCCGCAGTACGAGAGGCCGGACTTGATGCCGGCGCAGAACTCCGCGGCCACGTCGGCCAGCGGGCCCTTGTACTCGGTGAACCCCTCGACGCCCTCGTCGGCGTCGACCTCCTCCGCGGCGTCCTCCTTGTCCGAGCGCTCGGCGGCGGCGGCGGTCGTCGCCATGCCGCGGGACTTCTTGTAGCGCTCGCCGTCGGCCTCGACGATCTCGGGCGGCGTCTCCTCGGTGCCGGCGAACAGCGAGCCCATCATCACCGTGTCGGCGCCGGCCATCAGCGCCTTGACCGCGTCGCCCGACGAGCGGATGCCCCCGTCGGCGATGATCGGGATCCCGAGGTCGTCGGCCGCGTCCGCGCAGTCGTCGACGGCCGTGAGTTGCGGGACGCCGGCGCCCGCCACGCGCCGCGTCGTGCAATGGCTCCCGGGGCCGATGCCGACCTTCACGCAGTCTGCGCCCGCGGCGTACAGGTCCTCGACGCCGGCCGGGGTGGCGACGTTGCCGACGACGAGGTCGGCGTCGGGAAACTCGCTGCGGAGGCGCTCGACGGTGTCGAGACATCGTTCGAGGTGGCCGTGGGCGACGTCGACCATCACGCAGTCGGCGCCGGCCTCGAGGACGGCGCCGGTTCGGGTGACGGCGTCCTCGGCGATGCCGACGGCGGCGCCGACTGGCTGGCCCGCCTCGACCACGCGCTCGACGGCCGCGGCCTGTTCGTCGGCGGTCATGAACCGATGGATCGTGCCGAAGCCGCCGGCCCGGCCGAGCGCGAGCGCGGCGTCGGCGCCGGTGACGGTGTCCATCGGCGCCGAGAGCAGGGGGGTGTCGAGTTCGATATCGTCGGTCAGGCGGGTCGAGAGGTCGACGTCGTTCCGGCTGTCGACCGGCGACCGCTGGGGGACCAGCAACACGTCGCCGTACGAGAGCCCGGTTCGGAGGTCGTCCATACCGCCACTACCGTATGTGATACCCCCTGAAAACGCTGGCGATGGCGAGGCGGGGGTATCCGGTGCTTACTCCCGGGCGACGGGGGACCGGTCCGCCCACCGCGCACTACCCGAGCGGGCGGAACCACACCGCCGCGACCAGCACCGCGAGGAAGAGGTACGACCCGCGGATGAGCAGCATCGTCGCGAGCTCCGGGCCCGCCCGGCGGGCGACGAGCGCGACGGCGCCGAAGACCAGCGGCGCGAGGCCGGCGCTGGTCGGGATCCCCTCGAGCCCCGCGGCCAGGACGAGGACGGCGACCATTCCCGTCGCCATGAGCGCGTACGCCGCCCGGTAGGCCCCGCGCTCGCCGAGGACGACAGCCACGGTCCGCTTGTCGATCGACCGGTCGTAGTCGTAGTCCTGCGCGTCGTCGACGACCTTGATCCCCGAGAGAAAGAGGAGGAAGACGCCCGCGAGTCCGAGGACGGCGGGCGTGAGCGTTCCCGCCTGCGCGTAGAACCCGCCGAGCAGCGCGAGCGCGATGCCCGTCGGGTACCCCGCGGTCGCGCCGACGGTGTGGGTGTCGAGTTGCGGCGCGTGGAAGTAGCCCAGCGCCCACGTCGGCGCCGTCAACGCGGCCGCACCGACGCCGACGGTCGACCAGAGCGCACCCAGCGCCGCCAGGAACCCGACAGTCGATCCCAGAAGGGCGAGCCGGCACGCACGTGCGGAGAGCGGGTGACTGTCGTCCTCCCCGCGGACGTGGAAGTCCACGTAGCCGTCCTTGACGTGAGCCGTGTAGACGGCGAAAAACAGGGCGACGACGTGGACGAGCGCGACCCGCGGCGCCGCGTCCCCGGCGAACACCGCTCCGAACAGCGACGCCGCCAGGGGCGGCAGCATGAACACGGGATGAACCTGCGAGAGCAGCGCTCGCGCGGCTCCCGGCCGGCCGGCGCGGGTGGACTCTCCCATACCCAACGGATGGGGGCATAGCTACAACGTTCTTTCGCAGTGTCGAATTACGGAGGCGTCCGCTGACACCGATACCGCAGGAGTCCGGCGGCGAGCTTCGGTAGATCCCGGCGGAACCGTCGACGCCACAGCGACCCGTCCGTTCTTGTCGGTGGCGGCGCTCGTGTCGGTATGGATCGACGCCGCGCGGGCCTGCCCGTGGCCGCGCTGTTCGCCACCGGGGTCGCCGCGCTGTGGCTCTCGGTCGACGGAGTCGTCCCGCCGTTCGGCGCCGTCGCGGCGCTGGCCTTCTTCGCCGGAGCGACCGCAGTCCGGACGCGGTCTCCGGAGCGAGCCCGCCGGTCGGCGGCGTTCTGGACGGCGACCGGGCTCGCGCTCTCGGTCATCGCGGTCGCACTCCGCCCGCTCGCCGGCCGTGCGCTCCCCGACGTCGGCGTCCTCGGGCCGTACACGTACCTCGCGACGGAAGTCGCGTTCGGGGGGGCGGCGCTGGCGCTGCTCGTCCGGGCGGGCCCCGACGCGCTGGGCCGCGCGGTCCGGACGGTCGCGGTGATATACCCGCTCGCGTACGTCTGGGACTGGTACACGCTGGAGGTGGGGGTCTTCGAGATCCCGCTGCGGACGGGCGTCGAACTGGTCGGCATCCCGCTGGAGGAACACCTGTTCATGGTGGTCGTGCCGGCGCTCGTGCTCGGCGTCCACGAGACGGTACATCGCGATACCGACCGGGGGTAGCCCGCGAGGGCCGTCAGACGAGGTTCTCGTCGTCGAAGACGAACGCGGAGACGTGCGAGGCGAGGCGGCGCGCGTCGCGTTCGGTCGGCGCGTGGAGTTCGCCGGCGACGTGCCCCGTCTCGCCGCCGACCGACTCCGTCTCCGAGAGCGGGTCGACGCGGACGGAGTACGAGCGCAGCGTCCGCACCTGGTCGCGCAGCTTTCGGAGGGCCCGCTCGGAGAGCTCGCTGTCGAGGTGCTGGAGGTCGTAGCGGACGACGTACCCGCGCTCGCCGTCGCGCACGGCCACCACCGGGAGTCCGCGGTCCGCGCAACGGTCCCACAGCGCCCGCCCCTCCGCCTTCGTCTCGTAGGTCGGGACGTTCGACGGGGCCAGTTGGTCCATCGACACCACGTACGTCGGGCAGACGTTTCCGCGTTGCGCCTACTCGTCGCTCGCGGGCGTCGGGTCGTGGCCGAATCTGTCAGAGCGCACCCGCGAGCCACAGGGCCGCGACGAACGACGACCCGGCGACGGCGAGCCCGGCCGGCCCCGCCAGCACCCGGCGGCGGATCTGCTCCCGTACAGCGTCTAGGTGGTTCTCGACGAGGATCGCGTCGGACCCGAATGCCGAGCCGCGAGCGCCGCCCTCACCGCCGATCACGGTCACGCGGTCCCCGTCCTCGATCCTGTGCTCCTCGTAGACGCGCGAGCGGTCGGGCTCGCCGAGGCCGCGGTCGTCGGCGTACGCGGTCACGCGGTCGGGAACCGCGCCCTCGCGCCGCCGCGCGGCGTAGTCGGGCCGGCCCGTCCCGGCCACAGACCACACGTCGAGCGTCGCGTCGGCTGGGTCGACGCGGACGCGCTCGGTCGCGGTCTCGACGACGAAGGTCGTCCCGCCGGACTCGCGGTGGACCGGCGGCGCGGGTCCGCGGCGGAAGAACCCGGAGTGCTCCCGGACGCGGACGGCCCAGGCGAGAGACGGGTCGCCGCTGAGCGGTGCGGTGACCGTCCCGTCGCCCTCACCGGTCGAGACGCCGTCCGCGGTCGCGCTCCCGGCGACGTAGTCGCCGCCGGCGAGTCGCCGGTACCGACCGAGGTTCCCCAGCGCGAGCGCGACGCCGCCGAGCCCGACCGCGAGGCCCAGCAGGGAGACGAACAGCGGGACCGAAATCGAGTCGCCGTCGTCCGGGAACGCCCCCGCGGCAGAGAGCCAGCCGAAGCCGACGAGGAAGGCAAGCGTCGGGCCGAGCGCCGACCGGCGGTCGATCCCGAGCGGTCCGACGAGCAGCCGCAGTCGGGCGAACAGGTTCGCGTACCGCGCGAACACGTACCCCGTCGCGAGCGCGGGTGACAGGACGAACACCGTCGCGAGCGCGACGAAGACGGTCACCGGATCCAGCGCCATCACCGGGGCTGTGCGGCGCTCTCTGATAAAACCGGCCCGTCAACGAGCCGTCTGGCGCGTCACTGCACCGCGTCGCCCCACTACACCGCGTCGTAGGCCTCGCCCATGATCTCCAGCGCTTCCTTCAGCGTCTCGACGTTCACGGCGTAGGAGATGCGGGCGTAGCCCTCCCCGTGCTCGCCGAAGGCCTCGCCCGGGACGACGACGACGCCGCGGTCGATGACCCCGTCGACGAACCCCTCCGGCACTTCCGGCATCGCGTAGAAGGCGCCGTGGGGCGTCGGGCACTCCAGCCCGATGTCCGCCAGTCCGTCGAGCAGCACGTCGCGCCGTTCCTCGAAGGACTCGACCATCTCGTCGACGCAGTCCTGGGGCCCCCGCAGCGCGGCCTCGGCGGCGTGCTGGGAGGCCGCCGTCGCGCAGGCCTGGCCGTACTGGTGGACCCGAAGCATCCGCTCGATCCGGCGGTTCGAACCCGTGACCCAGCCCAGTCGCCAGCCCGTCATCGAGTAGGTCTTCGAGCAGGCGCCGACGACGACCACGTTGTCCGTCTCGGCGAACTCCATCGGCGAGCGGTGCTCGCCGTCGAAGACGATGTGCTCGTACACCTCGTCGGAGACGCAGAGCACGTCGTGCTCGTCGGCGATGCGCGCGAACTCGCGCATGTCCTCGGGCGACTGGACGGCGCCCGTCGGATTGGCGGGACTGTTGACGACGAACGCGGCGGTGTCCTCCGTGATGGCTTCCTCGACGGCCGCGGGGTCCATCGTCAGGTCGTCCCGCAGCGCGACCGGCGTCGGGTCGCCGCCGGCGATGTGGGTGAGCGCCTCGTAGGAGACGAACCCGGGGTCGGGGTAGACGACTTCCTCGCCGGGGTCGACGTGGGCTTCGAGCGCGATGTGCAGCGCCTCGCTACCGCCCGCCGTGGCGATGACGTCGTTCGGATCCACGTCCATCCCCCGGTCCTCGGCGTACCGGTTGGAGATCGCTTCGCGCAGCGACTCGGTCCCCTTGTTGGAGGTGTACTCGTCGGCCTTCCCCGCGCGGATGGCCTCGATGGCGCCCTCGCGGGCGTGTTCGGGCGTCGGGAAGTCCGGCTGGCCCAGCCCGAGGTTGATCGCGTCCTCGCCCGCGGCCTCGAAGACCTCGCGGATCCCGCTGATCGACACCTGCTCGACTCGCCGAGAGAACTCCGTCATACACTCACCGCCGGCGCGCTCCCCGATAATTCTTGCCGGTCGCGACGCGCGCTCGACCGGACCCGATCGCCCGCGTTCCCCGATCCGCGCCCTGAACCGCGGCGGCGAACCCGGATCCGGGGGCCCGACGGGGTCCGAACCGGCAACACCTGCACCTATCTCGGTCGTTCGACGGCGACGGAACTCGGGAGGGCGCACGCCAGTGGTCGGTAGCGAGGCTCTATCGGGATATCCGGGCCGACCGGCCTGCCGGTTCTTTTTACGGGTACCGGGGGGCCGATAGGGGATCAGTCACTAGAGGTGGGCGATGACCGACGAGTTTGGCGTCTCTCGACGCGCGTATCTGAAGGGTATCGGTGGCGCGACGCTCGCCAGTACGGGACTGGCGGGCTGTAGCGGGGTGTTGAGTTCGTCGAACGGACTCGACGAGCTCCGAGTGGCGTACATGCCGATCTACCCCGATATGCAGTACTTCGTGATGGAGGAGGAGGGCTATTTCGACGAGCTCTCGGTGTCGGTGAGCGGCGAGCAGTTCCCCGACGGGCCCAGCATCGTCCAGGCCTCGGCGAAAGGTGACTTCGACGTGATGCTGTTCGGTATCGTCCCCGCGATGATCATCATGGACAAAGGGATCCCCGCGAAGATCACCGCGGCGAACATCGAAGACGCGATGCAGATCCTCGCGAGCGACGAGTTCGCCGACCTGTGGGACGAACACGGGAAGGCGGCCTTCGGGAAGTTCGAGGAGCAGACCGGCCGGAAGTTCACATTCGGCACGTTCCCGCCGGGGTCGGTGCCGGACATCCTCCTGCGGTACTGGATCGACCAGGAGCTCGGTCTCGACCCCGAAAAGGACGTCGAGATCAAGGGCCTGGGGGGCGCCTCGGCGGTCCAGCAGGCCCTGCTCGCCGGCGAGGTAGACGGGACGAGCATCATGGAGCCCGTGCCGACGATCGTCCAGCGGAAGGACGCGCCCTTCCGACCCATCGCGTGGGCGGGCGACTTCATGCCCGGTCAGCCGGCGGCGGTGACGCTCATGCACGACCGCCTGCGCGAGGACAACACCGATGTCGCGAGGGAGTTCCTCCGCCAGCACAGGAAGGCGACCGACCTCGCGGTGAACCAGCCGGACAAAGCCGCCTCCCACGCCGCCTCGTTCATCGACTCGCTCGACGAGTCGACGGCGAAGGCCGCGATGGACTCGCGGGCGAGCGCCTTCGTCAGCGACCCGCACGCCATCGAGGATCACGCGGTCACGTTCAGCGAGTACGCGAGTCGCCTCGGGAAGACCGATAAGAAGCTCTCCAAGTCGGAGATGTTCGACTTCGAGGTGTACGACTCGCTATGAGCGTGGAGACGGCGGCCGAGGGCGAGACCGAGACCGCCGCGACCGGCGCGCGGGCGCCGCTCTCCGACCGGTTCGACCGGCGCTCGATACTGCTCGGGCTCGCCGGCTCGCTCGCCTTCCTGGCCGTCTGGCAGGCGGCCGCGACCGCGATCGGCCGCACGTATCTCCTCCCCTCGCCGCTGGCCGTCGCCGTCGCCTTCGGGGGCGAACTCGCGAAGACCGAGACGGTCACGCTCCCGCTGGTCGGCGAACTGACCGGGAGCAAGCTCGTGGTCAAGCTGTTCCAGAGCCTCGTCCACTACGTCCCCGGGCTGGTCATCGGCACCGCCCTCGGCGTCGCGCTGGGCGTCGCGATGGCCTGGAGCGAGACGCTCGACGACCTGTTCACCCCCGTGACTCGCGTGCTCCGCCCGATCCCGCCGCTGGCGTGGATCGCCTTCGCCATCGTCTGGATCGGCATCGGTCACGGCGGCGCGATCTTCATCGTCGCCATCGGCGCGTTCTGGATCAACTTCTACAACGCCTACAGCGGCGTCGAGGGCGTCCCGCGGAGCCAGCGGGAGGTCGCCGCCTCGCTGGGCGTCGACAGCGACTGGGGGATGATCCGGAAGGTCGTCCTGCCCAGCGCGTCGCCGGAGATCCTGACCGGGATCAGGACGAGCATCGGGCAGTGCTGGATGATCGTCGTCGCCGCCGAACTGTTCGGCGCGCCCGGCGTCGGCTACCAGATCATCAACGCCTCGCAGAACCTCGACACGGAGGTCAGCGTCGTCTACATGTTCGTCATCAGCCTCGTCTTCCTGACGAGCGACGCGCTCTTTCGCCGCGTCGAAGGGAGGGTCCTCGCGTGGCGCGAGTAGACGGCGCGGTCGAGGGCGACCACCGCGTCGCCGTCGACGGCGTGACGAAGGTCTTCGGCGTCGAGGACGGCGACCCGGTTCGCGCCCTCGACGGCGTCTCCTTCTCCGTCGAGGAAGGCGAGTTCGTCTGCATCGTCGGCCCCTCGGGCTGCGGGAAGACCACGCTCTTCCGTATCATCGCCGGCCTCGAGTCGGCGACGGACGGGGAGGTGCGCCTCGACGGCGAGCCCGTCACCGGCCCCGCGATGGACCGCGGGATGGTCTTCCAGGAGTACGGCCTGTTTCCCTGGCGCACGGTCGTCGAGAACGTCGCCTTCGGCCTCGAACAGCAGGACCTCCCCGCCGAGGACCGACGCCGCCGCGCGCAGGAGATGATCGACCTCGTCGGCCTCGACGGCTTCGAGGACGCCTACCCGAACGAGCTCTCGGGCGGGATGAAACAGCGCGTCGGCATCGCCCGCGCGCTCGCGGTCGACCCCGCGCTCCTCCTCATGGACGAGCCGTTCGGCAGCGTCGACGCCCAGACCCGGGACATGCTCCACGACGAACTGCTCGACATCTGGTCCGAGACCGGGAAGACCGTCCTCTTCGTCACCCACGACGTCGAGGAGGCCGTGAAACTCGCCGACCGCGTCGTCGTCCTCTCCAGCGGCCCCGGCACCGTCGCCGAGGTCGTCGACGTCGACCTCGAGCGGCCGCGCACCCGGACCGACGCCGCCTTCGGCGAATACCAGGAACGACTGCTGGAACTCATCCACGAGGGCTGACCGTTACCGCGGCGTTCCACCGCAGCGACTTTCGCAGCGCATTTTTGATTGCAAAATTACAGTAATCGAGACGGAGGAACCGATACCCACACGAACAGGTCGTTCGACCGCCGATCGACGGGGGACCTGTATCAGCACATTTACCCGTGTTCTGATACAAGGGGAGACGATGGATCTACGTCGAACGGTCGCTGTGCTGGCGGTCGTGATCGCGACGGTGACCGCGGGCTGTGGGTTCCTCACGGGGCAGAACGCGCTGGAGTTCGGCGCCTCGCCGGCGACCGCCAGCGAGAACGCCCGCGCGGAGACGGGCTACGAGGAGACGAACGTCACCGCGTCGGTCGCGACGCGGAACTTCAGCGTCGCGGGCCAGACCCGGCAGGTCGAGGTGACGAACCAGCGGGCGAAGTACGAGCGAGCCGTCGACCTGGGACCGCTCGGCTCGCAACGCGCCGCGGTGTTCGTCACCTTCGCCAGCCCGGAGGTGAAGGTGGCGACCGAGACGTTCAACCCCATCTCGGACATGTCCGAGCGGGAAATACTCGCGCAGTTCGAGTCGCAGTACGACGGGGTCTCCGTGGGTCAGCAGGTCGACGCCCGGAACGTGAGCACGCTCGGGAGATCGACCCGGCTGAAGAAGTTCGAAGGGACGGCCACCCTCGCCGGGACCGAGGTCGACGTCTACGTCCACGCCGCGAAGTTCAAACACGAGGGCGACTACGTCGTCGCCGTCGGCATCTACCCCCAGCGGCTCTCGAGCGAGGACGAGCACGTCGCGACGCTCGTCCGCGGGCTCGAGCACGACGGCGGCGAGTCCTGACCGGCGCGCCCGCCAGCCTGCGGTTCAGAACTCCTCGACGTGCGGGCGCAGGTCGAGTTCCAGCGTCCACGCCGACCGGTCCTGCTCGACGAGGTGCCAGTAGCTCTCCGCTATCTCCGCCGGGTCGAGATACGTCTCCTCGCCGCGGCCGGGGTCGCCTCCCCCGGGCGGCATTATCTGCCCGTCGATCACGACGTGAGCGACGTGGACGCCCTCCGGTCCGAGTTCGCGCGCCATGCTCTCTGCCATCCCGCGGGCGGCGAACTTCGCCGCCGAGAAGCCGATCGCGCCCTCCCGACCCCGGAGCGCCGAGGTCGCGCCGGTGAAGACGATCGTCCCCCCGTCGCCGTCGACCATGTCCTCGGCCGCCTCCTGTGAGGCGACGAACGCGCCGCGACCGTTGACCGCCCACGCGCGCTCGACGTCTTCGACCGACGCGTCGAGCAGCCCCCGCCACGAGCCCGCGCTCGCGTGATTGACGAGCACGTCGACCGGGCCGAACTCGTCGCGGACAGTGCCGAAGGCCTCTCTGATCTCGTCCGGTTCTTCGAGGTCGGTCGGGACCGCGAGACCGCTCCCCGGGTCGGGGAGGTCCTCGGCGAGGTCCGCGAGGTAGTCCGCCGAGCGCGCCAGCAGCGCGACCTCGCAGCCCTCCGACGCGAACGTCCGCGCGAGCGATTCGCCCAGTCCGGGACCGACGCCGGCTATCACTGCTGTCCGAGCCATGGCCGCCACCACGGGCGCCACGGCCAAAGAGACTCGGACGAGCGACGGCGCCGGCGGATCCCAAACGACCCTACCGCGACAGCAACGCCATCACCGCACCGCCGCCGCCGACGCTCATCCCCACCACCCCGTAATCGTGGTCCTCGCGGACCATCGCGTGGGCGATCGTCGTCGCCAGGATCCCGCCGCTCGCGCCGATTGGATGCCCGAGCGCGACCGCCCCGCCGAGCGGGTTCACCCGCTCCTCGGGCAACCCGAGTCGGTCGCGAACGTAGACCGTCTGGGCGGCGAAGGCCTCGTTGATCTCGTAGTGGTCGACGTCGTCGACGGCGAGGTCGTTCCGTTCGAGCAGTTTCTCGATGGCGTCGCCGACGGCCTGTGAGAACTCGGCCGGGTCGCGGTAGGCGACCGCGTAGTCCTCGACGTGGACCATCGGCCCCAGTCCGCGGTCCTCGGCGACCTCGGCGCTCGCGAGGAGCACTCCGCCCGCGCCGTCGGCGAGCTTCGACGCGTTGCCCGGCGTGATGGTGCCGTCCTCGCGGAAGGCGGTCGGGAGTTGCCCGAGCCGCTCGAGCGACGTGTCGGGACGAGGGCCCTCGTCCTCGGTGACGAGACGGTCGCCCACGTCGACGGGGACGATCTCCTCGTCGAAGACCCCCTCCTCGACGGACTCGGCGGCGCGACGGTTGCTGCGGAGGGCGTACTCGTCCTGGGCCTCGCGGGAGATATCGTGAGTCTCGGCCAGCCGCTCGGTGAGTTCGCCCATGTGGGCGTCGTAGCCCACGTCCCGGAGCGCGTCGTAGATCATCGAGTCGACCATCTCGACGTCGCCGTGGCGGTGCCCCTCGCGCATCTCGCGGACGAGGTACGGGGCGTTGGACATCGACTCCATCCCGCCGGCGACCGCGACGTCGACACGCCCGGCGTCGATGCGGTCGGCCGCGAGCGTGACGGCTCGCAGCCCCGAGCCCGACGCCTCGTTGACGGTCGTCGCCGGCGTGGCGTCGGGCAGGCCAGCCTCGGTGACGGCCTGGCGCGCGGGCACCTGTCCGACGCCCGCCTGGACGGCGTTCCCGAGCGCGACCCAGTCGACGTCGTCCGGTTCGACCCCTGACCGGTCGACCAGGTCCTCGAGCACGTTCGCGCCGAGCGTCGGCGCGCGCACGTCCGAGAGCGAGCCGAGCATCGCGCCGTGGGCCGTCCGCGAACCGTCGATTATCACTACGTCTGTCATGTCCGGGGCTTCGCGCGCCTCTGGTATCCGTCTTGCCCCGACGGTCGATCCGTCTCCCGCGACGGGTCAGCCGGGTCCGTCCTCGTAGGCCTCCCGCAGGTCCGAGAGGTGGTCGCGCAGGACGCCGAGCGTGGCGTCGGCGTCGGCGTACCCCTGGTCGTACTCGTCGAGCGTCGCGTCCGTCTTGTCGAGGAAGTCCTCGACGGCTGATTCGAGTTCGTCGGTCATCGTCTCACCTCGTGGGAGTCGTCGGTCATCTACGTCACCTCGTAGGAGACGCCGGCGTCGCGCAGCGCGTCGGTCACGCGGCCCACGCCGTCGGCGGTGGCGACGACGACGGCCGAGAGCCCGCGAGAGGCCGCGTCCGCCGCGACTTCGCCCGCGGCGAAGGCGGTCGCGGGGTCGACCCCGACCGAGCGGAGCGCGCCGACCGCCTCGACGCCGGCGGCGACGACGAGATCGGCCGCCTCGCAGGCGTCCGCGAGTTCCGCGAGGCGCTCGCCGTCCGGGCGGCCCGTGCGGATCGAGGGGACCTGGAGGACGCGCACCTCGCCGGGGTCGAGATCGATGACCCCCTCGAAGCCGGTGACGCACACGACCTCGCCCTCGGCGGCGTCGGTGGTCGCGACGCCCGTGGCTGCATCCGTTGCCGCCGAGTCCGCCGCGGCGGCGGGGGTCGCGTGCTGGAGCCCCTCGCGCATCGAGAGGGCGACGGTGTCGCCCTCGTCGATCGCGTCGGTGGCGAGCGCGGCGTCCTCCTGGACGCTGCCGAGGACGTCGTCGGTGACGTGCTCGGCGAACCGGCGCACGTCGGCGGCGGCCTGGAGCGTCCAGTCGACCCCCTCGGTGGTGACGCGGTAGCGCGAGCGGCCCTGCTTCTCGACGAGGCCGTCCTCGACGAGTTCGCGGATGTACTCGCTGACCGCCTGGCTGGTCACGCCCACGGCGTCTGCGATCTCCCCCTGACTCACGGCGGGCTGGCGCTCGGCGATCTCGACGAGGACGCGAAAGCGCGTCGCCGCGCGCTTGTTCGCGAGGACGTCCACCATGTCCCCGACTCGGGGTCCCGCCGGTATAAATCTCCCCGCGTCCGCCGATCCGCGCCACCGTCTCCCACGCCCGGGAAAGCGCTTTTCCGACGGGGCGCGCGGGTGAGCGTATGGCCGACCTCTTCCCCGAACGGATCGAGACCGACCGGCTGGTCCTCGAAGCGGCGACGACCGAGACGATGGACCCGCTGGAGCTCTACGAGCACGTCCGCGAGGGCGCGCCCCACATCGACGAGGTCACGGAGTATCTCACCTGGTCGCCCCACGAGACGCCCAAGGTGACCGCCGAGTTCCTCGAACTGGTGACCGAGGAGCGGGAGACCGACGAGGGCGGTACCTACGGGATTCGGCCCAAACCGAGTGAGGACGGTGCCGGCGAACTGGCCGGGCTGACTGGCGTCAGCGTCGACTGGGACACGCGCACGGCTGAACTGGGCACCTGGCTCCGCAAGCCCTTCTGGGGTCGCGGCTACTCCGGGGAGCGCGCGGCGGCGCTGCTGGAGGTGGCCTTCGACCGCCTCGACCTCGACGTCGTCGTCGTGACCGTCCACGAGGGTAACGAGAAGTCCCGAAAAGCCGTCTCGCGGTACGTCGAGGCCCACGGCGGTCGCCGCGAGGGCCTCCTGCGGAACTTCCACACCGACATGGACGGCACGGTCGTCGACGTCCACCGGTTCACCGTCACCGCCGAGGAGTACCGCGAGGCGACCGCGGGCGACGACGCCGACGCGTAGTCCCGCGGGGCAACAGCGCGTGCGTCAGGTCTTTGCCCGACGGGCGCCGAGTGGCGAGCCATGGACCCCGAGTACCGCGACCGGGTGGCCTACCTCGACGGGTCGCTCGTCTGCGCGGATCTGCACTTCGGGAAGGGCGAGGCTTCGACCGTCGAATTCCCGATCGGGGCCGGCGCGGACTGCGTCGAGCGGCTCGAACCGCTGCTCGAACGCTTCGACCCCGACGAGGTCGTGCTCGCCGGAGACGTGTTCCACTCGTTCGACTACGTGCTCGACTCCGCCGACGAGGCGCTGACCGACCTCTCCCGCGCCGTCCGCGACGCGGGCGCACGGCTCGTGGTCGTCGAGGGCAACCACGACACGATGCTCGGCGCGGCGTACTCGGGTGACCTGCACGAGGAGTACGAACTCGACACGGACGGCGAGGAGACGGTCGTCGTCACCCACGGCCACGAGGAGCCCGACACGCCGGCCGACGCCTACGTCGTCGGCCACGACCACCCGGCCATCGAGATCGAGGGACGGAAACGCCCCTGCTTTCTGGTCGGTGAGGGCGCCTACCGCCGGTCGGACGTGCTCGTGCTCCCGTCGTTCAACCGGCTGGTCGAGGGCGTCTCGGTAAACGGGCGCGTCGGGACCGCTCGACCCGAGCTATCGCCGCTCGTGACCAGCGTCGCGCAGTTCCGCCCGGTCGTCTTCGACGCGGACAGCGACGAGACGCTGACGTTCCCGCCGCTCGGACAGTTCTCGCGGATGCTCTGAGGGCTTCGTGTCGGCAGCCGCGCTCAGACGGAGTCCGAGACCGTCTCGGCCGCGATCCGTCCGCTCTCCATCGCGCCCTGGATCGAGGACCACTGCGTGTAGTCGCCGGCGAGGCAGACCGACCCCTCGGGCTCGTCGACGGCAGGCAGGTCCGCGCGGAAGCCCGGCGGCTGGGCGAACTGCGCGAACTCGATGCGGTCGGTGGCGACGAGTTCCAGGTCGTCGAAGCGGTGTTCCGGGTACCACGTCACGAGCGCGTCGCGGACCGCGGTCGCGAGGTCCTCGTCGCTCCGGTCGGGGACGCCCAGCGTCGTCGCCGACAGCAGGGCGCGGCCGTCGGGCGCGTACTCCGGCGCGACCGTCGAGAGCGGGGCGACCGTGTTCGGGCAGTCCCCCGCGGCGTTCAACACGAGTCGGCGCCCGGTGTCGAGCGTGCGGTGTTCCCGCGTCGAGAAGTACTGGGTGACGCAACCCCGCGCCTCCGCAGGGATCGATTCGACCCCGGTCAGTTCGCGGGCGCGCTTCGGGTCGGCCGCGACCACGGCGGCGTCGGCGTCGACCGTCTCGCCGCCGACTTCGACGGTCGCCCCGCCCTCGGCGCCGTCGACGGCGGACACCTCGGCGTCGGTCTCGATAGTCGCCCCGGCGTCGCGAGCCCGGTCGGCCAGTTGCTCCGGGATCGCTCCCATCCCGTCGGCGGGGACCGCGGTCCTCCCGCGCGAGAGCATCGAGAACGTGTAGCGGAAGACGCCGGCGTCGGTCGACAGCGAGCGGTCGAGCGTGATACCGCCGTAGAACGGCGCGGCGAAGTTCTCGAGGAACCGCTCGGAGAACCCCTTTTGCTCGAGGTACTCGCGGACGCTCTCGGACGGGCCGTCCAGCAGCGTCCGCGGGTCGGCGTTCCCGAGTTCGCGGCGCAACTGGAGGACGCGAACCTTGTCGAACAGCGTCACGTCGGGGTTCATCGCCGACTCGACGGCCGCGAGGGGGTCCCGGAACGGGTCGGCGAGCGTCGAGCGGTGGTCAGGGCGCGCGATGGTCGCGCCGGGAGAGAACGCGCGCAGATCGAGCGCGCCGAGGTCGAGTTCCTCTCGGACGGCCGGGTAGGCGGTGAAGAGCACCTGGAAGCCCCGGTCGAGGGTGAACCCGTCGGCCTCGCGCGAGCGGACGCGACCGCCGAGTTCGTCGCGGCGTTCGAACAGCGTCACGTCCGCGCCGTCGGCTGCCAGACGCCGCGCGGCGACCAGTCCCGCCAGCCCGCCGCCGACGATGACGACCTCGCTCATACCCGTCACCTCGGAGCGGACCCACAAAACGGCCCCGTCTCGGACTGCGTCGACCGGCGTGACGGTTCCGGGCGCTCCGGCACCGAACCGATTCGGACGCTGCTCGCCCGCGAACGGACAGCGATTAGTCGGTGGCGGACCGCGCTCAGGGTATGGACACCACGCCGACGCTCGACGGACTCGCCTGCACGGAGTGCGAGGCGGTCCACGACCCCGCCGCGGCGCCGCGGCGCTGCCCGGACTGCGGCGGCGCCCTCACCGCGACCTACGACTCCGACGCGGTCGAGACGACCCGCGACGCGCTCGCCGGCGAGCGGTTCGACGGCGTCGCCCGCTACGGCGACCTCCTCCCCTTCGCCTCCGACTCGCTCGTCACGCTCGACGAGGGAACGACTCCCCTGATCCCCGCGCCCGACCTCGCCGACGAACTCGGCGTCGGCGCCGTCTACGTCAAAGACGAGGGGGCCAATCCCACGGGCACGACCGCCGACCGCGGGACGGCGCTGGCCGTGACCGCCGCCCGCGAACACGGCACCGAGGCGGTCGCGCTTCCCACGACCGGAGACGCCGGGCAGAGCGTCGCCGCGTACGCCGCTCGCGCGGGCCTCGACTCGGAGGCGTTCGTGCCGACGCGCTCGACGTTCGTCGCCAAGGCGATGACCAACGTCCACGGCGGCGACATGAGCGTCGTCGAGGGCCGCTACCCCGACGCCGTCGACGCCTTCGAGAGCGCGATGGCCGACAGAGACGACGCCGACTGGCACTCGCTGGCGCCGTTCGACACGCCCTATCGCCACGAGGGCGCCAAGACGCTCCTGTTCGAGGTCGTCGAGCAACTCGACTGGACGGTCCCCGACGCCGTCGTCCACCCCACGGGCCACGGCCTCGGCGTGGTCGGCAGTCACCTCGCCGCCGACCAGTTGCAGGCCGCCGGACTCGTCGACGACTCGCCCGCGCTGCACGTCGCCCAGCCCGAGGACTGCGCGCCCATCGTCGCCGCGGACGACGCCGGCGGCGACCGCACCGAGGCGTGGGAGCGCCCCGACACACTCATCGGGTCGCTGGAAGTCCCCGACCCCGCGGGCGGTGCGCTCGCGCTCGACGCGGTCCGCGACACCGGCGGGTGGGCCGTCGGCGTCAGCGACGACGACGCGCTCGAGGGCGCCGAGTCGCTCAACGGCGAAGGGATCGAGGCCAGCGCGACCGGCGGCGTCGGCGCCGCCGCGGCCCGGGAACTCGCCGCCGGCGGCCACCTCGACGCCGACGACGTCGTCGTCCTCGTCAACCCCGTCGCCGGGAACAAGGAGAACGACGTCCTCCGGAGTCATCTGATGCGCAAGGGGGTCTGAGCGGTCGCAGTCGGGGAGGAATTAGCCACGTCGGCGCGCGCTGTCGCGATCCGAACGAAGTGAGGTGTCGCGACGGAACTGCGCGAGGGATGAGTGAGCGACCATAGGGAGCGAACGAATCGGCTGGGGAGGTGTGTGGTGCGGTGCTGTGCTGGTACCCTGGTGGACTGAAAGGGCGAGGCGTGCTCGTCGGCGCCCCGGGGACGCAAGGACCGCAACGAGCGAAGCGAGTGAGGACCGCAGCGACCCGCGGCGTCACGAGCGCGCCGAGGGCTTTCGACACTCATCGATTCCTGCGGCCACCGCGACTCGTAGCGAGCGCGATGAGAGAGCGCATCGCCTTACGAGATCAGAATTGATCGAGTGTGAGATCGAACAGTCTCCGCACATTCCCCCTCGGATCGGAATCGATGGTAGAGACTGGCGCGATGGACACAGACGTCCCAGATCCGCAACTCACCCGAGCGTCGCGTTCGCGAGCGTCACGGACCGAACCTCGCCGCGCATCGACCCGGTCCAGACAACGCGAACCGAGTCGCCGGACTCCAGATAGAACCCGACGCTGCGCTCGGCGTCGAGGTAGCTCCCGTCGCCGTTCGAGTCGACGGACGGGTCGTCGACGGTCAACGTATCGCCCTCGCGCACCGGATAGGCACCCCCTCGTTTCACCGGCCCGCCGGGGTCGCTCACCCAGACGACTTCCTCGCTGTTGCCGGTCGATCGGTCGAGGACCACGACCGATAGCGACCGGGTCGTCCGGTCGACGATCGAGTCGCCGCCGGCGTGCTCGACGGTCAGCGCGCCCGCTTCGGCGTCGAAGGAGACGGAGAACTCGGCGCCGGGACTGTCCCGTCGGAGCTCGTCGCCGAAGTACAGGACCGAGCCGACGACCGCGACCGTGATCGCGAGTACGACCAGCCAGATCACCCACCGCTCGACGCCGCCGCGTTCGTCGTCGATCGGTCCGGACGGACCCTTCGTCATTACCGAACACCACTCGCGCCGGGAAGTTAGCTATCGGGGATCGCCGACGCGAGACGACGGTCAGAAAGCACTTGTATCACCCATCCGACGAGACGCTCGATGGCCCTCCACTCACCGACAGCGAGACGGACGGCGCTCGCCCTGGTCGTCGTCGCGTCGCTAGCCGGCGCGGTGGCCGCGGGAGTCCCCGGCGCGGTCGCCGGGACCCAGTCGAACGACGAACTCTCAGTGCTCGCAGCGAACGGGTCGGTCGACGAACGTATCGACGACGCCGACGATCTCCGGGCGATGCGCGCGAACGGGACGCTGACTGCACCGACACGAGAGAACACCGTCGTCTACGGCGACACGCTCGTGGTCGAGATCCGCTCGGCGTCGCTGAACGACTCGATCGCGAGCGCCGACGGCGCGGACGCGACCGAGCGATTCTTCGCCGCGCTGAACGACTCGGAGACGAACCTGACGGTCAGAGCCCTCGTGGGGCCCGAGCGCCGACAGTACGATATCGCGCTCGAACGCAGCGAGACGCGCGTCGTCCGGGACGGTCCGAACGCGACGACGTACGCGGTCGTCGATACGAGCGGACTCGTACTGACCGAACGCGGCGACGACGAGCGCTACCCCTCGTTCCCGGACGAGGACGACTTCGAAGTGACGCTCGAACGGCCCGACGCCCCGACGCTCGAAGATCGGTTCACGTTCGTCGGCCCGGCGGCGACGGTTCGATCGCCGTCGGCCGGGCTCCGGCTGAGCGGCTGGGGGCCGGCCCGGATCGACGAGGGCGCGTCCGACGTGATACTGACGGGATACACGAACCTCCTGCCGGGGCGGACCGCCGAGGTCGAGGCGGTCGGCCCGAACGGCACGGTGCTGGCGACCGCCGCCGTGACCACGACCGAGAACGGGACGGCGGACGCCGACCCCGAGCGCTCGCGGTCGGACTTCGAGGCGCTGCTCGGCGACGTCTCCGCCGCCGAGCACGACCGGTTCACCCTCCGGATGGCGAGCGGGAACCGGACAGTCTGGGAGCGCCGCGTCGTCGTCGGGCCGGAACCGCGCTGGTCGAACATCACGGCCACGGCCGTCGAGACCGGCGACGACTCGTGGACCCTCCGGGTGAACGCCTCGGTCCTCGTCCCCGACCGGGCGCTCTTCGGAGTCGATCTCGACTCCGGGGACGAGAACTACGGGCGGATCGCAGTCGCTCCCGAGGGACGGAGCGAACAGACCGTCGCCTTCGAGGGACTCGACGGGTCGCCGAGCGGTTCGGTAGAGATAGAACTTCTCTGGGACGCCGACGGCAACGGCGAGTACACCCTCCCGCCGGACGACGCGTTCAGTACGAACGCCGACGTTCCGAAGTCCCGGTCGGGTCAGCTCACCCTGCGTCGCCGGATCGACGGTGCCGGCGAGTCGGCGATCACGGCGACCGCGACGCCGACTGCGACGCCGACCGCGAGCGACGCCACTGCGACCGAAACCGTGGACCCGTCGCCGTCCCCGACGGTCGAGAGGACGACGACCGCGGCGACGGGGGCGGACGCACCGACTGAGACGGCCTCGCCGACCGTCGCGACCGGAGTCCCCGAGCCGACGACAGCCGGCGGGGTGTCGACGACGGTCGGCGGGAGCGACGCGTCGACCGAGGCGTCGGACGGAACGACCGCCGCAGCCAACGAGGGGACGACCGCCGCCGACGGCACGGGATTCGGCGTCTCGGCCGCACTGCTCGCGCTGGCGTTCGCCGCCGCCGCCGTCGCGCGACGCCGCTGACTGCCCCTCTCAGTCCCCCGCTTCCTCGTGGATCGCCTCGCCGCGGTAGAGTCGGTCGGCGATGGTGAAGGTCTGCTCGTTCTCCCGCCGAGTCGGGAAGTGCGCCGCCATGTACCGCGCCGGGGCGATCAGGGCGAGGCGACGCTCGTGGTCGCTCTCGGCCGCGTCGAACTGGGCGAACCCGCCCTCGACGTTCTGGAGCGTGTGGAACCCGGCGTCCTCCCGCAGGAGCCCCTCGGCCATCGTCCGCTTCAACAGATCGGGGTCGCCGCCGGCGTCGAAGTGCCGGCCGACGATCCGGCCGGCCTCGTCGACGCGGCCCTGCTCGTCGAAGGTCTCCAGGAGCTCCGCCCGCAACTCAGCCGGGTCCTCGCCCCCGCCAGCGCCGGGTTCGGGCAGCGGCGCCTCCGGCTGGTTGAGAAAGCGGTCGAGGTAGACCGACATCGCGCCCTGCCAGCACGCTCGATAGAGGTCGTCGGCGTCGGTCCGGCCCGCCAGTTGCTCGACGGCGTTGGCGAAGGAGAACGTGTGATGGACCGTGTTCCAGTCGCCGAACTCGTTGCTCGTCGCGAAGTGGGCGACCCGCCGGAGCGCCGCGACGGCGACGGTGTGGGCCAGTTGCTCGGTCGTCGCCCCCTCGCGGATCGCGTCGCGGAGCGCCTCGTCGATGGCGTGGGGGTCGTCGGCCAGCAGCGTCTCGACGAAGTCGTCCGGGCGGTCCCAGGACTTCCCGTCGCCCGCGGCCGAGAGGTCGGGGACGTCGTCGTCGGCGTCGAAACACAACTGGGCCACGTCGATGGGCTGGCGCCACGAGTTCGTCTCTTCGGCCCGGGAGCCGCCGGTGATGGTGTCCACCGTCGACGCGAGGACGTCCTCGGCCCGGTCCCAGCCGACGTGATCCAGCGTCTCGAACGCTTTGTTGACGAAATCCACCGTGTGGCTGGTGTTCATGTAGAGGTGGTCGGTCGCGGCGGCGACGAGGGTCTCGGCGAGGTCCTCGGGCGGCAGGGTCGCCGTCGCCGCGCGCAGGCATCGCTCGGCGCCGTCCGAGTCGCGCACCTCGCAGGTCTCGCGGAACCACTCTTTCAGGCGGGCCTTCGAGAGGTCGTCGTTGCTCAGCGCGTACTGGTCGAACCGCGGGGGCTCCCCGGAGCAGTTGTCGGCCACCTCGCGCACGCCGACGAACATCGCCCGCCGCTTCTCGTCGTGGTCCACCCGGTCGTAGAGGTTCGCCATCGCGCCGAGCGTCGTCAGGCCGCGCCCCCAGCCGTCGGCGCGGTACTTCGTCCCGAAGTCGACCGCCGTCTCCAGCGGCGTCGCGAAGCCCTCGCCGAGGCCGTCGAGGTGGATCACCCCTTTGGCCATCACCAGCGAGAGGTTCTCGCGCATCCCGTCGACCAGGCGGTTGCGCCAGTGGACCTCCGGCGCGACGTCCGTCTCGGGCTCGGGGTCGACGTAGACGGTGTCGCCCCTGACCGCGGTCGGAAACGTCTGCACGTCGTCGGCCCAGATGTCGAACGTGTCGCCACAGGAGAGCTCGAACCGCGCGTGGTGCCAGTGGCAGGTGAGCAAGCCGTCCTCGACCGTCCCCTTCGCCAGCGGGAACCCCATGTGGGGACAGCGGTTGTCGACGCCGTACACCTCGCCTTCGTGGTGGAACAGCGCGACGCTGTGGCCGCCGACGGTCGCGACGGCGCGTCCCTCATCCCGGAGCGCCTCGAGCTCCGCGGCCGCCTCGTAACCGTCCGGTACGTCCGTGGACTCTGTCGCCATACCGCACACGACGGGCGCCGACGGTAAAGGCGTTCGCTGAAGCCGGTTTTTGAAACCCGCGTGTCAGGTATACCGGCGAGTGCCGGGTCCACCGTTTTACCGCGGGCGGCCGAACCACGGGGGCATGCCCGACGACAGAGCGGGGAGAGAAGAACAGGCTCGCGACCGGGAGAACCGCCAGCGACGTCGAGAGGTCCTCGAGGAACTCGAGCGGAGCGACGAGAGCGAACCGCCCGTCGACGACGCGGAACTCGACGCCCTCGACGTCGAACTCGACTCGGTCGAGTTCCCCGCGACCGGGCTCGAACTCGTCGAGGCGGTCGGGTATCAGGAGGTCGAATCCGCGGCGGGGACCCACGAACTGGCGGAGTTGCTCCCGCGGACCGACCGGGAACGCTACGAGTCGGCGAGCGCGGTGCGCGTCCGCGTCCGCCGACCGCGGATCGCCACCGCGATGAAACGGATCGTCGAGGCGGCCGACGAGTTCCAGTCCGCCGAACTGGGGACCTCGCAGTACGAGGCTTACGAGCGGACGCTCCGCGCGCTGAAGGCGATCGAAGAGGACGACGAGGACGAGGGGATCGAGGTCCTCACCGACTGGATCGTCGAGTACATCCGCGAGGAGGAACGGACGCCGGGGTCGCGCGACGTGCGCCGGCGCGCGGCCGAGTTCTGCCGGTCGAACGGGTACGAGGTCGGGAGCGACGAGTGGCTCGGCGTCTGAGGACGGGCGACAGTACAACTTTGTCCCGGTCGGCCGAACGACAGCGCATGGACCGAGTCGCCTTCGACTCGCCGTCGGATCCCGATGGCGACGAACCCGGGGTGGTCGACCGACGGGGACTCTCCGACCCGCTGGGCACGACCGACGTGGCGATCAACCGCTACCGGATCCCGCCCGGCGAGGGCTTCCCGAGCGGACTCCACGCCCACGCCGACCAGGAGGAGGTGTTCGTCGTGCTGAAGGGGCGAGCGACGTTCGAACACCTGCCCGAACGGACGCCGACCCGGGCGACCGACGATTCGCAGTCGGGCCGCGAACTTACCGTCGCGGCCGGCGAAGCGGTCCGGTTCGCCCCCGGCGAGTACCAGTCGGGGTACAACCGGGGCGACGAGGACCTAGTCGCGCTCGCGCTCGGCGCACCGCGCGAGACCACCGACGTCCGCGTGCCGGTCCGCTGTCCGGAGTGCGCCGACGCGGACCTGGGGCTCGAGACCGGTGGCGACGGGCTCTCGTTCGCCTGCCCGTCGTGTGGCGCCGAGCGCGCCCCCGCGCCCTGTCCGGAGTGTGGCAGCGACGCGATGGCGCTGGAGTTGAACGACGAGCGGCGGGTGGTCGCCGGCTGCCGGGACTGCGCGGCGGCGTACGAGACGCCGCCGTACCGCGAGTGAAGCGGGCTACGGAACTTGCAAGCGTCCGTCGGTCTCGACGCCGCCACGAAGGGGCAGTAGCGTCCGCGAAAGCGCAGTCGCGGATCGGAACGCGGCATCGCCTCGCCGTCGGCCGGTACGATCGGCTCTGCGATGGCGATCGGTCGCCGCCACACGTTTCGTTGGCAGGCTACAGATTGACTGGACCACGTCCGCAACGGACCACCGGAGGAGATCAATGACAGACGACGATTCGATTCTGCCGCTCGACCGATTCGAGGAATCGCGCCGATCGATGATGAAAAAGAGCGCGCTCGCCGCCGCGGGGACCGGCGTCGCCGCCTCCGGGGCCGGCGCGGCGACCGCCCAGGAGGGGACCGACGACGGCGGCGACGTCGAGGACGACCAGAAGGCGCTGATGTTCACCAGGAACGTCAATCCGAACTCGGAGTTCGTCATCACGTCGCCCGTCGTCCGGTGGTCTCCCTCCGTCGAGGAGGTCCGCGACAACGTCTGGTCGGACTACAACACGCGGATGATCCGATACCTCGGCACCGGCGAGCGCTCCGTCTTCTTCCTCGCCGAGGAGGCCGAGGTTCCCGAGTACGACGATGGGGCCGGCTACGTCGTCGACGCCGAGGGCGATACGGCCGACGACGGGACGCCGCAACCGGAAGTGTTCAGGCTCGACCCCGAGCCCTCGATATTCGACCCGACCGGCTGGCTGCTGCGAGTCAACTTCAGCCCCGTCGGCGAGGACGACGAAGACGACCTGCTCGACAACGAGGACTGGTGGCCCCTCGACGACGACACCGACACCGGCACCGACACCGACACCGGCACCGACACCGACACCGACACCGGCACCGACACCGCCTGACGACGGAACCGAGCCGACGCAGTTCGTCCCCGACGGCCCGACGCGCCCGTCGACCGTCGGGTCCCACCGCACGCGACGTCCCGGTCGGAGCCACCGGCCGGGTCCGCCGCCGCGAACCCGTTCTATTGAAGTACCTCAATCGTCTACACCGGCACAAGCGATGAGCGAGGACTTCTACGAGGTGCTGGGGGTCTCCCGGGACGCCAGCGAGGAGGAGATCCAGCAGGCCTACCGGGAGAAAGCCCGGGAGTATCACCCCGACGTCAGCGACGAGGCCGACGCCGAGGAGAAGTTCAAGCAGGTCAAGAAGGCCAAGGAGGTCCTCACCGACGAGGAACAGCGCCGGATGTACGACCAGCTGGGCCACGACCGCTACGTCGAGGCCGAGAAACACGGCGCCACCGACAACGGCGGCGCCGGCGCCGGTGCCGGCGGCATGGGCGGCATGGGCGGCATGGGCGGCGGCGGCCAGGGCCCCTTCGGCGACATGTCCGACATCTTCGAGACGTTCTTCGGCGGCGGTGGCGGCCGCGGCGGCAACCGCCCCCGACAGGGTCAGGACCTCCGGACGACGCTCACGATCGACCTCGAAGACGCCTACCACGGCGTCGAGAAGGAACTCAACGTCACGCGCCCGGACACCTGTCCGGACTGCGACGGGCAGGGCCACCCGCCGGGCACCGACTCGCGCCAGTGCCCCGAGTGCAACGGACAGGGACAGACCACGACCGTCCAACAGACGCCGATGGGCCGCGTCCAGCAGCGCCAGACCTGCCGGCGCTGCGAGGGCGAGGGGACGATCTACGAGGAGACCTGTTCGACCTGCGGCGGCGACGGCGTCGTCCGCCGGGACGCGACGATCTCCGTCACCATCCCCGAAGGGATCGAGGACGGCCAGACCCTCCGCAAAGAGGGCGAAGGCGCACCCGGCGAGCGCGGCGGCCCCAAGGGCGACCTCCTCATCGAGGTCTCGGTCCGCGAGGACCCCGAGTTCGACCGCGACGGCGAAGACCTCTACCGCCAGGAGGCCATCTCGTTCCCGCAGGCCGTCTTCGGCGACACCATCGAGGTCCCCACCGTCGACGGCGCCGTCGAACTCGACGTCCCCGCCGGCACGCAGTCCGGCGAGACCTTCCGCATCGAAGGCAGGGGGATGCCCCGCCTCAGTCGCCGCCGGCGCCGCAGCGACCACGGTGACCTGTTCGTCCAGGTCCAGGTCGTCACCCCCGACAACCTCAACGGGGAACAGCGGGAGGCGCTCGAGGCGTTCGCCGAGGCCGGCGGCGAGGAGGTCGACGTCGAACAGGGCTTCTTCGAGAAGATCAAGAGTTCCTTCTAGACCATCTTTTTCGCCGGGGGGTCGCGCACCGCGCGACCCCCCGGCCAAAAACATGGGTGAAAAAGGCCGCCTCCGGGGGCTTCGCCCCCTCCGGCGGTGAACCGGCGCCTTCGGCGCCGGATGCTCAGTACAGGTGATAGACTTATCATACCAGCATCCGCCGAGCGAGGCGGTTCACCGGACGCGAGGGAGCGGAGCGACCGAGCCGTCCGGCCTTTTTTCCCCAAGTTTTTTCGACGGAGGATTCCCGCAGCGGCCCGAAGGGCCGCGAGGAACTCTCCGTCGAAAAAAGTGGGTTCGCAAACCGAACTGAACGGCGACGACGCCGGACGGGTCAGTTCGAGTCGCCCTCGGCGGCCGACTTGAGCGCGCGATTCCGGCGACGGAGCAACGCTTCGAGGCGCCGCTCCAGCACGAGTCCGTCGGCGACCGACCCGAGGGGGCCCAGCGGCGACGCGAACGCGCACTCGTCGACCAGGCGCGTCCCGCCAGCGGCGGTGCGCTCGAAGCGGTGGTCGTGGACGAGTTCCGCGAGGGGGCCGTCGACCTGCTTGCCGCGGAGGTGGGCCGGCGACTCCAGTTGCGTGACCTGGACGGTGAACTCCAGGGGGAGACCGAAGCGCCTGGTGCGCCACGTGAGGACGTCGCCCAGTTCGAGGCGGCCGTTCGCCGTCCCGTCGAGCGTGGCGTCCGTTCCCGCGAGCGGGTCGGCGTGGGACTGCACGCGTCGCGCGACGTCGAAGACCCGTTGCGGGGGCGCGTCGACTTCGGTTTCCAGGACCAGCGTCGGCATCGGTGATAGCCCTCTCTTTCCGATAGCGGTACAAAAGTGAATCGGGCCGGCTCTGGCACTCGGGGATCGAAGTGGTCACAGCCCGGCGGACTCACCTTCGATTCCCTCCGTTCGAACCACAGTACGGACGCCTTTTGCCGTCGCCGGCCCAAGCGCCGCCATGGACGTCATCGGGGATCTGGTCGCGCGCGAGCGGCGTTCGGACGACCTCGCCGTGCGGACCGACAGCCGCGCCGGGTCGTACAGCTACGAGAAGTTCTGCACGAACGCATGGAAGACCGGCAACCTCCTGCGCCACTACGGCGTCCGGGGGGGCGCGACGGTCGCCGTCGACGCCGGCGACCCGCTGACGCCGCCGCCCCTGCTCGCGCTGTTCGGTGCAAGCCTCCTCGGCGCGACGGCCCGCTTCGCCGAGCCCGACCGGTCGGGGAGCAAGGCGCTGGTCGTCCCCGGGTCACGCGTCGACGCCTACGACCCGGACCCGGGGACGAAGACCCTCGTCTACGGCGAGGCGCCCGACGACCCCGAGTTCGCCCACTTCGAGGCGGAGATGTGGAGCGAGAACCCGACGAACCCCCCCGACCGGGTCGGTTCGACGGACGCCGCGCTCGCCGCCGGAGACGAGGAATACTCGCACGAACAGGTCCTCGACGCGGCCGAGCGCGTCGTCGCCGAGCACGGGTTCACGGAGGGAGACGAAGTTGCGGTCCGCGCCCCGCTGTCGGACCCCGGCGCCGTCGTCGCCGGCGTCGTCGCGCCGATTCTCGCCGGCGCGACGGTGCTGGTCGACCGCGATGCGACGGGGACGGTCGCCGTCGCCGACGGACCCGCCGGACCGGTCCCGGAGACGGCGGTCGTCGATCCGGCGACGGTGCTGTGAGACGCCTCACTCGCTCGTCCCCTGCGGGCGGATGAAGTCGGCGAGCGCGACTGTCGTGCCGAGCAGCCACCCGAGCGGGATCGATATCCCCAGCCAGATGAGGACGTAGGCGAGTTCGGTCATCTCGAACCGCCGGGCGAAGTACTGTCTGAGTCCGACGGGTTCCAGCAGCGCTTCCCGCGCGAACTCGGCGATCTGGTCGGCGTAGGCGATAGTGAACTGGGCCATCTGGTCGGAGACCAGCGCGGCGACGACCGGCGGCAGGAAGATGGCGGTCATCCCGAACGGGTAGGCGAACAGGATCGTCGTGACCCGACCGCCGACGCTCCGAAACAGCACCGCGAGCATCGTCGAGAGGACCGCGACGACGCTGGCGGCGACGATCGCGTTCGGTCCCTGCGACGTGAACTGCGAGTCGAGGCGAAAGTGAACGAGCGCCGAGAGGCCGCCCCAGACCAGGATCGCGAGCAGTATCGCGCCGATGGCCCCGAGTTTCTCGACCGAGACGTCGATCTTGCGCGCGTGGAAGCGGACGACGACGCCGAACAGCGCGAGCGGGTACAACACAGCGACGACGAGCGCCCCCAGCGCCGCCCACGCGTTGTAGGTGACCCGCTCGCGGGTCGTCTGCGGTCGCCACTTGCCCAGAACGGTGTCGCTCGCGCCCCGCTGACGGGGATAGAGCAGCTCCATCCACGTCTCGTGGAACTTGTTCAGGTCGAAGCGGAGCGCTTCGACGACCCCCTGCCGGTTCCCGACGGACATGTGCGGGCGTTTGTGAGCCCCCTGTATACCTTTTCTGTTGCCGCACGGCCGCCGATCCCGTTCGCCGTCGACACGTCCGCTCGACGACAGGAGAGACGGTTCTCACACGGAGCCCCGCGGCGGCGGAACGGGGAGCGAACGCCGTCAGTCCCAGCTGTCGGGTTGCCAGCTCGTCGTGACCTGCCGCTCGCGGCGGTCGATGGCGTCGATCGCGGCCACGTCGTCTTCGTCGAGGTCGAGCGTCAGGCTCTCCCAGTTGTCGCGGATGTGGGCCTCGCTCGTGGCCTTCGGGATGGCGGTGACGCCCTTCTCGCGGAGCCACGCCAGCGACACTTGCGCCTCGCTGACGCCGTGTTTCTCGGCGATGTCCGCCAGTTCGGGCACGTCGAACACCGCGCCGCGGGCCAGCGGCGAGTACGCGACCAGTTCGATATCGGTCCCCGCGACGTACTCGCGCAGTTCCTCCTGGTGGAGCAGCGGGTGCATCTCCACCTGGTTGGCGAACACCGGCTCGTCGAGCACCTCGCGGGCCTCGTCGAGGTGGGACGGTTCGAAGTTCGAGACGCCGATGCGGTCTGTTAGCCCCCGGTCGAGCAGTTCCTCGAACGCCGGGAGCGTCTCGCTCGCCTCGTAGGTCCGGGCGGGCCAGTGAACGTACAGGAGATCGACCGAGTCGACGCCGAGTTTTTCGAGGCTCTCCTCCGTCGAAGCGACCACACCCTCGGGGTCGAGGTGGTCGATCCACACCTTCGTGGCGAGGAAGACGTCCTCGCGGGGCACGTCGGCGGCCGCGATGCCGTCGCCGACCGCCGACTCGTTCCCGTAGATCTGCGCGGTGTCGACGTGGCGGTAGCCCATCTCCAGGGCCGCCCGCACGCTCTCGGCACACTGGTCCGGGTTCTCGTTCTTCCAGGTGCCGATCCCGAAGGTCGGCATCCCGTCGACGCGCGCGGGGCTCTCGGCGGTCGGCGACTCCGGTGACATACTCGAACCACCGGACGTAGCCCCCATAGGAATTGCGAATCCGGAAGCCGGCGTGGCCTCCTCACTCCGTCCGCTGGTCGCCTCCGTCCGCCTCGCCCTGCCCGTCGGAACCACCGGGTCCGCCGTCGTCCGCCTCGCCCGACGCGTCCGCCGACTCCGGCACGGTCGACGGATCCCCGGCGTCGGACTCGTCGGCGTCTCCGGCGGCGCCGTCGTCCCCGACGACCGTCTGGGCCTGCTGGACGTCTTCGGCCCCGGCGGTGTCCGGTTCGGACGGGCCGGTGTCGTCACCGCCACCGCCGTCGTTCGCCGATCCGCCGCCTCCCCTCCCGTCGGACGCGCCACCGTCGTCGCCGGCGAAGTAGCTGTTGTAGAGGTAGCCACCGCTACCCAGCGCGAGGATGACGACACCGATCCCGAGCGTCGTCGTCGACAGTCCACCGCCGCCGTCTGGAGCGGCCGTCGTTCCCGCGTCGCTGCCGTCACCGGACGTCGCCGTCGCGTCCCCGCCGGACGGAGCGTCCGTCGGCGTCGGCGCCGCGGTGGCCGACCCGCCGCCGCTCGTCTCGCCCCCGGCGTCGGTTCCGCCGGTCCCGTCCGTCGGAGTCGGAGAGACCGTCGGCGACGGCGTCGGCGATCGGGTGGCGGTCGGCGTCGGGGAGGGCGTCGCCGTCGCGACGTCCTCGCCGCCGATCTTGACGCCCCAGCCGGTCGTGTCCGCGCCCGCCGATTCGGCGGTGTCGCCGACGCAGACCATCCCCTCGGCGTCGGTGAGGTGGAACGCCGAGAACGAACTGGACCCCTCGCCCCAGGTCCCCGTCCACCTCGTCTGTCCCTCGATCCCGAGGTTCGCCGCGTAGCCGCGCGCGTCGGTGCCGTCGGCGTCGGTCGCCGTCTCGCCGACGACGAAGTACTCCAGATACCCCTCGGTGACGCTGTGCAGGGCGGTGTAGGAGTCCGCGCCGTAGCGCTCGTCCCAGATCTTCCCGCCGTTGATGTTGAACTCCAGGGCCCAGCCGCGGCGGTCGTTCGCCTTCGGATCGAACGCGTTCGCACCGACGGCGACGAACCCGTTGCGCGTCTCGCTGACGTCGTAGAAGACGTTGAAGTCGTCGTACTTGTTCGTCCCGCTGTCGGAGCGCTTCTTGTACCGGTGGGAGAACTGCTGGGTGCCGTCGTCGACGAGCTTGACCGCCCAGCCCGTCGTGTCACCGTCGGTATCGTCCGACTCGCCGACGAGGATATACCCTCCGTCGGAGGCCGCGACGACGCCGTGAAAGCGGTTGTGCTGGCCGGGACCGTACCTGTCCTTCCAGTCGACCTCCCCCTCGTCCGTGAGGCGGGCGGCCCACGCGTCGTCGAACCGACTGGTCCACCCCGCGAAGAGGGACCGCCCCGTCGCGTCGACGGCCACGGCCCGCACCGTGTCGGTCGTCCCGAGGTAGGCGTCGAACGCGTTGCGCCACTGTTCTTTGCCCTCGCCGTCGACCCGGAGCGCGAGCGCGCTCTGTGCGTCGCCGTCCTCCTCGCGGGTGTGCCCGGCGACCACGAACCCGTCGTCCGCCGGTTCGACGTCGAATCCCGCCGTGACCGCCCGCTCCGAGAACGTCCGCTCCCAGACGAGGGTTCCGCCGGCGTCGACCTTGTACAGCCAGATGTCGCTGACCGTCTCTCCGTCGGCGTATTCGACCGTCCCGACGGCGACGAACCCGCCGTCGCCCGCCGGCGCGACCGACTCCGCGGTCGCGCTCGCCCCCGCCTCGTAGGTCCGTTCCCAGCGGGTCGCCGGCGTGTCTCCCTGTTCGACACCTTCGGCGCTGGCCTCGCCCGCGAGTCCGCCCGCCGCGATCGCCCCTGCGCCCGCGACACAACAGCCCGCGAGAAATCGGCGCCTGCTCGGATCCCGTTCCATGCAAGGCTCCGGGGCCGCGGACGGTAAAATGCTATCGGCCGTCACCCCCTCGCGAGGTGCGGTGTCGCTACCGCGCGACACCGCCGCTCGTCCCGCGCTCAGGCGCCGAACTGCTCGCGCGCGAACCGCGCGAGCAGCGGGAGGTCACGCAGGTGGAACAGCTCTCGCATCGCCAGCCGATTCCCGTCGTTGATCTTCGCGAGCGTGTCGCCGTCAGCCGCTCGCAGGTCGGCCATCAGCCGGTCGTAGCGCTCGTTGGGCGTCAGGTAGAGCAGTTCGGTCATCAGCAGCCGCGTCTTCATCTTCGGCGCGACGTCCTCGTGCCAGAGCGTGTTGTAGACCCGCATCTCCTCGGCGGAGGTGTCGACCGCGCCGGTCAGCGCCCGGTCGGCCGTCGCCGCCGCCGCCCGCGCCGAGAGCATCCCCTTGTGGATCCCCTCGCCCCACAGCGGGTCGATCGTCGGCACGGTGTCGCCGATGGCGATGAAGCTGTCCGTGGTCATCCGACCCGGCTCCTGGATGTGCGCCGACCCGCGGTGTTGCTTGCCGTCCAGCCGGCGCGCGTTCTCGAAGCGCGGGTCGGACTCCAGCCAGTACTCGAGGTAGTCGTCGATGCCCATGCCCTCCCTCGCGTACTCGCGGTGGCTGTCGTTCTGGATGTAACAGAGCCCGACCTTCGCCGTGTCCTCGCCGGTGTGGAAGAGCCACGAGTACCCGCCCGGCGCCAGGTCGTGGTCCAGCCGGAGCATCATCGCGTCCGAGCAGTCGGCGTAGTCGGGGTGGTCGACGTCGACGCCCTCGAACTCGTACTCGACGCCGATGGCCTGGCGCTCGCGCTTGAGGTCGGTGACGCCCAGGTCCTTCGCGAGCGGCGCCGCCGGCCCCGTCGCGTCGATCACGATTTCGGCGTAGACCTCCTCGTCGCCGTTGTAGCGGACGCCGACCGGGTTCCCGTCCTCGACGATCGGCTTCGAGACCCGCGAATCGAAGCGGTACTCGGCGCCGTTCTCTCGGCCCTCGGCGACGAGCCAGCGCTTGAACTCGGCGAACTCCAGCACCGCGCCGGGCTGGTGGCGCACGAAGTGGTCGTTCGGCGACTCCAGCACGACGGTGTCGGTGAAGTTCATCACCACCTCGTCGGGGACGTTGAACGACGCCATCATCGACGGGAAGGTCCCGGCGGTCGACTTGTTGCTCTGACGCGGGAAGTCGGCCTCGGGTTCGGTCTCGAGCACCAGCACGTCGTAATCTCTCGCCGCCAGATCCCGCGCGCACTGCGCTCCGGCGGGCCCGGCACCCGCGATCACCACGTCAAAGCGGTCGCCCATAGACGTTCGTGCGGCGTCGGCGTAATTAACGTTCCTAAACCACCTTTTTCGCTCGGGGGTCGCCCTCAGCGACCCCCGAGCCAAAAAGATGGGGCAAAAAGGCCGAGCGCTCCCTTCGGTCGCGCTCGGGGTCTACGAGAGTGAGCCCGCAAACGACCGCAGGCTCGGCAGAGTCGAGCTCTGCCGGCGAATCGCGCTCGCTTCGCTCGCGCGAATGCTAATTACAGGTGATAGACTTATCATACTAGCATCCGCCGAGCGAGCAACGCGAGCGAGGCGGTTCACCGGACGCGAGCGACCGTAGGGAGCGAGCCGTCCGGCCTTTTTTTGGCCGAGATTTTTTCGCCGATGGTGCCCGCAGGCCGCTTCGCGGCCGAGGACACCGGAGGCGAAAAAAGGTCGTTCTGCACCCAGAACAACTCAGTCACGCAACAGCCACGCGAGCACGACGCCGCCGAACAGCAGCGCGACCACACCCAGCGACCCGCCCCGCGGTACCGTCTCGTACAGCACGTATCCCACGCCCGCGGTCACGAGCGCGACCGCGACGCTCCCGACGGCGTGGAGCAGTTCGACGCGCGCCGTCGCGACGTCGGCGTCTGCGTCGCGCTCGATCCCCAGCGCGAACGTCCCGGTGTCGGCGGCGATCACGGCGCCGAACGCGCCCAGCAGTACCGCCTCCGCTCCGGCCGGTCCGGTCGCCGCCAGCACCGTCGCGCCGAACAGCGCTCCGCCCGCGAAGACGACCGGCGGTTCGGACCGGCGAGCGAGTCCGACACCCAGCGCCAGGGCACCCGTCGCCGCGATCAGGAGCGAGAGCCCGGAGCCGCTGACGGCGTAACAGACCGCGACCGCGGACAGCGCCGAGAGCCCGTGGCTCACCCGCGGCCGGCGACCCGCCCGTCCACGCGACCGGCTCACCGCCACGGTTCGCCACCCCCGTCGGTCGCGACGGCCGCGTCCGCGCGACCCGCGGCCCGTTCGCCGACGGCCCCCTCGCGGCCCCGCGCCGGCGACCACTCGACCACGGGGACGCCCGCTCGGCGGCACTCGTCGAGGCGGAGCGAGCGCTCTGTCGCGGCGAAGCGGCGGAACGCCGAGTCCTCGGCCGTCGGGTCCGGGCTCGCGACCGTCACGTCGTGCCCGCGCGCGTCGAGCGCCCGCGCGACCTCGACCGCGCGGTCGTCGACGAACGGCGAGCAGAAGACCACCTGCGCGTCGCCCGATAGCTGAGTCAGCACGCGGTCGAACCCGTCGGCCGGCGTCACCGCCGGGTTCCCGCCGTCTCGGTCCCCACCGCCGTCCGTCGGCGGGCGCCACCCGAACGCCTCGTGTTCGGTGACTGCCGCGAGCAATCGCTCGCGGTGGGTACCGCCGGACGCCGGCGGGACCCAGCACCCCCGAGGGCCGAGCGCCGCGAGACCGACGTGACAGCCGGTGTCGGCCAGCCCGTCGACGAGTCCGCCGGCCGCGTGCGCGCAGACGTCGACCGCCGGCCGGTCGGTATCCGGGCTCACGTACGCCGCGCGGCGCGCGTCGACGAGCAGGACGACCGTCACCGTCCGCGGCTGGTCGAACCGCCGGGCCGCGAGGTCGCCGTCCTTCGCGAAGCGGTTCCAGTCGATGCGCCCGAGCGAGTCGCCGGTGCGGTACTCGCGCAGCGAGTGGAAGGCGAGCCCCTCGCCGGTGGCCGAGACCTCCTGACGCCCCGTCAACCGCGTCGCCAGGTCGCCAAGCGGGACCGAGCGCTCCTCGTAGGTGGGGCGACAGACCACCGTGTCGCGGTCGGTCCCCACCCTGGCGACGCGTCGACTCCCGCCGCTTGGATCCCGCGTCACGACGGTCAGGCTGTCGAACTCGTGCCGGCCGCGGACCGCCTCGAACTCGTAGGCGATCGTGGCTCGCTTGCCCGGCCGCAGCGCCGTCGTGTGGCGGGCCGACCCCTCGACCACCTCGAGTCCCGCCGGCACGTCGTCGCAGAAGCGAAGGTCCGGCACCAGCCTGTCGCCCTCGTTCTCGACGGCGAGGGTGACCCGCACCGTGTCCCCCGGTCGGGGGTCGCTGTCGTCGACGTGACGTTCGACCGCCAGCTCCGGCTCGGGAGCGTCGGTCAGGCGGCTGTAGGCGGCGAAGCCGATCCCCGCCAGCCCGGCGAGGATCGCGACCGGTTCCCCGACCAGAACGGCCGCCGCGGTCGCCGCGAGCGCGAGCCCGCGGACGCCGTCCCAGCGACCCGTCCGCTCCAGTCGCGACTCGCCGCGTTCGAGGTCCGCCCCGAGCGTCGCCTCAGTCATCCGCGACACCTCCACCCCCGTGGCGGGCGGTGCCCGCGTCGGCGCCCCCGTCGACCCGCTCGCGCAGTCGGTCGACGGCCGCGGCCGCTCGCTCCGCCCGCTCGGCGAAGTCGGGCTCGACCCCCTCGTGGACGGAGTCGTCGCGGCCGGCGAACAGAGCGGCCGCCGCGGGGTCGTCGGTCCAGTCGCCGTCGGCCACCCGCTCGGCGGCCTCCGCCCGCGCGACGCCCTCGTAGCGCTCGAGCGCGTGGACGGCCCCGGCCCGCAGGCGCTCCCGGATCCGGTCGCGTTCGGCGGCGTCGCGCTCGCCGACGCCGACCGAGTCGACGGCGGCGGCGATGTCGTCGCCGGGCGCGTCGTAGCGCGGTCGCTCGCCCGCCGTCGGGAGCGCGCCGTCCGGCGTCCCGTCGCTCCCCAGCCGCGCGTAGACGGCCGCGCCGACGCCCGCCAGCGCCACCGCCCAGACGGCGAGCGTCAGCGCCGTCGCGAGGTTCGAGCCGACGATTCCGGGCCTGAGCGTCAGCGCGATCCCGGCGAGGACCGCCACCGCCCCCACGCCGAAGCAGACGCGACGCCGGATCACGAGCGCTCGCCTCCGTCCGACTCCCGGTCGCCGTCGAGCCGGTCGGCCAGTCGGTCCGCGCGGCGCTCGCGCTCGGGCGACGGCGGTTCGCGACCGTACCGGACGGACACGAACTCGTCGGTGATGCCGTGGACCGGGCCGTCGGGGAGCCCCACCGCCGCGGCGCGCTCGGCGGTCTCGCCGGGCGTGGCGGAAGCCTCGACGCCCTCGACACGCTCGACGAGGCGCCGCCACGCGCGCACCACGGCGTTGTCCGGCGGCGAGTCGTAGCCCGGGTCGACGGCGGGCGTCGCGGGACCGTCCGCCCCGCCCTCGTCGCCGCGTTCCGGGGGCGGCGCCCGCGAGTCGTCGTCGGTCAGGAGGACGGCGAGGACGGCGGCGACGAGCGCCGACCCGACGAGCAGGACGACGACCAGCGAGGAGATACCGCTACCGTCGCCGTCGCCCGGCTCCCGTCCAGCCGGTCCGGTTCCGGAGGGCGGCTCGGTCGGTTCGTCGCCCGCGTCGGTACCGTTTCCACCAGCTCGGCGAGGCGGCGGGACCTCTCTGGTCTCGGTCGGCGCCGGGCCGAGCGAGTCGCCGCCGTCGAGGGAGGGGCCGGCCGGCTCGCCGAAGGACCCGGCCGCGGTGACGAGCGCCACCGTCGCGAGGAGGGCGATCAGGGCGGTCGCGAATCGTCTCACGCGCGGGAGTGTTCGTCCCACCTACAAGTTTCCACCGACCGTCGCTCTCCGCATCTGTGTCGCCCCGGTCGCTCCCCTCGGCCCCCTTCGCCAGTCGCTTCGCCGCGTCGGCCGCCGCTGCGGTGCCCGACTCGGTCGGCGCCTCGCCCCCGTATCGGACGGCTCGGAACCGGTCGGTGACGGCCGAGACGGCGCTGTGGGGGAGCCGCCGGTCGAGCGCTCGGGCGGCGACTTCACCGGGGGTCGCCGACTCCGTCCCGTCGACGCGCTCGCGCAGCGTTCGCCAGGCCTCGGTGACCGCGTTCGGCTCGGGCGAATCGTACTCGGGATCGACGGCCGGTGTCGAGTGGTCGCCGTCGTCGTCGCTCGTCGGCACCGTCGGCGCCCGGTCGTCGTCACCGGTGAGGAACACGACGAACAGGCCGGCGGCGAGCAGCGAGCCGACGACCGACGGGGCGACCAGCGGCGGGAGCCCGCCCCCGTCGCTGTCGGCGATGGTCGGCGTGCCGGTCGGCGCGCCCTGGACTTCCGAGGAAGACGCGCCCGCGGGACCGTCGGCCGGGGGCGGGGCCTCGGTGAGCGTCGCCGGGCCGCTCGGCGTCTCCCGGTCGGCGACCGTCGGGCCGTCGACGGCGCCGAACGTGCCCGCCGCTCCCGCGAGTGCCACGAGCGCGAGCAGGGCGACGAGCGCGGTTTCGAGGCGCTGCACGTTGGGGAGTGATTGCGGGACCGGTCAAGTGAGTTGCGGCCGAAACGAAATTGAGAGTGATTGCCTCTGTGAAGACAGGCATTCGCGCGAGCGGAGCGAGCGCGATTCACCGCTCGCGCGGAGCGCGAGCGGCCTTTTTTGGCCGAGATTTTTTGCGCGAGCGGTGCCCGCAGGCGCGCACCGCGCGCCGAGGACACCCGAGCGGAAAAAATGTCGTCTCAGTAGAACTCTCGCACGAGGTCCATCGCGTCCTCGGGGGCGCCGTCGGGGATGTCGGCCATGTTCTCGTCGATGCCCTCGCGCTCCTCCCAGGGGACGGAGTCTTCGTCCTGGTAGATGACGCCCATGTACTCTTTGTCGCCCTCGAGGACCTTCTCTTTGGCCGCCTCGCGGTCGGTCGGGTCGTGGTCGTCCTCGGAGAGGTCCACGAGCGAGTCGCGGAAGTAGTCGTAGGTGTCGACGTCGTTGAACGTGACGCAGGGCGAGTAG
>JBDGSU010000025.1:0-36761 GCA_042217395.1 Halosimplex sp.
GTGATTGGGGCGGGGTGTTCTGGTCAGAACACCCCTTTCTGCGGTGCCCTCATATACTGTATTCGGTCGACGTCGTGACCAAAACTCATACAACGGTCGGCACGGAGGGACGGCTATGGACGAGGACGCCCCCCGGATGGACATCGGGCTGGTCGGGCTCGGCAAACACGGGGAGACGCACGCGGAGTTCCTGGAGGAGCTGGGCCACACCGTCCACGCGGTGGATCTCGACCCGCGGGCGAAACGGCGGTTCGTCGAGCGGTTCGACGCGCGGATGTACGAGGGGCTGCCGGAGCTGTTCTCGGCGGGGCTGGACGCGGCGATCATCTCGACGCCGAACAAGTTCCACGAGACCGCCGCGATCGAGGCGTTCGAGGAGGGACTCGACGTGCTGGTCGAGAAACCGCTTGCACACACCCTCGAGAGCGCAGAGCGGATCGTCGAGGCGGCCGAGGAGACGGGCAACATCTGCATGTGCGGCTACTTCCACCGGTTTCGCAACCGCGTGAAGCTGGCGAAGGCCTACGCCGACAGCGGGCGCCTCGGCGAGGTCACTCACGTCGACGCGCGGTACATGCGCCGGCGGGGCGTGCCCGGACACGGCACGTGGTACACCTCCCGGGAGATCGCCGGCGGGGGCGCGCTCCTCGACGTGGGCTCCTTCCTCGTGGACCTCGTGCTGGACTTTTACGGCTGGCCGGACCTCGAGGAGGTGATCGCGACGGCGCGGTCGGACTTCGGGCACCGGGACGACTACGCGTACCTCGAGATGTGGGGCGAGGACGACGACGCCGAGATGTACGACGTCGAGGACTCCGCGACCGCCTTCTGCGAGTTCGAGGGCGGACGGACGGCCCACCTCGAGGTCGCGTGGGCGGCCAACGCCCGTCGGCGCCACGAGTACAACATCCGCGGGACCGAGGCCGGCGTCTCGCTGGACGTCACGACGCCGCTGGAGTCGGTCGACCCCTCGAGCGACCAGGTCCGCGACTTCCGGCTCTACGAGGTGCGAAGCGACGTGGTCGACCACTACGTCGACAGCGAGCTCGTCCCGCCGGCTAACGACCCGTTCCGCGACGAGCTCGCCGCGTTCCTCGCCGCCGTCGAGACCGGGGAGTCGCCCGAGCGGTGCACGGCCGAGCAGGCGCTTTCCGTCCAGCGCGTCGTCGACCGCATCTACGAGGCGACCGACCGAAACTGGGGCTGATCCGGGCGTGCGAGCGTCGTCGGTCGAGAACGCCCACGCCGTCCCGATCGGACGCGGCCGCAGGACCGCGGACGGACCGCGGGTGGCCGTTCCGGTCCTGATACACTCTTAAGGGCCGGCGGCGTCACCTCCGTCCATGAGCGAGGGGGACTCCCAGCAGCGGGGCGAACGGATCCAGTCGGTCGCAACGGGATTCCGTATCCTCGAGGCGGTCCGGCGCCGGGACCGCGTCGGCGTCACGGAACTGGCCGACGCACTCGACCTGCCGAAGAGCACCGTCCACCACTACCTCAGCACGCTCGCGGCCGACAACTACCTCGCCCGCGAGGACGGCACGTACCGCCTGGGGCTCGGGCTGTTCACCCTCGGCGCGAAGGCCCGGACACGGGAGCGGATCTACCACGTCGCGAAACCGAACGTCGACCGGCTCGCAGAGACCACCGGCGAGCAGGCCCGGCTGGTCGTCGAGCGCGACGGCCGCGGCATCACGCTCTACCAGGCCGCCGGCGAGCGCGTCGACGACCCGCTCACCGACGCCGGATCGGTCGAGGATCTGCACTGCACGGCCGCCGGGAAGGCGTTCCTCGCCGAGCTCCCCGACGACCGGCTCGAGGCCGTCCTCGCCGACCACCCGCTCCCCCGCCGGACGCCGAACACGATCACCGACGCCGACGAACTCCGGGCGGCGCTCGCCGACATCCGCGAGCGCGGCGTCGCCTTCGACGACGAGGAGCGCGACGAGGGCGTCCGCTGCGTCGCCTCGGCGGTCTCGGACCGCTCGGGCGACCTGCTCGGGGCGATCAGCGTCTCCGGGCCCGCCGACCGGCTGACCGACGAGCGGTTCCGCTCGGAGATTCCCTCCCGTCTCCGCAACGTCGTCGGCGTCGTCGAGTTCACCTCCACCTACTCCGAGTGGGCCGACGGACTCTGACCGCTCTCCGCCCGGAGACGCCCGACCCGCCGAGCCCCCGTCCGCCCGTCGAGTCGCTATCGTCGGATTTGACGGCGTTCGCACGGTCGATCCCGAGCGGCCGTGCGCTCGTCCGACCCGCGTCTCTATTTCCTGCCCCTGCTACCGGATCGGACCTGTCCGTCACGGGTCGATGATATCACTATAGAATAATTGATCTGAATCTGATCAGTAGACGTCAGCACTGCGGGCGCCGGCGCTTCTCGTCACGGCGTCGAATCCGGAAGGGGGAGAGTCGGGTGGGCAGGCAGTGGTAGAGTCATGGCGTTCGACGCGGGTCGAGTCATGGCGTTCGACGCGGGTCGAGTCATGGCGTTCGACGCGGGTCGAGTCACGGAAACACCGCTCCGACGGTGATTCCGGGTGCTGCCTGCCGCTCTGAAGTAACCCATTTACGCACTTAAATCTTTGTTCGAAAATAAGATAGATGCGGATCGACTCCGCGGAGTCGACGGGAAAGAGGAGAGAGCGGAGAGTTCGCCGGGGCTCTCACTGGGCGGCTCGGTCCCGACCACCGGCGGGTCCTACGCGGCTTCCGAACGGACGAACGTCACCGGCGACGGGGCGTCGAGAATGACGGACTGGGCGGTCGACCCGAACACCGCCTTCCCGGTCGGGCTCCGCCGTCGGCCGCCGATGACGATGCGGTCGGCGGCTATCTCTTCGGCGACGCCGGTGATCCGGTCGCTGGCCTCGCCGACTTCGCCGCGGACTTCGTAGTCGACCCCGGCGTCCTCGAGTCCCTCGGTGACCCGTCTGACGGACCCCAGTCGCTGTGCGACCGCGTCCGGGTCGGGGCTCCCGGCGTCCGGGTCGAAGTCCAACTGGTCGACGACGTCCCGCAGTTCTTCGTCCGTGAACACGTGCAAGACGGTCACGGTCGCCCCGCTCGGTTCGGCGACCTTGGCCGTCTCCTCGACGAAGCGCCCGATGCGGTCGTCGTCCTCCTCGCCGACGGCAAGCAGTACGGTCTCGATGGGCATCGTGATAGACATATACTCACAACCATACTTAAGTAATTGGGTGGAATCGGTCGTCGACTTCGGCTTCGTCACCCTCGGCTCCGTCGACGTCGACTTCGGCGGCGCCGGCGGAGTCGTCGCCCGGAGCCTGCCAGCCCGATCGGCGACCGACGAGAGGAACCATTATGCGGGGGCGACCACAGTAAGCGACTATGCCAGAAACGGTGGTCGTAACAGGTGCGCTCGGTGGATCCGGTCGCTGGATCGTCGACGACTTGCGAGCGGAGTACGACGTGGTCGCGGTCGATCTGACGCTCCCGGAGACGACGGACGTCGACGGCGTCGACTTCCGCGCCGTCGACCTCACGGAACAGGGCCCGGTCTGGGAGACGATACTCGACGCCGAGCCGGCGGCGGTCGTCCACTTCGGCAACATCCCCCACGAGGAGGACCACGCCGGCGGCGACGTCTACGAGAACAACGCACAGAGCACGTTCCACACGCTCGAGGCGGCGGGACGGGCCGGGGCCGACGCGGTGTGGGCCTCCAGTGAGACGGTCTACGGCACCCACTGGCCCGAGCCCGAGCTCCCCGAGTCGCTCCCGATCGACGAGGACCACCCTTCCCGACCGTGGAACGGCTACGAGACCTCGAAGCTCGCGGGCGAGGCGGCCGCCGAGCGGGTGACCAACGCCTTCGACGTGTCGGTCGCCTCGATCCGGCCCTCGTGGATCCAGTACCCCGACCGGTACGAGATCACGCCGATCCGCGAGGCGTTCGACCTCGAGAGCGCCGGCCGCTTCGGCAACTTCTGGTCGTACGTCGACATCCGCGACGTGGTCTCGCTCGTCCGGGCGGCGCTCGAGACCGACTTCGAGGGCCACGAGGTGTTCAACGCGTTCGGTCCGGACAACTTCCTCGGCGTCGAGACGGCGGCGGCCATCGAAGCGGGCTACGGCGACCTCCCCGACGACTGCGACCTCACCGGCGAGGAGTCGGCCTTCTCGACGGCCAAGGCCGAGTCGATGCTCGACTGGGAACCGGTTCACTCCTGGAAGACCGCGGAGTCGGAATCGGTCGACGGTCCCGAGTTCGTCTGACGGGCGGATCCACCGCCCGGTCGGCTCCGCCGACGGGTCGATCGACCGATTCCCCGCTCAGTGCAGGCCGCCCAGCGTCTCGATACCGTCGAGCCGTTCCAGTTCGTGGTCGGCCAGGTCGAGGTCGAGCGCGCCGAGGTTCTCCTCCAGCTGGTCTACGGTGCTGCAGCCGATGACGGGGATCGTCGGTGGGTCGCGCCGAGTCATCCACGCGAGGACGACCTGGTTGCCCGAGACGCCGTGGCGGTCGGCGACGGCCTCGACGGCGTCCATCTTCAGGCGGTTCTCCGTCGTGACGTACCGTTCGGGGATCCGCCGGTCGTCGCGGCCGTAACAGCCACCGAGCAGCGGCGAGTACGGCAGCATCGTCAGGCCCTCGTCGTCGCAGTAGCTGACGAGTTCGTCCGTCGCCGGGCGCTGGCGGTCGAAGTCCGAGTACCTGTGGGGGACGAGATACGAGTAGCGCGGCTGGGTGCAGCTGAACGGCGTGAGACCGCGCTCTTCGGCGATCGTGTTGGCCCGCGCGAGCCGCCACCCGTAGTAGTTGCTGGCGCCGAGATGACGGACCTTCCCCGACTCGACGAGTCGGTCGAACGCTTCCATCGTCTCCGCGAGCGGGGTATCCCTGTCGTCGACGTGGGCGTACAGCAGGTCCACGTAGTCGGTCCCGAGCCGGTCGAGGCTCTTCTCGACCTCCCGCTCTATCAGGTCGGGGTCGAGCGATTTGGGCACGTCGCCGTACTCGAAGCCGACCTTCGTCGCCAGGAACAGCTCCTCGCGGTTGCCCCGCTCGGCCATCCAGTCGCCGAGGAACGGTTCGCTCTCGGGCTCGTCGTAGCCGTCGACCCACGTCGCGTAGATGTTGGCCGTGTCGACGAACCGCCCGCCGGCCTCGTAGTAGCGGTCGAGGATCGCCCGCGAGGTCTCCGGGTCGGTCCGGCTGCCGAAGTACATCGCACCGAGACAGAGCGGGCTGACGGACTCGCCGGTCGTACCGAGTGCTACGTTCTCCATGCGATCACTGTCGCCGCCGACCGAATAAACGCTCGGGAACCGGCGACCTCAGGCGCGGTCGGCGCGGTGCCAGACCCGCATCGCGCCCGGCTCGCGGTTGTCCCAGGCGTAGTAGGGGACCAGTTCCAGGCGGGCGTCTTCGGTATCGGTCTCCCCGACCGACCGGTAGAGTTCGCCCTCCCAGCCGTCGAGCGACGGCACCGTCGCGTCCGTCTCCAGGGCGGTCACGCCGTTCAGCAGGTCCGGTTCGTGGCTGGCCGTCACGTCGGCGTCCGTCGGGACTTCGTACTGGTGGAGCGGCCGGTCGTTGTCGACCGCTTCCGCGCAGTAGACGAGCGGCCCGCGTTCGACGGCGACCCGCCCGGCGTCGGCCTCGACGGCGGGGTGGGCCGCCACGAGTTCCGTCTCCATCTCCAGTTCGAGTTCGACCGTCTCGCCGTCCCACTCGCGGTCGAGACGGACGTAGCCCGGCCCGTCGACGTCGACGTCCTCGCCGTCGACTGCGACCGTCGCGTCCGGACACCACTCGGGGATCCGGAGGTTGACCGGGACGGTTCCGTCTGCGTCGATCTCCAGGGTCACGTCGCCCTCCCACGGGAGCTCGCTCGTCTGCTCGATCTCGACGTCGACGTCGCCGACCGCCGTCGAGAGGGTGCTGCCGACGTACTGGTCGACGTAGAGCTCCCCGCCGCTCGTCGAGTAGAGGTACTGGCCGAGCGACGCGAACAGCCGCGCGGCGTTGGGCGGACAGCACGCGCAGGTGAACCAGCCCTTCCGGTGGTGGTCGCCCTCGCTCTCGAGCGGGTTCACGTAGAAGAAGTGCTTGCCGTCGAGGCCCACGCCGGCCAGGAAGCCGTTGTACAGCGTCCGCTCGATCAGGTCGGCGTACCTGTGCTCCGCGGTCAGCTCGGTCATCCGCTTGTTCCAGAAGATGCTGCCGATGGCCGCGCAGGTCTCGGCGTAGGCGGTGTCGTTGGGGAGGTCGTAGTCCTCGGTGAACCCCTCGTGCTCGTGTTCCGGCCCGATCCCGCCGGTGACGTACATGCGCTTCTCCGTCATGTTCCGCCAGAAGCGGTCGAGGGCCTCGCGGAGTTCCTCGTCGCCGCGCTCGGCCACCAGTTCGGTGACGGCGGCGTAGAGGTACATCGCGCGGACCGAGTGCCCCTCGACGGCGTCCTGCTCGCGGACGGGCGCGTGCGCCTGGGCGTAACTCCCGTCGTACTCGCCGTCGTCGAGAAAGAGATTGCGGCCAGTGTCCATGATCTCGTCCCCGCGACCCTGGGGGAGTTCTCCGTAGGCGTGGCCCGCGATCCGGTCGAGATGGGCGGTCTCCCACGCGAGTCTATCGTCGTCCCCGCGCAGGTCGACGAAGTACTGCGCGCGGTCGAGATAGCGCTCCTCGCCGGTGACGCGGTAGAGCTTGACGAGCGCGAGCTCGATCTCCTCGTGGCCGGGGGAGCCGTCAATCTCGTCACCGAAGACGTCGTCGACGTGGTCGGCGAAGGCCGTCGCCACGTCCAGCAGCGACTCCTCTCCCGTCGCCTCGTGGTGGGCGACGGCGGCCTCGATGAGGTGGCCACCGCAGTACAGTTCGTGCATCAGGTGGAGGTTGGTCCACTTCCTGTCGGGCTCGACGAGCTGGAAGTAGGTGTTGAGGTACCCGTTCGGTTCCTGCGCGGCGGCGACGAGGTCGATCACCTCGTCGACGCGCTCGCGGAGGTCCGCGTCGTCGGTCTTCGCGAGTTCGTAGCTCGCCGCCTCGAGCCACTTGTACGCGTCACTGTCCTGGAACCACATCCCCTGGAAGCCTCCCTCCTTCCCGTCGGCGGCGCGACGGAAGTTCTCGAGCGCCCCCGAGGATGCGAGCTGTTCGTACTGGTATTCGATTGTCTCGTCCCGATTTCTGGCGACCCACGGCGACCAGAACGCGTCGTCGATCTCGACCTCGGATACCTCTACCGAATACTGTGACCCACGCATCGTTCTCCCTCGCAACTGCGGCGGAATTACGAATAGGTCTTTCGGTGGGGGTGGTGGGCGGGTCCGCGATTCGAACCGCACCCAGCGGCTGCGCGTCGGGACCCTCCTACAGCGTCCGGACGAGCCGGTCGACGAGCGCGGTCGCGGTCGGGTGGTCGCCGTACCGGTCGGTGACGCGGAACGTGCAGCTACAGAGCCGGCCGTCCCCGCGCTCGCGGACGACGAGCGGGCTGCCCCAGTTGGCGATCCAGCCCTCGACGGAGCCGACGTGGACCTCGTCGGTCTCCGGGTCGAGGTCCTCGGCCAGGTCGTGGGGGAAGAGACCCTCGAAGGCCCAGCCGACGCGAGCGTCCGCGCAGAGCCCGTCCAGCACCGGGCTGTCCTGATAGAGCAGCGACGAGACGAGGTTCCAGCTCTCGCCCGCGGGCAGGTTCCGGTAGTCGAACGCGTCGCCGTCGGCCATCCGGCCGTCGGTCCCGGGGACGACCAGCGCCGCGTTCCCCCGCTCGACGAACGCGGCGACCGAGTCGTCGACCTCGGTGACCACCGCCACGTCCGCCTCGTCGACGTCGTCGGTGACGGCGAGAGCGTTCTCGTCGAGCGCGGCGGCCAGCGGCTCGTCCGCGTAGACGGTCCGATCGGGGGTCTCCTCGGCGGCGACGACGAACACCGGTTCCGCGTTGGAGACGCGTCGGTCGCCGGCCTCGAGCGTGACGTCGAGGCTGTGGACGCCGGTAGACGCGTCGGCCGGCGGCGCGAGCGTCACCGCCTCCTCGAACGTCGTCGTGCCGAAGCCGTCGACGGAGACGGACAGCGACCCCGACCCGTCGACGCCGTCCCACCGGAGTTCGCCCTCGACGGCGTCGGTCGTGTCGTTGACGACGTGGAGGTCGGCGCTGCCCGTCTCCCCCGGCGCGAGGACGTGGGTCTCGGGCTCGACGACGACGAGCAGTTCCCCGTTGACGGTGGCGAACTCGTCGGCGAACTCCTTCGTGTCGCGCAGGTAGTCGAGGATCCCGTTGAACTCCCACTCGATGTCGGAGAACTCCGTGACGACGTACCCGGCGACCCCCTCGTGCGTCCGCATCTCCTCGATGACGCCCTTGAGCGAGACCGATTCGCGCCGTTGCCAGGCCGCGGCCAGGTCGTCGTAGCCGTCGAACACCCCGGGCAGGTCGGTCGACTCGTACCGCTCGTCGACGCCCTCCGGACGCTTGAGCGGGTCCGCGAGGAAGTCGTGACTGAACCACGACGGGTCACCGCCGTAGTGGTCGCGGAGTTTCGGCAGGTCCGGGAACCCCCAGGTGCCGAACTCCGAGACGAGGACCGGGGCGTCCTCGGCGGGCGTGTTCTCGACCGCGTAGTTGTCGCCGGGGTTCTCGACGATGTGGTCGATCCCCTCTTCCCAGGCCCCCTGGCGGTCGGGGCTGACGTAGTACTCGTGGTAGTCGTTGAGGTCCGTCGCGACGTGGGCCCACCCCGAGTTGTCGCAGATCAGTCGGGTCGTGTCCCACTCTCCGGCCTCGTGGTACAGGTCCGTGAGGTACTCCTGTTTGTCCGGGTCGTTCCAGAGGCGGTCGGGGTGGTCCGGTTCCGTGCGATCGTCCAGGGAGAGACCGATGCCCCACTCCTCGTTGTAGAGGCTCCAGACGACGACGCTGGGGCTGTTGTAGTCGCGGTCGATCATGCCACGCAACTGCTCGCGGACCTCGCGTTTCGAGCGCTCGGTGTAGATCGTCGGGTTCGCGGGCTCCTCCCAGACGAGCATCCCCATGCGGTCGGCCGCCTCGACGAAGTCGGGGTGGGCCGGCTTGATGTGCTTGCGGAGCATGTTGAACCCGAGGTCTTTGGCGGTCTCGATCTCGTACTCGAAGAGGGTGTCGTAGTCACCGAAGCGGTCGGACTCGAACGGGTTGTAGAGACTGTCGGGGTAGTAGGCCTGGTCGAGCGCGCCGCGGACGTACAGGGGCTCGCCGTTGAGGTACAGCCGCTCGTCGTCGGTACTCACCGAGCGCATCCCGAAGTAGTCGGCGTAGCTGTCGACGACCTCGCCGTCCGCCCGCAGGTCGACGCGGAGGTCGTACAGGGCCGGGCCGTCCGGCGTCCAGTAGTCGGCGTCGGGGATCGAGAGCGTGACCGCCCCCTCGCCGTCGGCGAGTTCGCAGGTATCAGCGGTCACGTCGCGGCCCTCTCTCGTCACGGTGACCTCGGCGTCGAGGTCGGTCGTCTCGCCGTCGACGGCCACCGCGACCGCGACGGTGTCGTCGTCGAGGTCCGGCGTGGCCTTCACGTCGGCGACGAACCGCTCGGGCCGCGACTCCAGCGAGACCGACTGCCAGATCCCGCTGACTCGGGTGTACCACGGTTCGCCCTGCTTGCCGTGGGGGATCTCCGAGAGGTCGTCGGGGTCGGTCACCCGGACCGCGACTACGGTTTCGCCGGTCGTCAGCGCGTCGGTCACCTCGACCTCGAACGGGAGGTATCCCTCGCTGTTCGACCCGACCTCGCGGCCGTCGACGTAGACCGTCGCCTCGTAGTCGACGGCGCCGAACCGCAGGAACGCCCGGTCGCCGGTTCCGTCCCAGTCGACCGTCGTCCGGTACCACGCCGTCCCGACGTAGTCTCGGTGCGCCTCGTCCTCCTGCCAGGCGTGGGGGACGGTCACGGATTCGGCCTCGTCGGGCCAGTCCGCGTCGGGTTCGTGGAGCCCCCGCCGTTCGCCGTCGTCGTCGGGGTCGGTCACGAACGACCACTCGCCGTCGAGCGATACCGCCTCCCGCGTCTCTCCGCTCGGGGAAGTCATCGTCGACTCATTCCGGGGGGTGGGCAAAGTTCTACCGTCTGTGGGGTCTCCTCTCGTCGAGACAACCTTTAAGAACGTCTCCGTCCTCGCACCGGTCATGGAACTGTCGCGGAGAGACGCCCTCGCAGCGCTGGGTGCGATCGGTATCGGCGGCGGTGCGGCGTACTACGCGCTGGAGGGCGGTGATCGGCCCGACGGGGCCGGGATGGACGGACCCGGGACGGATCGAGCGGAAACGGACCGACCAGAGACGCTGCTCGACACGGCGGCGGCGCTCGCGGCGGTCGTCTATCCCTCCGAGGTGGAGGCGTCGGCCGAGTTCGCCCGGACGTACGTGTCCGGGCGCGTCGGGGACGACGACGCCTACCGGGAGGCGATGACAGCGGCCGCAGCGGTCCTGGACGAGCGAGCCGAGGATGCGCACGGCGCCCCGTTCCGCGACCTCTCGGCGGAGGAGGGCGACGCCGTGCTCCGGGAGATGGGGATGCGAGGGGTCGACCCCGACCCCGACGGGACCGAGCGCGAGCGGGTGCGGTTCTATCTCGTGAACGAGCTGCTCTACGGACTCCTGAGTTCGCCGAAGGGCGGCGAACTCGTCGGCATCGAGAGCCCGCCGGGCTACCCCGGCGGGCTCGAGGCCTACCAGGAGGCGCCCCAGCGATGAGCGCGACCGATCGGACCCCCTCGGAGCGGGCCGACGTCTGTATCGTCGGGGCCGGACCGGCCGGGGGGCTGATGGCGCACTCGCTGGCCGAGCGGGGCCACGACGTGGTCGTCCTCGAGGCCGGACCGCGCGTCCCGCTCGACGAGCGCCTGCGGCGGATGGAGCGCCACCAGCGGCCCGCCTTCGACTGGACGGACGTCTGGGAGATGGGCGGCGAGCGCGACGCCTACGCCTCGACCGGCGACGTGGACTACCCGCTCAACCGGACCCGGATCAAGGGCGTCGGCGGCACCACGCTCCACTGGATCGGCTACACGCCCCGGCTCCACCCGAAGGACTTCGAACTGGAGAGCCGCTACGGACTGGGGACCGATTGGCCGCTCTCGTACGCGGACGTACAGCCCTACTACGCCGACGCCGAGACGGCGATGGGCGTCGCGGGCGCGCAGGACAACCCCTTCGCACCGCCCCGGGAGGAACCGTTCCCGATGGACGCCTTCCCGCCGAGCCACTCGGACACGATCCTCGGCGCGGCCTGCGAGGACCTGGACATCACCGTTCACTCCGTCCCGCAGGCGCGCAACAGCGAGGCCTACGACGGCCGGAGCGAGTGCGTCGGGTACGGCACCTGTCACCCGGTCTGTCCGTCGGGCGCGAAGTACGACGGGTCGGTCCACGTCCGGAAGGCCGAGAGCGAGGGAGCGAGGGTGATCGACCGGGCGCCGGTCCAGCGCCTCGAACACGACGAGGCGGGCGAGCGCGTCGAGGCGGCCGTCTACGCGACGCCCGACGGCACCGAGCACAGGCAGGAAGCCCGCCAGTTCGTCGTCGCCTGCGGCGCCATCGAGACGCCGCGGCTCTTCCTCCTCTCGCGGTCCGAACGGTACCCCGACGGGCTCGCCAACTCCTCGGGCGCCGTCGGGCGCTACCTGATGGACCACCTGCTGTACATCGTCTCCGGGCAGGTCATGGAGGCGACGGGACAGCACCAGGTCGGCTTCTCGACGTCGGTCACTCACCAGTTCTACGACCACGAGGAGCCGACCCCGGGGAGTTTCTTCGTCGGCTTCCTCAACTACGCCGGCCCCTCCCCCGTGCAGGCGGGGCTCGACGACGGCCGGTGGGGCGACGACCTCACGACCGCGCTCGGGATGGCCTACGGCGGGCACGTCGGGACCGAGGCGCTGGTCGAGCAGCTACCGAGGGAGGACAGTCGCGTGACGCTGCACGACTCGCGGACCGACGACCACGGCAACCCCGTCCCGGACGTGCACTGGACCGTCGGCGACCACGGGCGGACGACCGGGCAGAAGGCGATCGACGTCCAGCGCGACATCATGGACGAGGCCGGCGCCCGCGTCGGTTACCAGACGCCCGTCGACCAACCCCTCTCGGGGAGCCACCCGATGGGGACGACCCGGATGGGCACCGACCCCGAGGAGAGCGTCGTCGATCCGCGACTGCGGACCCACGACCTGGCCAACCTCACCGTCGCCTCCAGCAGCGTCTTCCCCACGGGCGGCGCGATGAATCCCACGCTGACCATCGCCGCGCTGACGCTGAAGGCCGCCGAACACGTCGACGAGGACCTGTGAGAGAATCGGCGGTGCGGCGTGATTCGGTCGCTCGCCGCATCGTCGACGCGACCCGTCGAAGCGCTATTGGTGGCCGAATCCTAATTGCGGCCAATGCGCCGCCATCTGCCGGTGCTCGTGCTCGCGGCGGTCCTGCTCGCGGGCTGTAACGTCGCGCCGTTCGGCGGAGCCGGCGGGCCGACCGACACGGAGCGGTTGACCGCGGTGCCGGTGACGACCGACGAACCGCCCGCGACGGTGTCGGTCGACGGACCGCGGCCCGACTGGCTCGCGCCCGACGGCACGGTCCGGGTCGACGTCCTCCGGCGGGGCCACCGCGACGCCATCGCGGACGTCTCCTACACGTGGACGTTCAGGATGCACCGCGACGAGCGCGGCGCGGTGATGGGCGGCAACGAGATCGTCAGGCGAGTCCGGACGAACGGGACCGCCACGATGGTCGAACAGGACGGCGCGACGCTGACGTCGAACCCGCCGATCTACGTCACGCGGGTGACCGACTACACGTACCGCGGCGTCGGCTTCAGGCGGGTGGCGGCAGCCCAGTACGTCGACGGGACGACCGCGGTGCGCCGCGTCGCGACGAGCGACAGCACCCAGGTGACGCGAGTCGACGCGGCGGCCCGGGAGACGTACGCGTTCACGCCCGAGGTGCTCGACCGCTACCTCGGGGGAGGGGTGACCGTCGAGGCGAGCGTCGCGCGGGCGGACGGGCAACGGCTCTACCGGTTGTACGTGCCACCCGGCGACCCGCCGACGACGCTGAACCGTTCGGCCGGCCCCGCGAGCAGAGTGTGGAACTACACCGCGACGGCGTACGTCACCGGGGAGGGGTTCGTGCGGACGCTCGTCGTCGGCTACGACCAGCGCTCGGCGACCCAGAACCACCGCGTCTCGATCCGGATGGAGTACGGCCGCGTGGGGTCGACGGCGGTCGAGCGCCCGGAGTGGGCCGCCCCGTCGACGCAGACGCCGGCCGGTACCCCCGCTCCGGCCGGAACCTCCACTCGGGCCGGCGAGGCGAACGCGCCGAACGGGACGGGGACGCCCGCGCGTTGACCCGCCACCGACGCCTTTATTCTCGCCGCGTTCGGGTCGTGGTACCATGTGCGGAGATAGCTCCACCGGCAATCAGCGGGGTCGTCGCTCGACCGGCGATCTCGCCGATTCCGCGGTCGATCCGACGCGCCGCGACGTGTTGAGACTCGGAGCCGGCGGCGTCGCCGCGGGCCTCGCGGGGTGTTCGCTACCCGCGACGGACAGCCCGAGAGGACCGACGCCCGAACCGGGGACGGCGGCGCCGTCGGACCGGAGCGACGACTTCGAGCCGAACGACCCGCCGATGGAGACGCCCTGGACGAGCGACGTCGACCCGTCGAACCCGCGGCCGGAGTACCCCCGGCCGCGACTGACCCGCGAGCGCTGGCTGGGGCTCAACGGCGTCTGGGGGTTCCAGCCCGCCGCCGAGGGGGAGTCACCGCCGTTCGGCGAGCGGCTCGCCGAGCGGATCCTCGTCCCGTTCCCCGTCGAGTCGGCGCTCTCCGGCGTCCAGCGCGAGGAGTCGCGCGTGTGGTACCGCCGGACGTTCTCCGTCCCCGACGAGTGGGACGAGCGCGTCCTCCTGCACTTCGAGGCCGTCGACTTCGAGGCGACGGTCTACGTCGACGGCCGCGAGGTGACCACTCACGAGGGCGGGTACGACCCCTTCGCGGTGGACGTCACCGACGCGCTCGCGGCCGGGGGCGGGAGCGAGGGCGGAGACGGCTCCGGAGACGGCGGAGCGGGGAGCGCCGGCGCCGGCGGCGAGCACGAACTCGTCGTCGGGGTCGTCGACCCGACCGACGACGGCCAGCAGCCGCTCGGCAAGCAGCGCGACGAGCCCGGCGGGATCTACTACACCTCCTGTTCGGGCGTCTGGGGCTCCGTGTGGCTGGAGCCGGTCCCCGACCCGCACGTGACGACCCTCGACGCCGACCCCGAGCCCGCGAACGAGCAGGTCCGGCTGACCGTCGAGACGGACGCCGCGAACGGAGACCCGGACGGTGTCACCGTCCGGGCGACGGCCGTCGAGGACGGCGACGAGGTCGGGACCGTCACGGGTTCCCCGGGCGAGGAACTCGCACTCCCGGTGCCGGAGCCGCGACTGTGGCGCCCCGAGGACCCGTTCCTGTACGACCTGCGGGTGGAACTGCTCGTCGACGACGAGGTGGTCGATACCGTGGGAAGCTACGTCGGGATGCGCTCGGTGGGGGTGGAGACGGTCGACGGCGCGAGGCGGTTCACGCTCAACGGCGAGCCCGTCTTCCACGTGGGGACGCTCGATCAGGGCTTCTGGCCGGACGGCGTCTACACCGCGCCGACCGACGAGGCGCTGCGGGCCGACCTGGAGGCCCACGTCGACCTGGGGTTCAACGCAGTCCGGAAACACGTGAAGGTCGAACCTCGCCGGTGGTACTACCACGCGGACCGCCTGGGACTGCTCGTCTGGCAGGACATGCCCGCCTCCGCGGTGCGGGCCGAGCTGCCCCGGGAGTCGGCCCGCGACCAGTTCGAGACCGGTCTCCGGCGGATGGTGTCGGAGCTCGACTCGCACCCCTCGGTCGTCGCGTGGGTGCCGTTCAACGAGGGCTGGGGGACGTTCGACGTGCCCCGGATCGTCGAGGCGATCCGCGAGGTCGACCCGACCCGACCGATCGACGCCCAGAGCGGCATCGACGTCTGCGAGGGGGCGGACCGGATCTGCGGCCCCCGCGGCGCGGGCGACGTCCTCGATTACCACAACTACCCAGGGCCGGGGAGCGTGCCCGCCGGCGACGGGCAGGCCGCGGTGCTCGGCGAGTACGGCGGCGTCGGGCTCACGGTCGAGGACCACCTCTGGAACCCCGACAGGGAGTACTCGTACGCGTCGGCGAGCGACGGCGCGGAACTGACCGACAGCTACGTGAAGAAACTCGCGGGCGTCCGGGCGATGGCCACCGGTTGCGGGAGTCTCGCGGCGGCGTTCTACACGCAACTGACCGACGTCGAGCGCGAGGTCAACGGCCTGTACACCTACGACCGACAGGTGCTGAAACCCGACGCCGAGCGGGTCCGGCAGGCCCACGAGGACCTGTTCGCGGCCGTCGACCGCGGGCGTGGGTCGGCCGGGAGCGACGCGACGACGACGGGGGAGGAGGCGGACCCGGCGGGGGTCGGCTACTGGCCGCTCGACGAGGGCGAGAGGTCGGTCGTGCCGGACCGGGTCGGGGACCACGACGCGCAGTTCCAGGACATGCTGGGCGAAGGACCCCAGTGGACCGACGGGAAAGTGGGCGGCGCGGTCGCGTTCGACGGCGACCACGACGTCCTCGACACTGGCGCGTCGGTCGTCGACACGGACGGCCCGTTCGGCGCCGCCGCGTGGGTACGACTCGAGGCTGCGGGGACGGACAGGGTCGCGGTGAGTCAGGACGGCGCCGACGGGAGCGCGTTCGCCCTGGCCTATCGCGACGGGCCAGGCCGGTTCGCGTTCGCGGTCGGCGGGGCGGCCGCGGTCGGCGGCCCGGCGGTCGAGACCGACCGGTGGTACCACGTCGCCGGCACCGTCGGGGGGTGCGTCGCCCGGCTCTACGTCGACGGCGAGCAGGTGGCGTCGACGCCCGCGGGGTCGAACGCCGCGGGCACCGACGGCCGGACCGTCGTCGGCCGCGGGCGGGCCGGCGGGATCGAGACCGGCTACTGGGACGGGCGGATCGACGAGGTCCACGTCTACGAGCGAGAGCTGACCGCGGCGGACGTCCGTCGACTCGTCGACCAGGGGTAGGTACCGGGATCGGGGCGGGCGGGCGCCCGAGGGCCTGCGGACGCGGTCAGTCCCTGGGGTCGGGGTAGTCGGCGCCGGCGGGTCTGCGCTCCTGGGCGGGCGCCGGTTCCGAGGGTGGTTCGACGACGGGCACGAGCAACTCGGTGTGGAACGCGGCGGCGACCGCGGGGAAGACGAGCACTACGGCGACCGTCAGGACCACCGACCCGACCAGCAGGAGCGCGGTGAGTATCAGCATCGAGACGGCCTGGAACGGGCGCTCGATCGTCCACCGGTAGCCCGTCCGGATCGCACTGGACAGCGGCGCGCCGTCGACGAGCGCGACGAACGTCGGGGCGAGCACGAGCAGGTAGTGCAGCGTCACGTAGACCCCGGCGACGCCGAGGACGCCGGCGACCGTCGAGCCCGTGCGGACGAACTGCGAGAAGTAGAGGAGGCTCACCGTCGACGTGACGATGGCGACGCCGCCCAGCAGGAGCGCGTCGAGGCCGTGTTCCCTGAGCGTCGCCAGGACGAACCCGCGGTCGACGCGGCTCTCGTCGCGGAGCGAGCGGGCGGCGGCGTAGGCACCGAGCGTCGCCGGCCCGACCGTTACCACGGGGATCGACGCGACGGACCACAGGACGCTCACGACGACGACCGAGACCGCGTATCCGGGGAGATACCCCAGCGCCGACCAGAGGGCGCTGTGGACCGTCAGGACGCCCTCGTCGTCGTCGCTCATCGGTGTTCACCGGGACCGCGAACGCGGTCGGTCTCGTCGCGGCCGCGACGGTCGATCCCGCGCCGGCGGCGGGCGAGACCGCGCCGATGGTCGGTCCCGCGCCGGCGGCGGTCGGTGCAGAGATTCATACGTGACGGGACGAACGGAGGGGGGGTTGAACCTTACTCCGTGACGCCCTGGAGTTCGACCGCCCGCACCAGGTACCGCTGTAAGACGAGGAAGACGAGCAACAGCGGGACGGAGGCGAGCAGCGCCATCGCCATGGTGCGGCCCGGCCGGTAGATCTGGGCGTTCAGCGTCGAGACGAGCCCGATCGGCAGGGTGTACGACGCGTTGTCCTGCAGGACGATCAGCGGCCAGAGGAACGCGTTCCAGTTGTAGACGAACATGAACAGCCCGAGCGCGGTGAGCACCGGCCGCGAGAGCGGCAGGATGATCCGCGTGTAGATCTGGAAGTTCGAGAAGCCGTCCAGTCTGGCGGCCTCCTCGTACTCCTCGGGGATGTCCTTGAAGAACTGATAGAGCATGAACACGCCCAGCGGGCCGGCCACCGCCGGCAGGATGACGCCGAGGTAGCTGTTGACCAGCCCGAGGTTCGCCACGATGGTGAACAGCGGGACGATGTTCAGGTAGTACGGCACCATGAAGCTCGCCACGATGATCACCAGGACGGCCGACTGGCCGGGCCAGTCCATGCGCGAGATGGCGTAGGCGATCATCGAGTCGACGATCAGGATCAGCAGCGTCGCCGTCCCCGCGATGAGGAACGTGTTGATCGTCCACTTGACGATCAGCGAGTTGTTGAGCAGGTAGTCGTAGTGCTGGAGCGTGAACTCCGGCGGGATCCAGTGGGGGATCGGTTCGATCGCGTCCGACCGGGGCTGGAACGACACCGTGAGCATGTAGAGGTACGGCGCCGCGAACAGCACGGCGAACCCGTAGAGCACGGCGTGGACGCCGAGGTTCTCCAGGTCGACGTCGCCGCTGGTCAGCCGGTCGAGCAGGGACCGGTCGGACTCGGGCAGCGCGTCGTCGGCGGTCGCGTCACTCATTGACGTCACCTCCGATGACGAAGTAGTTGATGAGCGAGATCCCGACCAGGATGGCGAAGAGGATGTACCCCATCGCCGCGGCGTAGCCGTAGGACTGCTGGTTGAACGCGGACTGGTAGAGGTAGTAGACGATCGTCCGCGTCGACTGGGCCGGTCCGCCGGTGGTCATGATGTAGGGCTGGCCGAACACCTGGAACTGGTAGATGAACTGGATGATGACGACGAACAGCGTTGCGTTGCGCATCTGCGGGAGCGTGATGTCCCGGAACATCTGCCAGGTGTTGGCGCCGTCCAGCCGCGCGGCCTCGTAGAGGCGCTCGGGGACGTTCTGGCGGGCCGCCAGGAAGATGATGAAGTTGAACCCGAGCTGCCACCAGATGGTCGTCATCGCCAGCGACGGCATCGCCAGCAGCTTCGAGGTCAGCCACTCCGGCCTGATGCCGAAGAACATGTTCAGGTAGTAGTTGATCGGGCCGAAATCCACCGAGAGGAGTTCGAGCCAGACGATCGCCACGACGGAGATGGTCAGCACGTACGGGCTGAAGTAGATGGTCCGCAACACCTTCTTGCCGGTGATGTTGCGGTTGACGCCCAGTGCCAGCGCCAGGCTCAGGACGACCATCACCGGCACGGAGATGATCACGAAGTAGATCGTGTTCCACAGCGCGCTCCAGAAGAAGGGGTCGTTGAACAGGTCCACGTAGTTCGCCAGGCCGACCCACGTCGACTCCGACGGGAACAGGGGGTTCCACTCGTGGAAACTCATCCAGATCCCCTTCAGGAGCGGCCAGAGGAGAAACACCGCGAACGCGGCGAGATAGGGCAGCGACCAGAGATACCCCTCGATGGTCTCGCGTCTGACCGAGGCGATCGTCTGGCGGCTGCGCTCCTCTTCGGTGCTCGTTGTCGAAGACAGCTGTTCTCGTATGGACATTGTGAAAATGTGTTACTGGGTCACCGAACGGTCACTGCGTCGCGTTGTTGACCGTCTGGACGCCGGACTTGGCCGCCTTCTCCGGCTCGGTGGTGTGGGCCCACACGTCGATGAGCCAGTTGTACCAGTTGTTGTTGTTCGGGTTGCCCTTCGGGACCTGCGGGTGGAAGAAGTACCGGTCGTTCTCGGCCATCTCCAGGTACTTCTTCAGCGTCTTGTCGTAGATGTTCGAGTCCTCGAGCGCGCCGGACTCGTGGATCTCCCGGCCCGCCGGGAGGTGACCCGCCTCGGACCCCCACTCGGGGTTCTGGGTCGTGATCCAGTGGGCGGCCTTGGCCGCGAGCTTGGTCTTCTTGTCGCTACGCTTGGGATTGCGCGGGAGGACGATCGTGTGACCGTCGGCCCAGGCCTTCTTCTGCTGGCGGTCGGGCGCGACGAAGGGCTTGAAGAAGCCCCAGTCGAAGTCCTCGAGCTCGCGCATCACGTTGACGTACCAGGTCCCGTTCGTGACCATCGCGAGGTTGCCGTTCTGGAAGCGCTGGTTGGCCCAGTTCTCCGAGGAGGACTGCTTGGTCCAGTCCATGTCACCGGTCATGTCCCAGAAGAGATTGGTCATCTGCATCGGGACGTCGTCGGTGAAGTGAGCCTTCCACTGGTCGTCGAACAGCGTGCCGCCGGCCTGCTTGACGAAGGAACTCCACGCGCGGTAGGAGCCGACGCCGTCCATGTACGGCGTCGGGGCGTAGACGTCGTTGTCCGTCTCCGAGGCGATCGTGTCGCCCATGCTCTTGAACTCCTCCCAGTTGGTCGGCGGGCTCTCGGGGTCGAGGCCGGCCTCCTCGAAGATGGTCTTGTTGTAGTAGATCCCCGCCGGGTGGAAGTCCATCGGGAGCGCGTTGATGTCGCCGTTGATGGTGACGAAATCGACGTACGGGTTGAGGTACTCGTCCTTGAGTTTGAAGTCGATCAGGTCGTTGTACTTCGTGAGGACGTCCCCGTACCGGCGCAGGTACGACCCGTGCATGATCGCCATGTCCGGCGCGGCGCCGCCGGTCATCGACGTGTACAGTTTGTCGTAGTACTGGTCCCACGGGACGCGCTGGCGTCGGATACCGACGCTGTCGCCCAGCGGTCGTTCCTTGTTGAACTTGTCGATGATCGATTTCATCACGACCCCGTCGCCGCCGCCGAACAGGGTCCAGTACGTCAGGACCGTTTCGGCTTCCGGGGGCGTGGCCGACGGCGTCGTCGACGGGGTCGACGTCGCACCGCCGTCTCCGCCACCACCGTCGCCGCCACCGCCGTCGCCGCCGTCTCCGCCACCGCCGTCGCCACCGTCGCCACCGTCGCCGCCGTCTCCGCCACCGCTGCAGCCAGCGAGCCCGACGGCACCGGCGATCCCGACGCTTTTGACGAACTTGCGACGTGGTCTGTTCACATCACTGCCATCGAATGACATAGACGTGGATATATACCAACGGCATTTAAGTCTATCGGTGCCATGGACGGTAGTGTTAGATTTTCGTCGATTCGATGCCGATATTTGCGGATTTGTTAGTATTATTTCAAGATATTTCGACCTGGTACACGCGTGCTCCGAATCCGGATGACACGCCGCTCCGACGTGGCGACCGCTGGGAAGGTTCGGTCGGCCGGGCGGTTGGGTCGATCGGGGAGAGAACGGCGGCCAATGAAGCCGTTTGCGGGGCCGAACGAGGGGTTCAGTCCTCGGCGGTCGCCACCGAGTCGGCGCTCGCCGCGGTCGCCGCGGTCGGTTCGCTCGACACGAGGACGTTCCGACCGGTCTCTTCCCGGAAGAGGTGAAAGTTCTCCTCGTCGAACTCGATCGTCAGGTCGGTTCCCACGGTCGGCTTCACGTCGCCGGGCACGCGGACCCGACACTCCTCGTCGCCGATGGTGAAATAGAGGTAGTTGTCGCTCCCGATGGGCTCGCGAACGTCCAGGTGGGCCTCGATCGCGTTCTCGCCCGGTTCGTCGGTGAGGCGGATGTTCTCGGGCCGGATGCCGAGGATGAGTCGCTCCCCGTCTTCGGCGTACTGGTGGACCTGGTCGAGGTGTTCGTCCGAGAGCCGGTAATCGAACGCGTCGCCCTCCAGCACGTTCCCGTTGAGCCGAACGTCGAACTTGTTCATCGAGGGGCTGCCGACGAAGTCGGCGACGAACAGGTTCGCGGGCTCGTTGTAGATGGTGTCCGGCGGACCGACCTGCTGGATCGTCCCCTCGTTGAGGACGACGATGCGGTCGCTCATCGTCATCGCCTCCTCCTGGTCGTGGGTGACGTAGATGGTCGTCGTCCCGAGTTCCTCCTGAATGCGCTGGAGTTCGGTCCGCATGTGGACGCGCAGTTTCGCGTCGAGGTTCGAGAGCGGCTCGTCCATGAGGAACACTTCGGGGTCGCGGACGATCGCTCGACCGGTGGCGACTCGCTGCTGTTGCCCGCCGGAGAGGCTCCCCGGCTTCTTGTCGAGCTGCTCCTCGATGCCCATCATCTCGGCTGCCTCCTCGACGCGGTCCTGGATCTCCTCGTCCGAGAGGTCCGTCGTCAGTTTCAGCCCGTAGGACATGTTCTTCCGGGCGGTCATGTGCGGGTACAGGGCGTAGTTCTGGAACACCATCGCCACCCCGCGGTCCTGGGGCTGGATGTCGTTGATGACCGTATCGCCGATCGAGATCGTCCCCCCGGAGATGTCTTCGAGCCCGGCTATCATCCGCAACAGCGTGGACTTGCCCGAACCCGAGGGACCCACGATGGTGACGAACTCCCCGTCCCGGATGTCCAGGCTGACGTCGTCGACGGCCAGAATGTCGCCGTCGTACTTCTTGATAACGTTGCTGATACTGACGCTTGCCATGCAGTGGGGTACGATAGGCCACGGTAAAATATCTTTGGGCGCCGACGCCGAACCGGGCAGACGTCGCCGTCGGGGCCGAACGAGCGCCGCGCGCGGCGTCGTCATCCGCTCAGTCGGTCGACGAGGCGGTTGCAGAGCAGTGTCGCGACCGGCGCGTCGCCGTACGCGTCCCGGATGCGGAACGTGCACGCGGTCACCGACCCGCGCCCGTGCTCGCGGACGACCAGCGGACTCGCCCAGTTGGCGAGCCAGCCTTCGACGTACCCGACGTGGACGGTGTCGGTCGTCGGATCGAGGTCGGTCGCGACCGCGAACGGGTAGCGGTCCTCGAAGGCCCAGCCCAGTCGATTGGCCGGACAGATCCCGTCGAGCAGATCCGAGTCCTGATAGTACAGCGAGGCGGTCTCGAACCAGCTCTCGCGCCGCGGGATCTCGCGGTAGGCGAACGGGCCGGTGCCGTCCATCTCGCCGTCGCTCGTCGCGATGTGGACGACCGCTCCGCCACGGTCGGCGAACCGGTCGAGCTCCCCGTCGACCGTGTCCGCGAACGCGACGTCGACCCCGTCGGTCAGTTCGTGGGTCACGTCCACGCCGCCGCCGGCGAGTCGCGACGCGAGCGGGCCCGTCGCGTAGACGGTCGCGTCCGGAGCGGTGACGTCGTCCCGGCCGGCCGCGTATATCGGCTCGCTCGTCCGCACGTCACCCGGGGCGCCTTCGAGTTCGACCGAGAGCTGCGCCGCTCGGACGCCCTCGTCGGCTGGCGGATACGAGAGGTCGGAGACCGATAGCGCCGCCGTCTCGTGGGCCGGGACCGAGACGGGTGCGGTGCCCGATTGCTCACCGAGCGACCACGCGACGGTCCCCGCGACCTCGCGGTCGGAATCGTTCACCGCGGTGACCGTGACGGGCACCGGATCACCGCTCCAGCCGACGCGACTGGCGGGTCTCGCGACGACGGCCACCGGCCCGTTCGCGGCCGCGAACTCGTCGTGAAAGACCTTCTCGTCTCGGAGGTAATCGAGCAGCCCGTTGAACTCCCACTCGATATCGGTCAGCTCCGTGAGGACGTAGCCGTCGAGCGACGGCCGGACGCGGATCTCCTCGAGCAAGTGTTTGATCGAGACGAACTCTCGCCACTGCCAGGCGCGCTCGAGCGACGCGAAGTCGCCGAACGCGTCGGCGAGACCCGTCTCGGCGAACCGGTCGTCGACTCCGGCGGGGCGCTTGACTGGGTCGGTCAGGAACTCGTGGCGGAACCAGTTCGGGTCGCCGTCGTACGCCTCCCGGAGCGCCGACACGTCGCCCAGCCCCCACGTCCCGAGTTCCGAGACCACTACCGGGGCGTCGCGGGTGTCGTCGGCCGCCGTGGCGTAGTTGTCCCGTGGGAACGCACAGATGTGGTCGAGGTCGTCGGTCCACTGCCTCGCCCGGTCCGGGCTGGCGAAGTACCGGTGGAAGTCGTTGACGTCGGTCGCGACGTGGGCCCACCCCGAGTTGTCGCAGACGACTCTGGCGGGGTCGCGCTCGCGGACCGAGCGGTAACAGTCCGCGAGGAACGACTGCTTCTCCTCGTCGGTCCACAGCGTCTCCTCGCCGTCGGCGTGTCCGAGCCCCCACTCCTCGTTGTAGAGCGACCGGACGACGACGCTCGGCCGGTTGTAGTCGCGGTCGACGAGCCCGTGGACCTGCTCGAGGAACTCCCGCCGCGACCGTTCGGTGTCGCGAGCGGGGTTCGCCGGCTCCTCCCAGACGAGCACGCCCCGTCGGTCCGCTTCGGCGAGAAACTCCGGGTGGGCGGGTTTGAGGTGCTTGCGGACGAGGTTGAACCCGAGCTCTTTCGCAGCCCGGATCTCGCGCTCGAACGTGTCCGCGTCGGGCGGCCGGTACTGCGTGCGCGGGTAGTACCCCTGGTCGAGCACGCCGCGCATCGCGAACGGCTCGCCGTTCAGCCGGAACTCCCCGTCCTCGGTCTCGAACGACCGGAGTCCGAACGTGTCGACGTAGCGGTCCAGCGTCTCGTCCCCGCGGACCAGTCGGACGTCGAGGTCGTAGAGGGCCGGGTCCGTCGGCGACCAGTAGTCCGGGTCGTCGAACGAGAGCTCCGTCTCGAAGTGTGCGTCCGGCGCGACCGAAGTCCGCGTCGCGGCGACGCGCTCGCCGTCACGGTGCGCCGAAACGACGCAGTCGAGGGCGCAGGGATCCGAGTCGCCGCGCGTGACCGCGAGCCGGACGGTCGCCGTGTCCGTCGCGAGGTCCGGCGTGACCTCGGCGGTGGTCACGCGAGTCCGAGGACGGACGTCGAGGGAGACCGACTGCCAGATGCCACTGACTCGCGTGTACCAGGGCTCGCCCTGCTTGCCGTGGGGGATCTCCGAGAGGTCCTCCGGATCGGTGACTCGGACGACGACCCGGTTCTCGCCGGGGGAGAGCGCGGCCGTCACGTCGAACTCGAAGGGGAGATACCCCCCGTGGTCGGTCCCCACTTCCGTCCCGTTGACCCAGACCGTCGTCTCGTAGTCCACAGCCGCGAATCGCAGGAGCGCGTCGCGGTCGTCGCCGACGACAGGTCCGTCGACCGCGCGGCGGTACCAGGCGGTGCCGGTGTACCCGGTCAGCTCGTCGATCTCCTGCCAGCAGTGGGGCACGGTCACCGACCGCGACCGGCTCGGCCAGGCGCCGTCGGGCTCGTACCAGCCGGCGTCGACACCCGTCCCCTCCGGGTCGGTGACGAACTCCCACTCCCCGTCCAGATCGACCCTGCTGCGGGGCGAGGGGACCGAACCGGACCCGTCGCACATCAGTCGCTCCTCCGTCGGCCCCGGTCGGTCGCGACGCGGCAGTCGGTCGCCGCGCATCGCCCGCGACCGAACCGGTCGATCGCCGTGCGTGATCCCCGTCTCCGCATCATCTTTGGTCCTTGGTCCCGTACGCCCGATGTCGAAATAAGGGTTCGTTCTAGATCGTCGCGTTTCTTCACGGGAAACGTTTTCCGTGTCGGGCCGCTACCTCGGAGGCATGAGCGGCCCCGACCACCACGTGAAATCCGACGTGACGGCGTTCCGGATCGTCCGGGCGCTCGACCGACTGGGGGAGACGCGGGTCACCGACGTCACGACCGAGACGGGGATCGCAAAGAGCTCCGTGTACAAGCACCTCGACACGCTGCGCGATCTGGGGTTCGTCACGAAGAGCGGTTCGACCTACTCCCTCTCGCTGCGGTGGCACGAGATCGGTCACCGCGTCCGGGATCGGCGACCGATCTATTCGGTCGCGCGACCGGAGGTCGAACGGCTCGCCCGGCGCACCGGCGAGACCGTCTCGCTCGTCGTCGAGGAGAACGGCGACGCCGTCTACGTTCACCAGACGCGGGCGAGCGGCGACGCCGCCGGGCCCGTCCACGGGGGCGACCGCCTCCCCGCCCCGGTCTCTGTCGGGGGGAAGGCCATCCTCTCGTACCGCCCCGAGTCGGACGTCGAATCGGCGTTCTCCGGGTCGCAGTCGCCCGCGGACCTCGATCGATTGCTGTCGGAGCTCCGGTCGATCCGGAGCCAGCGGATGGCTATCGAACGCGACGCCCCGCGACGCGACGGACTCAGCGCCGGCGCATTCGAGGGACACCGCCACGAAGCCGGTGACGAAACGCCATACGGCGGCCTCAACAGCGTCGCCGTCCCGCTCCGCGACCCCGACAGCTACGCCGTCGGCGCGATCGAACTCAGCGGCCCGACCGACAGCCTCTACGGCCGGCGTCTCGAAGAGGAAACGACGGAACTGCTCGTCAACGCCGCCAAGTCCGTCGAGACGGCGCTCGCCCACCGCGAGAGCGAGTGAGACGATTGCCGGAGATCGGTCCGCCCCTCGTCGAACTGATCGGTCGCCGCCTCGTACCCGCAGACGGCCCGTCGCGTGGGGGCCCGCCCCCTCTCGTCGCGCCGCAGCCGCCGATCTTCCCGTTCGACTGGGGCATCGACGACCGGACGGTCGTTTCTTGCTGGGAAACTGATCTGGCGCGATCGACGCACCCGACGACCGCGGGTAGTAATGGCTGGTCGCCTCAGCCAGTGGAATCCGTGACGTAGCCGCGCACACCGTCGAGTGACCTGTAGAATAGCACCGGCCGCCCCGCGGTCCGTCGGGCGACGATATCCGGGAACTCCGGCCGCGAATCGCTTCGAGACGACGGCAAGACCGGAGAGAGCACGGTCCGCGTTCACTCACGGGGGCCGGGTCAGACGGGGACAGCGACGCCAAAAGGGGGTCTGTCGATCGCAGTCACTCCGCGGAGATCCGACGACCGTACACCGTTCGAGGAGGAACTGGCGGTACTCTCGTCGATGGTCACTCGTCGACGGCGACGGCGTACTGCGAGCGCGGCGTGAGACCGTGCGACGGTCGCCAGCGGGCGAGTACGACTTCCGGTCGATTCGACCCCCGCCACCGCCCTTTATGCCGGAGTCCCCCGTGGGTGCGGACGCGACGATGGCAGACCTGTTCACCCACGACGGCGGCGAGTCCGCCGACCGGGCGACCGTCCGACTCGATCCAGATCGAACCGGCGATCCCGTCCCCGAAGAGCTGTTCGGGAAGTTCGGCGAGCACCTCTACTCGCCGCACAACGTGAAGAACGTCCTCGAAGCGCAGGCACTGTACAACCCGACGCTGGCCTCCTGGAAGTTCCAGGACTACGAGTACGGCCCCGACGGCGGTCGCGGCGGCGTCCGTGATCCCGAGGAGGTGGCCGACCGCATCGACCAGTACGTCGAGGCACAGGGCGTCCCCGACGCCGGCCGCCTGCGGGAGGCATACCACGACGGAACCGCTCTCTGGTGGTTTCCGTACGAGGAACCGGGCGAGGGGGCCGACTCGGTCGAGGCCGTCCGCACGAGCCCCGACGTGGGGACCGCCGGCGACCGAGCCCAGCGGATCGAAGTGCTCGACGGAGACGGTGGCGATGGCGGGACACTTCCCGGCGGCGACAGCCACCGAGGGATCGCCCAGTGGTGCTATCTCCCGGTCCACCGGACGACGGGCTACGAGGGTAGGAAGTCGAGGACGTGACGCACGCAGCGACCCGAGTGATGGGGAGTGAGCGATCGAGAGTGGCCCGGGGTCGATCGGGAGAGGGTACTTTCACGAACGGCAACCAGGTCTGCCACGATCGGCAGACGGTGCGGGGGCGAATAGTTCTTGGACTGTCTTACTGTCGATCCTGTCAGGTCTGTCGCGGGATCGGTCTGAGGATGGACAAAAAGCCGGCGACGGCGCCGTGGTCGAGTCCGGCGTGAACGGGGCTACGCGCGGCCTTCGCGCTTCGCGGGCGCGATACGGCGCACGTCGTTTCCGGTCACCCCGAGCGACGAGTCCGGGCACCGAGTACCGGTCGAGGACCGCCCGTCTTCGCCGTTGCGGAAGTTCTCTCCGGTTACTTTCCGGAGACCGTCGGACGTGAGCGCACAGTGAGATGCGAACCGCGGGACAGCGATGGAGTCGGTGACGGGACATCTCACCTCGAGGAGGGGTCCCGGAAGGCGTCTCCAGCGACCAATAGCGAGACAGAATGTAACACGCCGATCGGACGCAGCGGGAAACAGAGGACCGCGACGGCGACAGAGAACCGCCGCTCGCACAGGGGGGTGGACGAACATCTGGAACGAGCGCGTTCCGCGCAGTGCGCGCGTGCCCCTCCACCCGGAAGAGTGCCGGAGCGGCGGACGGAAGCGCCTGAGACGACGGACGGGGACGCATCTCGGACCGACTGGCGGAGGGACGTCTCGAATCCGATGTCCCCGAACTCGTTCCGAGCGGCGCTCACGAGGAGATGATGTGTGGCGACCCCACGCTACTCTGCGTATGCGCGGGTCGCCCCGAGTGACGAATCCACGACAGCGCGTCCGCGGCGAGAGTCCGCTATCGCGGCCTCACTCCACGGAGATGCCGGCGACGGTGCCCGGTTCGAGCTCGGCGGTGACGGTGCCATCGCCGTCGACGCTCACGTCGAGGTCCTCGGCGGCGAAGGAGTCGGCGTTGTCGGCGTCGACCACGAGATCGGGCTCCTGCCCCTCGAAGAGGACCTGCGCGTCGACGTCGTCGCCGGTCGCGTCTTTGACGGTGAACTCGACGGTGTGGGCCCCGCGGGTGTCGAGGTTGGTCGCGGTGACGTAGACGCCGCCGTCGTCGTCGACGGAGGCGGAAGCGCCCACGAGCGGAAGCTCGTCGTCGCCGGCCTCGCGAGTGGGAGTCTCGACGGAGGTGGTGACGGCCTCGTTGCCCTTGTGGGGTGCGTAGAGATCGTAGACGCGGTAGGTCGGGCGCTTGAACGCGTCGTCGCCCTGGGTCTCGACGAGACACTGGAGGACATTGACCGTCTGGGCGATGTTGCCCATCGTCATCACGTCGGCGTGGTGGTTGAAGACGTCGAGCACCGCGGCGGCCGAGAGGGCGTCGAGGACCGTGCCGGGCTGTTCGAGCCCGGTCCCGCCCTGGGCCTCGGTGTGCCAGGCGCCCCACTCGTCGATGATGACGCCGATGTCACGCGTCGTCGAGAAGGCGTTGATCGCGGAGGCGAGGCGCTCGATGTGCCGGTCCATCTCCAGCGCTTCGACGAAGAACTGGTCGTAGTCGTCGTCGGCCTCGGCGACGCTCATCGTCCGACCGTAGTAGTGGTGCAGCGTGAGGTGGTCGAGCGGGAACTCGACGCCCCACTCGGACTTGCTCACCTCCTCCATGAACCGGTGGTTCCACTCGTGGTTCTGGAACCCGCAGGCGATCAGCTCGAGGTCGTGGTCGAGCATGTGGGCGCTCTGGGTCCCGACGTAGGTCGCGAACCGGCGGTACTCGCGGGCGTACTGCTCGGGAGACATTTGGCCGCCACAGCCCCAGTTCTCGTTGCCCAGGCCCCAGTACTTCACCTCGTAGGGCTCCTCGCGACCGTTCTCGCGGCGGCGATCTGAGATCTCGGTGTCGCCGTCGTAGTTGCAGTACTCGACCCAGTTGGCGGCCTCCTGGGGGTCGCCCGAGCCGACGTTGGCGGCCAGATACGGCTCGGTGCCGATCCGCTCGCATAGTTCGAGGAACTCGTCGGTGCCGAAGGCGTTGGACTCCTCGGGGATCATCTCGCGGCCCTGCCCCCAGAAGAGGTTCCGCCGGCGCGGTCGGTCCTCGCGGGGACCGACGCCGTCCTCCCAGTGGTAGTCGTCGGCGAAACAGCCGCCCGGCCACCGCAGCACCGGGAGCTCGAGGTCGTCGAGCAGTTCCACGACGTCGTCCCGGAAGCCCACCTCGTCGACGGTGTCGTCGGTCCAGACGCCGTCGTAGATACACCGGCCGAGGTGTTCGGCGAAGTGGCCGTGGAGCTCCGGTTCGATCCGATCGATACCTGCCTCTGTGTGAACGGTGACGCGAGCGTTTGCCATGCAGTGTGGCGATATCTCGGACCGCCATTAAAAAATGATCGGTACGACGGGCCTCCGCGGTGATCGAACCCGGATTCGCCGGCGGTTCGGCGTACGCGACCGGGACCGGGACCGGGTAGACGTTCGGCCGGGGAACTCCTAGAGCTGTTCGACGGTGTTGGTGAGCGTCCCGATGCCCTCGATCTCGATGGCTATCTCGTCGTCTTCCTCGAGGGTGACGTCGTCCGGCGGGATGATCGACGTCCCGGTGAGGAGGACGCTCGTCTCGGGGACCTCGTTGTAGCGGGTGTAGAAGTCGACCAGTTCCTCGCAGGTGCGGACCATCTCGGCGGTCGAGGTGCCCTCCTCGAAGATGGTCTCCCCGTCGCGGGCGATCTCCATCCGCATCTCCATGTCGAGGGGGTCGCCGACGGTCTCCTCGGTGGCGATACAGGGGCCGATCGCACAGCTCTTCGCGTAGATCTTCGACTGGGGCAGGTACAGCAGGTTGTCGCGCTCGATGGACCGGCTGCACATGTCGTTCCCGACGGTGAACCCGACGATCTCCTCCTCGTGGAGGACGATCGTCATCTCGGGTTCGGGGGCGTCCCACTCGGAGTCGCCGCGGATACCGACTCGTTCGTTCGGACCGACCGTCCGGCTGGGCGTCGCCTTGAAGTAGACCTCGGGCCGTTCCCCCTCGTACGCGTTGAGGTACGCTTCGGCGAGCCCTTCGCCGCCTTCTTCCTCCCGCGCTTCCTGACTGATGGCGTAGGTGACCCCGGCACCCCAGATCTCGTCGGGGTCGATCGGGCGTATCAGCTGCTCTCGAACCGTCTCGAGTTCCACCGTCGGGGCCTCGTCGACCAGTCCCCGGGCCACGTCGTCTACTGTCCGATCGGTCAGCGACGCCGCGGACGAGAGTTCGAAAAACGACGTCGGTGCGCTGTCCGTCGCAGTGAGGTCGTACGCCGCGACCTCGTCCTCCGCGATGAGGGACTGACCCTCCCCCTGTCGAATCCGGTAGTAACGCATAATCTCATGTGGAGAGTTCGTGCGTAAATAATTTTCCATCAGATTGCTACACGTCGGCACGGGGCGGTGTGCCAACGGATCGCACGTCCATCCGATAGAACCGGATCAGGCGTGCTGGAGGTTGACTTCGATGATATTGGCGGTGCTGAGCACTTCCGAGGGGATCGTCTCGTCGAAGCGGTCGCCGTTCATCCGGCTCTTGGGGGCCGAGACGCTCACGGCGCCGACCACGCTGCCGTCGGTGATGATCGGGGCCGCGACGCAGCGCACGCCGTCGACGCGCTCCTCGTTGTCGATGGCGTAGCCGCGGTCGCGGATGTCCGCAAGCTCCTCCTCGAGGACGTCCCTGTCGGTGATGGTCTCGCTCGTCACCGGCTCCAGGCCGTGTTCGTCGATGATCTCGTCGCGGCGCCGCTCGTCCATCCACGCGAGGATGGCCTTCCCCATCGCGGTCGTGTGCAGGTCGACCTCCATCCCCTCGTAGGTGTCGAGCGTCACCGAGCGCTGGCCTTTGACCTTGTAGAGGAAGATACCGCGACCGTTCTCCTCGACCATGAGGTTCGCGTGCTCGCCCGTGTCCATCGCGAGCTGTCGGACCTCTCCCTCGGCGACCTGGAAGAACCGCGACTTCGCGCGTGCGCGCCCGCCGAGATTGAGAAATCGGACGCTGACGTGGAACTCGCGGCCGTCCTTGACGAGATAGCCCGCGTCGGTGAGCGTCTTGAGGTGGTCGTGAACGGTGCTGCGAGGCTTCTCGAACTGCTCGACGATCTCCGGCAGCGTGGCCCCGTCCAGTTCGTGAACCGCCTCGACGACGTCGAGGCTCATCGCGGTGGACTTGATCGGCGGGTCCCGTTCGACGTGCATACGTTCACGTCCGTTCCCGAGCCACATTAATCGTCCGACGTTATCGGACGCGCTGCGACCCGAACGAGTTCGTTCCGGACCGGTACATTTAATAGTTCTCTCGGGCCCAACTCGACTATGTCAGACGTTGAAATCACCGACGTCGAGACGTACCTGGTAGCCAACCCCTGGAAGCCGTGGGTCTTCGTCCGACTGGAGACCGACGCCGGCGTGACGGGCCTGGCCGAGGCGACCACGCACGACAAGCCCCGCACCGTCGCGGCGGCGATCGAGGAGATGTCCGATTTCTTCGTCGGCCGGGACCCGTTCGACACCGAGTCCATCTGGCTGGAGATGTACCGCAACGAGTGGTTCTCCAAGAACGTCATCAACACGACCGTCTGTTCGGCGGTCGACATGGCCTGCTGGGACATCAAGGGCAAGGTGCTCGACCAGCCGGTCTACGACCTGCTGGGCGGCCCGGTCCACGGCACGGAGCTGCGAGCGTACGCCAACGGCTGGTACACCGAGGCCGACGGCGAGCCGGAGGGCTTCGCCCGCGCCGCCGAACGCGTCGTCGACGACGGCTACGACGCGATGAAGTTCGACCCGTTCGGGACGGCCTGGCAGTCGATGACCACCGAGGAGAAGAACCACGCCGTCGACATCGTCGGCGCCGTCCGCGAGGCCGTCGGTCCGGACGTCGACCTCCTGATCGAGTGTCACGGCCGCTTCTCCGCGGCGCAGGCGGTCGACATCGCGAAGAAGCTCGACCAGTTCGACCCGGCCTGGTACGAGGAGCCGTGCCCGCCGGACTCGATCAACAGCCTCGCCGAGGTCGCCCGGAAGTCGCCCATCCCGGTCGTCACCGGCGAGCGCCACATGACCAAGTACGACTTCTTCGAGCTGGTCACCCGCACGGACATCGACGTCTTCCAGCCCGACCTGATGAACACGGGCGGCATCACCGAGGGCAAGAAGATCGCCGGCCTCGCCGAGGCCGACCACGTCGACATCGCCCCGCACAACCCGCAGGGGCCCGTCGCCGGCGCCATCTACTCGCACTTCTGCACCTCCATCCCGAACTTCCGCATCCAGGAGATGTTCCAGACCTACGACGAGCCGTGGGTCGACGAGCTCCTGACCGACCCGCTCGTCGTCGAGGACGGCTACATCCAGGTGCCCGAAGGGCCGGGTTACGGCATCGAACTCGACATGGACGTCGTCGAGGAACACGAGTACACCGAGGACCGCGTCCACACCATCGACCTGTGGGAAGAGGACTGGGAGAAGCGCGCCGACGAGCTGCGGTGAGCTGACCCCGGCCGAAAGACGCCGTCTGTCCCTACTTTTCGACGTCCACGGTCTCGCCCGCCGCCGCCGCCTCGTGGATCGCCGCGATCGTCTTCATGTCCACCAGCCCGTGCGCGCCGTCGGCGTAGAGCGGTTCGTCCGCGAGCACTCGCTGGGCGAAGTACTCGAACTCCTCGGCCATCTGGTCGACCTGGTCGGTCTCGAAGGCGACGGTCTCCTCGTCGCGCGCGACCGTCAGCTGCGTCTCCATGTGGAAGGCGGGCTCGAGTTCGATCCGCCCCTCGGTCCCGACGACTTCGAGGCGCGTGTGGTCGACTCCGTGCTGCGAGGAGCTACAGGCCGCGTGCGTGCCGTCGTCGAAGACGACCGAGAAGGTCGCCACCTCGTCGGGGACCTCGTCGAACGCCTCGTGAGAGGAAGCCATGGTGGACTGCACTCGGACCGGGTCGGCGTCGAGCAGGAACCGCGTCGTGTTCAGCGGATAGATCCCGAGGTCCATCACGGAGGTCCCGTATCCCGTGAGGTCGGGGTTCAGCCGCCACTGGTCGGGGTCTTCGATCATCTCGAGCAGGGGCTGTGAGTTCTCCCCGTGGACGAGTATCGGCTCGCCGATGACGCCGTCGCGGATCATCGCGCGGGCCCGCCTGACCGCGGGCTCCGTGTGCATCCGATAGGCCACCATCAGCGGCGCGTCCCGCGACTCGCAGGCCTCGACGAGCGCTTCGGCGCGCTCCACGGTCGCCTCCATCGGCTTCTCGCAGAGCACGGCCTTCCCCCGTTCGGCCGCGGCCTCGACGTGTTCGAGGTGCGTCGCGTTGGGCGTGCACACGTAGACGGCGTCGTAGGCGTCCGCGGCCTCGCCGGCCGCGAACTCCTCGTAGGTGAGCCCGCGCTCGACGGTCTCGTACTCTTCGCGCACCCGGTCGGTCTTCTCCTTCGAACTGCTGACCACGGTCGTCGTCTCGCAGTGCTCGACGTCTTCGATGGCCGGGAGGACGAACTCGGACGTCCACCAGCCGATACCGACGAGCGCGAATCGGAGGGTCCCGGTCGCATCTGTTCGCCAGTCTCTCCGGTCGTACTCGAACAGTGAGGTCGCCATCACGTCTCCGCTACCCGAGAGAGCGAGATAAAGCTAGCCTTCCCGCCCGCCGATCGAGCGTGAACCTCGTGATCCGATTATATCGGACGTGGGTGACCGGTTCACATTCGACGATACCACTGTGATTACAGTATCAACGATGTAATTTCAATTCCGGTGACGGTCGCAGCCGTGGCTCACGCACCGGTCGGCGACCGGATCGCTGCCCGGAGACGGCGTCGCCAGCCTCGTCGAGCGATCCAGCGAACCGTCGGGAGCGTCCATCGGACGGCCGGGACGCGGTGACGCGGACCGCCGATCTCCCGAACGACGCCTCCCTCCTGACTGGCATCGGTTCCTCCGAACACGTTCATCCGATATCGTCGGATCCGATCGAACTCGTAGCGACGTACGGTCAGCGGCGTCCGTTCGAAGCGGTTCATATAGTGAAACGGCAGACGCCCCGTCGCGGCCGTCTCTCCCCCGCGAGACGCATCTAATTACACCGTTAGTACTGTAATCATTTGACGAGATCCCGGAACGTGAGCAGTCGGGCGCGACCCGGCGGTCGGACCGTCGTACGGAGTCTTCCGGGACAGTTCGGGATCGACCGTACGCAGTATTGCGGACGACCCGGGACCCGCTCGCAATCGTCCGTATCGGTCGATCCGAGCGATAGCGTTTCACATCCTGAAACGAGTTCGATCGGTAGCTCGGTTTATCGTCCGGAGCGCGGCGTCGCCCGACCCGCGGGAGCCGACCGGGTCACGCGCCCGCGAGCGGCCACACTGGCATCCTCCGGTGGGACGAGACCGTTGCACAGCGGCGGTCGCCACCGACCGGGCCGGACCGACCGTCGGAAAAGTATTGGAAAACGTACCAAATACATATATACTATCCGATGAACGGCGTTAGTATGCGGAACTCTGACAATCTGCGAGACCAGTTGTCGCGACGGCGGTACGCACAGTTGCTGGCCGGTATCGGAGCCGGAGGCCTCGCCGGCTGTCCGTCCCGGAGCGGGACCGGGACGACGGCCGGTCCGGAGTCGACACCCTCCGAGGAGCAGGCGGACGCGGGAGACACGGAGGGATCCGAGACGGCGGAACCGACGGACGCGTCGACCGCGGAGTCGACCGAGGAACCGACGCCGACGGGCGATCCGGTGACCGACACGATCCGGGTCTTCCAGGCGAACTCGCCGTCGGTGTTCGACGCCAACGTCTGGACGCCCCAGGACCACACGACGGGGATGGCGTTCATGACCGACCTCCAGGCGCTCCAGAACGTTCACACCCAGCGGATGCGCTACAGCGGGCTGGAGGTCGAGACGCCCTGGAAGCCGGGGACCGACAGCGTCTCGGTCATGACGTGGTTCACGGGCTACGAGATCGACCCGCCCTACGACGTCTACGAGTCCCACGACGACCGGGCGACCTACTGGAACGGCGATCCGCTCGACGCCGACGCGCGCGAACGGCACTTCCACGTCGACTACTTCCAGCAGGGCAACAAGTTCTCCGAGGACACGGCCTTCACGCAGGAGGCCACCGACCAGTGGGAGTACCACTGGTGGAACCCGGACGGGAGCGGACAGCTGCCCGACAACCCGCAGGCGAAACACGTCCTCGAGTCGCAGGCGGCGCCCAACGACGGCGACGTGCCGCTCCATCCCGACTTCACGGAGCCGTACCTCCAGCGGTACCGCGACGCCTCCTCGGCCGACCAGGTGTCGCAGGTCACCGACGACCTGGCGAGCGACCGCATCTCGCTACAGCGACTGCTGGAGAACGGGTGGGGGAGCGGGCCCTACGAACTGCGCTCGGAAGACGACGTCGGGTCGGCCCGGCTGACGCTCCGATTGCGCGACGAGGCGGCGGTCGACGGCGGAGAGAGGGCGCTCGCACACCCGAACGCCGCCAACACGAACGTACGGAAACTCGCGATCATGTGGGGCGAGGGCGACCGGCGCCAGACGCTGGCGACCAACGGCGCGCTCGACCTCAACGGGAACATCGTCGCGCCCAATGCCCTCTTCTCGCGGGAGACGCTGCCCGACCACATGCAGGAGCTCACCCGCTGGCTGCGGGCCAGCGGCGGCGACAAGTGGCGGTTTAACTGGCACGACCCGCACCTGGGGAACCTCTGGTTCCGCCGGGCCGTCGTCGCGGCCGTCGACTGGAAGGCCGCGGGGACGAACGGCTGGGGCGACGCGCGCTCGGTCCCCATCGAGCACCACACCTACCTGCTCGACGCCCAGTCCCAGGCGACCTTCTCCGGCGAGTTCCTCGACAGCCTCCACGAGTGGCCGATGGAGTCCGACCCCGAGGCGGCCGCCGAGTACCTCCGCGAGGGCGGGTACAGCAAGCAGGGCGACCAGTGGGTCGATCCGAACGGCGATCCCGCGGAGATCGACCTCATCTACCCGTCGTCGATCGGCGACTACGCGGGCGCCGGTCAGACGATCAAGGCCAACCTCTCGAACCTCGGCGTCGGCGTGAACTTCTCCAGCCAGAGCTGGTCGACCTGGACGAACAACCTCACGGCGCAAAACGGTCTCAACTACGACTCTTCGATCTTCTGGCACGGCTACGGCAACCCCTTCGGCTACTACAACACCGCGCCGGGCTGGTGGTCCGGCACGCTCGTGATGGGCAAAGCCGACGACCCCACCCAGCGGGTCGAATCCGACACCGAGATGGACTCGCAGGGCAAGCCCCTGCAGGTCCAGATCCCGTCTGACGTCGGGTCGATCGACGCGCCGGCGGAGGCGGGGCTGAACCCCGACCTCTCCGACGGCGAGGAGATCAACCTGGCCAGCATCGTCCACGAGATCCGCGAACCCGGCAAGTCCGACGACGAGATCCAGGAGCTCTACCGCAAGTGCGCCCGGTACTACAACTTCTATCTCCCGCACTTCGTCTTCCACCAGTACACCTGGGGCGCGTGGGGCAACGTCCGGGACTTCGAGTGGCCCGCCTCGGACAGCAAGGGCCTCGACTACGAGCGCGGCTTCGGCATCAGCACCGCGCTCGTCCTCGGCGGCCTCACGCAGGCCAGTTACGACACCGAGTTCCAGCCCCCCGAGTAGCACGCACCCGTAGCGCCTGTCGGAGCATTCGAAAGACACGGCTCGAACGACCGCACGATGGCGTGCGATCGACCGCGCGATCGCGTCCGAATTCGCCGATACCGTCAGCCCGCGGACGCGGTCGACCGGCCGAAACTCGTCCCCTGCCGTATCCCGCGAGCACCGGGTCGGCCGAGCGCTCCCGAACTATCGTAGAATTTGAAAGACATCGATCTGACAATCGCACGCTGTCGTGCGATCGACCGTGCGAACGCGTTCAAATTCTACGATCGCTCATCCGTAGCACATTGTTGATTTCACAGCGTCGCTCGAACAGCGTGTTT